>CALSAF010000161.1:0-11356 GCA_943372805.1 Rhizobium sp. Q54
TGCGCACCTCATTTTCTTGCGTTTCGTTTGAATTTGTTGGAAAAGTCATTTTCCCATCACCAGCAAATGACAGGCCGCCTTGATCAGACCAACCGCAAAGGACCTCGCAGAAGCAGCCGGCGTCAGCCTGGCCACGGTCGATCGCGTCCTGAATGATCGACCCAATGTCAGCGAGAAGGCGGCGCGCAGGGTCAACGAGGCGATCGAGCGGATCGGCTTCGTTCGCAATCCGGCAGCCATGAACCTGGCGCGCAACCGGATCTACCGTTTCCGCTTCATCCTGCCGCTGTCCGGCGATCAGTATCTGCGGCAGATTCTTCAGGAGGTTGCCGATGCGCGGGAAGCGCTGCGGGCAGATCTCACCGATATCGATTCTGTGCAAATGCCGATGTCCGACCCTCATGCCGTCGCGAATTATCTGGCGGGCATTGGCACGGACGATGTCGACGGCGTGGCGGTGATGGCGCCGGAATCACCACAGGTTCGCGATGCGATGGCGAGACTGATCGAACGCGGCATCAAGGTGGTGCAGTTCCTGTCCGGCCAGGAAAAACTGCCGGCTGCCGATTTCGTCGGCGTCAACAATTTTGCAGCAGGCGCCACGGCAGGCAAGATCATCGGCCGCTTTCTGGAGCGCGGGCCGGCGAAGATCATGGTCGTTGCAGAAACCATGATGGCGCAGGACAGCATCGAGCGGCGTCTCGGTTTCGACCGCATCATCAATGCCCAGTTCCCGCACCTGACCCCGCTGCCCTCGCTTGAAACCTATGGCGACGAACGCCGGGCGGGCCTCGTCATTGCCCGCATGCTGGAACACAACCCGGAGATCAAGGCCGTCTATGTGCTGAGTTCCGAGGCACGCGTGCCGGTCTCGGCGATCGAAGCCGTTGTCGATACCCGTGCGCTGACAGTTGTCGTGCACGAGCGCACGCCGTTCAGCGAAGACGCCCTGCGCGACGAACGGATCGACGTGATCATCGCACAGAACCCCGGACATGCCGTGAGAAGTGCGGTGCGGATCATGCGGGCGCGACTTGAGCAGCGCGAACCGATCGCCTCCCAGGAGAAGATCCGGATCGAGGTTCTCCTGGGAGAAAACATCTAGCACCGACTGGAACGCGCAGTTTCCCCCGGATCAGTCCCTGATCCTTGGCGATCTCGATCGATCGAGCGTTATGCAAGGCTTGGGCATCGACTTTGAGACGCGCTTCCAATAAACATGATTCATATTATCAAGTTTATTGCTCGAGCTGCTCATGGTCATTGGCGACAAGAACGCCCGGTATAGAATGTACCTGAAGGCACGCAAGGCATTGATCGACTATGCGACACCGATCGCCGGTTCGCGCGATGATGCCGAGGATATCGTCCAGGATGCCTTCCTGAGATTCGTCAACGCCGCCGACGAACCGGCTCCACCGAAAACCTACCTCTTTCGCATCGTGCGCAATCTGTCCTTCAACAAGAAGCGCAGGCGCAAGCTGGAGGTTATCGATGAACCGGACGACATCCCGTGGTGGGGATGGCCTCAGGGAAGGCCCTCCCCAGAAGCCGACCTTCTGCTCCAGCAACAGATCGCCCTCGTCGCCAGGGCGATCGAGCGCTTGCCCGATCGCGAACGTCGGGTGATGGAAATGTATCGCTTCGAGAAAATGACCCTGCAGGAAATCGCAGCGAGGATGGAGGTTTCCGTTCCGACGGCGCATCGCCTGCTGAACGCGGCCATGACGCGCCTGCGCGAAGAGACGCGGGACATCTTGTGATGGAATGGCCCTATCTGACCGATCTGCTGAAAACTGCGGCGGGTTCGCGTGTCTATCAGCATGAACCAAGAGCAATTCTGCAACCGCCATCTCCAACGGAGCCGGCCCATGAGCCCTGAAGCGCACGACAACCGATCCCGCCTGTTCGACGAGGCTGCGGCATGGCTGGTACGGATCCGAGAAAACCCGCAATCCGCACAGCTTCGGCCCCAGTTCGAAGTCTGGCGGCGAGCCTCGCCGGAGCATGAACAGGCATGGAGCGAACTCTGTCTCCTCTGGCGCGCGACGGGAAAGGCAGAATCGATGTATCGCCCGCTCGCCGCCAACCACATGCGGACCCAGCACCGGGCTCGTCCTTCCATTCCCCGCTTCGCGGCAGGACTGGCAGTCGCCTGCGTCATGGCCTGTGTCCTCTGGCTGGCGGCACCCTCCGTGATGATCCGCTGGTCCGCGGACCACAGGACAGCCATCGCAGAGATCCGGAGCATTGAGCTTGAGGACGGCAGTAGAGTGGAACTCGCCCCCGACAGCGCCCTCAGCGTCCAGTTCACTGACAATCTGCGCCAGGTGACGCTCCTGCAGGGAGAGGCATTCTTCGACGTCCGGAAAAACCCGGACCGCCCTTTCCGCGTGATCGCCGGCAGTGCCGAGGTCGAGGTACTGGGCACCGCCTTCGATATCCAGCTCACCGGAGATGCGACACGGGTCGCCGTGGCCCGCGGCTCGGTTTCGACGGGAACCCGGGACCCAGTTTCCGGCCCATCGCGAGCAACGTTGAAACCGGGCGATGCGATCTCGATCGACGCCGCGAGCGGAATGCAGACGAGGACACTTGTCGACGTCGAGAACGTCGGTGCATGGCGCGAAGGCCGCCTCGTGGTCCGGAACACCTCGATTGCATCAGTGATCGATGTCATCCGGCGCTACGACCCGGCCTGGATCACGCTGGCAGACCCGTCGCTCGGCGAGGAACGGGTTACGGGAATCTACGACCTGACATCCCCGGCACTTGCGCTCGGGGCACTCGTGGATCCATTCGGCGGCAAGGTTCGGAACTTGGGAGATTCCGTGCGCGTGATCACCCGTCATTAAAAAATATGATAACAATTATCAAGATTTAACGGAAATGGGAAATGCCCCATGAAAATGCGGGCTTAGCCACGTGTCTTTCTGTCAGCAACCCGGCATGGGCGGCGTTGACTGGCGTAAGGGACAAGTGGGTAAATGGTACGAAGAGTAGATTGCAGGCGGCTTCATCCTGGCGGGAGGGGCGCCCTCAAGACGAGTGTTCTGTTGAGTTCGGTGGCCCTCTGCGCGGTCATGTGGACCGGACCGGGCCAGGCGCAGACATCACCGGCAGCATCGGCGCAGCAATCCCCGCAGGCGGATCTGCGTGAGTTCGATATTGCCGCCCAGCCATTGTCGCGCGCTCTCGCCGCGTTCAACCGCCAGTCTGGCATCCAGGTCAGTCAGGCCTCGGGCGGCGCAGCTGATGTCGTCGTCAAGGCGGTCAAGGGCCGCATGACGCCGGAAACAGCACTTGCGACCATGCTTGCCGGCACGGGCATTCCGTTCCGGTTCACCGGCAATCGGGCCGTCGTCGTCGGCGCCGACCAGATCGGCGACGATGCGGCACAAACCACAGATGATGGTTCGACCGTCCTCGACACGATCACGGTTGCAGCCGGCGGCGCCAATGCCACAACGGGCAGCGGCTATCAGGGCACGCCGGACTGGGTCTACGAGACCCCGAGCAGTCTGAGCGTGGTGGGCCGCGAGGCGATACAGGCTGCGGCGACCCGCAACACCCGCGATCTCTTCAACCGGATCTCCGGCGTCTATGCCGGGGAGGCCAATGGCAGCTTTCCGACTGTTTCGCCCAACATTCGAGGTCTGCAGGACTCGGGTCGTGTCATCGTCTCCATCGATGGCGCCCGTCAGAACGCCCAACGCGGGGCTGGGTTCGGCGGCAGCAATTATGTTTCCAATTCGGGTCAGGCCTTCGTCGACAGCGCGTTTATTCGCGCCGTTGAAGTCGAGAAGAACACCAGGGCAGCGACTGGGAACGCTGGTTCACTCGGCGGCAAGGTGGAGTTCCAGACCGTCGGCGCGGACGATCTGATTGCCGATGGCGAGCAATGGGGTGCAGAGACCAATACCGGGACCGGCTCCAACAACACATATTACCAGGGGTCCTACCTCGCCGCTTCGCGCCTTGGCGAGACCCCATTCTCGATCGTCGGCGGTTTCAGCAGCTCCAATCTCGGCGAATACGCGATCGGCAAGAACGGCGACCAGACGACCACCGAAAACAACATGAAGAACATGCTCGGCCGGAGCAACTGGAGTTCGCTTGCCAAGCTCGAAGGCGACTTCGGCGATGTCGAGACCTCCCTGTCCTGGATGCATCAGGACAATTCCTTCGTCTACGGCACATCCGGCGGCGCCAACCTCAACCATGAAAACGCCCGCAACGACAGCGTTACAGCCAAGTTCACATGGGATCCGGAATCACCGCTGATCGACATGAAGGGCCTTCTCTGGCTGAACGATTCCAACACGAAAGAGGTTCGCGAAGAGCGCCCCAATGAGACCCCCGAAACCACAATCGATATGGGTACAAAGAGCTTCGGCGTCTCGCTTGACAACACCAGCGTGCTCGACACCGTCGCTGGTCCGCTGACCCTCAATTACGGCGCAGAAGCCTTCCGCGACATCGCCACGTCGTCGGCCAGCAGCACCGACATTACCGCAAATCCGAAATGGGCCAATCGCTACACCGCCTTCAGCCCTCCAGGCCGCCGTGACGTGGCGAGCCTTTTCGTCAACGGCACGCTGGACCCGGTGGACTGGGTCAGTCTGTCAGCCGGGCTACGCTACGACTGGTCAAGGTTGAAAGGCACGGCACGCTATCACGACCGTGTATTCACCACGGTGACGGTGCCTGCCAGACCCGCGCAGGCAATCACCACCTACGCCGTCTGGGCGCAGACATACAGCCCAGCGACCTATACTTCACGTGTCTCTTTGTGCAACGGCATCAATCCGAACACTGGCCTCCCAGTCAGCGCGAGCGTGGCAACGGCAAGCTGCAATATCCTCCTCCAGGTCGGAGAAATCTCGAATTCAACCTTTTATGCAGCGGGAGCGACGATACCTGGCAGCACGTCGGACCCCATCGAGATCAATCCAGAATACACATTCGAAGTCGACCGCATCGACAGTGCCTGGCTGCCCTCTGCAACCATCGAATTCAAGCCGGTGGACTGGTTCCGTCCCTATGTCAGCTATTCCGAAAGCTACAAGCCTCCGACCATCCTGGAAGCATTCGTGACGGGTGGACCACCGGGTAAAGGGGTCGGGATCACCAATGCACCCAATGAGGACCTGCGATCCGAAACGGCCACAACCTACGAAATCGGCACCAATGTCAGTCTTGACGATGTCCTGACGGGCGGAGACAGCCTCCGCCTGAAGGCCTCGGCCTTCTACCGCGAGGTCGAGGACTACATCGTACTCGGCACGATCTACACGGCGGATGTCAGCACGAGAACCTATCAGAGTTTCGTCAACCTTGATGGAACGACCCGCATGAAGGGCGTGGAGTTGGAGGGCAATTACGACACCGGCGGTTTCTGGATCGGCGGAACGGCGTCCTTCCTCGACACGGAATGGCCGCAGAAGACCCAGGTCTTCTCCAACGGCACGACGACTACCTCGGGAGACATCACTGCGACTGCCGGCTCGGTCCCGCCGAGAATGAAGCTGACCGTCGATGGCGGCATGCGGTTCTTCGACGACCGCCTGTCCCTCGGCGCGCGCCTGAACCATGTCACGGCAAACCAGAGCTACATGCTGGACACCGATACGGGCAACCTGTTGAAGCTCACCGACGTCTACACGACTGTCGATATCTACGGGTCATTTGAGGTGACCGAAGCTGCAACCCTGCGCTTCTCCGTCAACAATGTCACCGATCGCAACTACATCCCGGCCAACAGCGACTATACGGCGCCCGGTCGCACCTTCACCGCAACGCTGAAGATGAAATTCTGATCGCGCTCGCCTCTGCGCGCCGTCTGGCACGCCGAGCAGGAATTCCCCGGGTCGGGGTGATGGCCCGGCCCGGGGATACACTGTCCGGACAAAGGTCCGGGCCAATGTCAACAGCCACTCAAGGAGAAACCCCATGGCTGCAGTCATCCAACTTAGCTCCGCCTCTTCGAACATGGAAGGCTACCTGAACGGTTGGACGAGCGGTTACAGCTCGACCTACGGCGCCTTCTGGGACGAGGGCAACGGCCTTGTCACCAATCCGCTCAGCACCACCGTCTACGAACAGTGGGGCAATGGCACCAGCGGCGGCAACGGCATCTATATGGAAGGTGAGTTTCAGTATTCCCGCGGCAACCTGACCGGCACGGTCGACAGCATCACGCTCGGCAGCGGTTTCAGCCAGTCTGCCTCGACCGGCTTCAGCGTTTCCGAAGATCTGGTGATCACGCCTGATAGCACCTTCCCGAGTGCGACCACGGACGTATTCGATTGGGCAATCTATGACCTCACGGTGAACAGCTCGCTCGACAGCCTCTACGACTACCTCGCCGCCGTCGGCACGGAGATCCACGACACCGCCGCGTCCGATGTACTGGTCGGCTTCGGTGGAGCCGATACCTTCGTTTTCTCCTCCGGCAACGACGTCGTGAAGGCCGGCGCCACCGGCACCTACGGCTTCCAGGATGGTGTGGACGTTCTCGACATCTCCGCCTGGGGCGTGACCGACTTGAGCGAACTGCTGATTTCCGATCTGGGCGGTAACGCCTTTATCGAGAGCTTCCTGGGTGACACCATCACGCTCAACGGCGTGTCATCAAGCGTTCTCGACGCGTCGGACTTCCTCTTCGCCTGAGACTGAACAGGTCGCGCGCAGCCATGCGCGCGACCACCTTCCAAGACAGCGGAGCAGACGAGCAGCATGCGGACCAAAGCCGGTACACCCGAGCCTCTTGTGAGCAACATGACGGACATGAGCAGCGCCCTTCCGGCGATCGCTTTGCTCAGCGGTGTTGTCAACATCCTGGCCCTGACCTCGCCGCTGTTCATGATGCAGGTCTATGACCGCGTGCTGTCCAGCGGCAGCATTCCGACCCTGGTTGGCTTGGCGATCCTGGCCATCGGGCTTTATGCCTTCCAGGCGCTGCTCGATGCGATCAGGGCACGTGTCTTGCTGCGGATCGGCGAGAAGTTCGATCACGACCTCTCGCCACGCGTTCACCACGCCGTTATCCGCCTGCCGCTTCTGGCGCCAGCGCCAGGCGACGGCCTGCAGCCGCTGCGCGATCTCGACAATGTCCGCGGCTTTCTTTCCGGCAGCGGCCCTACGGCCTTCTTCGACCTCCCCTGGATGCCGCTCTATCTGGGGATCAGCTTTCTCTTCCATTTCTGGATCGGCGTGACCGCGCTTGCCGGCGCCGTCGTGCTGGTATCCCTGACGCTCCTGACCAATCTCCTGTCTCGCCAGGCTATCCGGGACCAGACCACTGCCAACATGGCCCGCAATGGTCTTCTGGAAGCCACACGCCGCAATGCAGAAGTCGTCCAGGCCATGGGCATGGGGCCTCGCATGGCGGGGCGATGGCAAGACGCAAATCTCGACTATCTCGAGGCCAACCGCAGATCAGGGGATGTTGTGAGCGGGCTCGGCAGCCTGTCGCGCACCTTGCGCATGATGCTGCAATCAATACTGCTCGCCGTCGGCGCCTGGCTCGTCATCACCCAGGAAGCAAGCGCAGGCGTCATGATCGCAAGCTCGATCATGATGGGCCGTGCGCTGGCGCCGGTGGATGCAGCCATTGCGGCCTGGAAACCCTGGCTGATGGCCCGGCAAAGCTGGACGAGGCTCCAGGAGCTGCTGACACGCCTGCCGCCAGAAGCAAGCGTCCTGTCGCTGCCAAAGCCGCGCCGGGAATTGAAGTCGGAAGCCATCGTTGTGGCGCCGCCCGGAACCAAGCTTCCGACAATTGCCGGCATCACCTTCACAGTCACCGCCGGCGAGGCCCTCGGGATCATCGGCCCATCGGGCTCCGGAAAATCAACACTCTCGCGTGCGCTGGTCGGTGCGTGGTTGCCGTTGGCCGGCAAGGTCCGGCTGGATGGCGCGAGCCTCGACCAATGGAACCGCGAGGAGCTCGGCGGCCATATCGGCTATCTGCCACAGGGGGTCGAACTCTTCGATGGGACCATTGCAGAAAACATAGCCCGTTTCGAAAACACGCCTGACCCGCTCGCCGTGGTCGCAGCGGCAAAGCAGGCCGGCGCCCATGAGATGATCCTGCGCATGGAGCATGGCTACGAAACCCGCATCGGCGAAGCAGGCTCGGCGCTGTCTGCCGGCCAGCGCCAGCGGATCGGGCTCGCACGGGCGCTCTACCGCGATCCGTTCCTCGTCGTTCTCGACGAACCCAACGCAAACCTGGATGCCGAAGGAGAAGCCGCCCTGGTGGAGGCGATCGGCGCGATCCGCGCCCGCAGCGGCATTGTCGTCGTCATCGCCCATCGCCCGAGTGCAATCGGGGCCGTCGATCTCGTCTTGATGGTCGAAGCGGGTCGCCAGAAGGCCTTCGGCCCGCGCGACAAGGTTCTAGCCGAGGTGCTCCAGCCACGCGCGGCAGCGGCGAGGCCTGCTCTTTCCCCGCAGATCGGACCTTATGGCAGCACGTCGCTGCGGGTGGTCACCTCCCCAGGGGGCGACAAGGCAAGCGATCGCCCGGCCATCGCCACGAAGGGAGACGCAGATGCAACTCTCTGAACGACAGGCAGCCGTGCGCCGATCGATCGGCCTGCATGCCCGCCTTGGCCTGCTGGTTTGCTTGCTGCTGGTTGGCGGTGCCGGTACATGGGCGGCAATCACCCGGATCTCCGGCGCGGTCGTTGCCGGCGGGCATTTCGTTGTCGCCGGCAACCTCAAGAAGGTTCAGCATCCGGCGGGGGGTGTCGTCGGTAAGATCCTCGTCCGTGACGGTGACAGGGTCGTGGCGGGAGACGTGTTGCTGCGTCTTGACGCGACGCAGGCGAAAGCCAATCTCGCCATGGTCGCCAAGCGGCTGACTGAGCTTCTGGCACGCCAGGCCCGACTTGAGGCCGAACGCGACGACCTCGAACGGATCGTCTTCCCCGAGACTCTCCTGGAAGAACAGCGGCAGGGACAGGTCGATGCACTCGCAGCCATGGACAGCGAGTCGCGATTGTTCCGCTTCAGAAAGGCCTCCCGTGACGGACAGAAGGCCCAGCTCGCGGAGCGCATCCGGCAATACAGCCACGAGATCGATGGACTGCGGGCGCAGGAAGCAGCCTATCGCGAGGGAAGCGATGTACTGCGGCAGGAGATATCGGCACTCGCCGAGCTGCGTAGACAAGGGGCGGTATCAGATCAACGCCTCAACAGCCTGAAGACGGAATTGGCAACATTCGGCGGGGAACTGGGGGAGAAGATCGCCTATCAGGCGCAGATCGCCGGCAGGATCACGGAAACCAGGCTCGCCATCCTCCAGATCGATCAGGACCTCAAATCGGAGGTCGGCCGGGAGCTGCGGGAGGTCCAGGGGCAAATCGGCGAATTCGTCGAACGTCGGATTGCCTCCGAGGATCAGCTTCGCCGAACCGATATCATCGCCCCGTTGTCGGGCGTGGTGCATCAGTTGGCCGTGCACACCGTCGGCGGCGTCGTCACGCCGGCGGAACCGATCATGCTGATCGTCCCCGAAGGCGACGCGCTCTTGCTCGAGGCGCATGTCTCGCCAAAGGACATCGATGTGATCCATGAGGGACAAACTGCCAGAATTCGCCTCTCGGCATTCAGCCAGGGCACGACACCGGAACTCCAGGGTCTCGTCAGTCATGTGGCCGCGGATCTTACGGTCGACCCGTCGACCGGCCTGTCCTACTACGTCATCCGGGTCTCCACCGAGCCCGGCAGCGCAAGAACGATACCGGACCTCACTCTCGTTCCGGGAATGCCCGCGGAGGTCTTCGTGCATACCGGCGAACGAACGGCGCTCTCCTATCTGATCAAGCCGCTCGCCGACCAGCTGGCACGGGCATTCCGGGAACAATAGATGAAAAGCGCAAGGCAAATGCCCGGCATAGGAGACACTTCCGGCGCCTTGGCCATGGCCAGGGCCAGGGCCACGACCGGCAGGACGCCCGGCCTCAGGCGCTGGCAACCAGGTCCGCGCCGACGGCCTGAAGAGCGGCAAGCGCCACCTCCTCATCCTGATCGCCGCTGCCCGAACCAATGCCGATACCACCGACCAGAACGCCGCCGAAGCGGATCGGAAGACCGCCCTTGAGCCCGGTCACTTCTCCCTGGGTGGCGCCGGAAATCAGCAGCCGCGCCTGCTCGGGAATGGCCGTCGAAGGCGCATTGATGGAAGCGGCCGTTCGCGCCTTGGCGAGAGCACTCTTCAGGGAGAGGAACCGCGCGCCCTTCATTCGGAAGGACCCGAGCACGACACCACTGTGGTCGACAACCACGATGCATTGCGGCTGCCCCATGGCCGAAGCCTTGTCGATTGCGGCGTGCAGCATGGCGAGCACGCCCTTGTCCGTCAGTTGCGCTGAAGGCTCGAAGAAGTCGCTCATGCACGGGTATCCTGTTCATCCGTTAGCGTGGTCGCAGCCGGCACAGAGGAGACTGCGCCGGCCGCTAGGGAGCAGCTCTTACTTGCCCCAGATCTTGGCATACTGATCGCGGTAACCGTTGCCCGGATCGAAGATATTCTTGTCACCGCCATCCGCGTTGATGTTCGCTTTGGTCACGACATGCAGAGGCGAGGTGTAACCCGACCATTCTACCTTGCTGACGGCGCGGTTCAACTCATCGATCAACTGCCAGCCCTGCAGGTTGAGCGGTTCGGCGACCGTCACGGCCTGATACTGGCCGGAGCGGATACGCTGATAGGCGGACTCGGACCCGTCACCGGCGGCAACCGCCTTCGGTGCACCATCGCCCGGAACGCCGGCTGCGGCGAGGCTCGGCCCCATGAAGTCGAAGTAGATGTCGTTGATCGCCAGCGCATGGGTCCAGCTTGCGCCGTATTTCTGCAGCAACGAAGTCGTCAGCGTCGGCATGCGGCTTGAGGTGTCGGCGATCGGCGTGTCGACATATTCGAGCACCGTGCCGCCGAGCTTCTCGATCGTCTCCTTGATCTTGTCGGCCTTGGCAATCGCGATTGCATAGGTCGAGTCCGTGAAGATCACGACGCCCGGCTTGCCACCAGCATCCGCAAAGGCCCATTTACCGGCAGCGGCAGAGACTTCCATCGCATCGGTCGAGACATTGGCGAACAGGCAATTGGCCGGATCAGGGCCGATGACCGGGCCGGCATGCCAGCTGACCATCGGGATGCCGGCGTCGCAGGCCTGCTTGAGAGCTGCCTGCTGTTCGACGGCATCAAAGCCATTGATGATGATGCCATCCGGCTTCAGCGCAAGCGCCTGACCGAAGGCGCCGGCGCGGCTCTGCACGGAGCCAGCGCCATCAAGAACGGTAACCTCCCAACCGATCTTGGCCGCCGCTTCCTGGATACCGTTGG
>CALSAF010000162.1:0-11277 GCA_943372805.1 Rhizobium sp. Q54
CCGCCCTGCTCGAAGGCGGCACTGGCAGCGCCGCCCGCCAAAAGCTGATCGAGAAGCTCATTCGGTATGGCAGGTTCTTTGCGTCGTGACATAGTGGGACTCCTTGTTGCCCATTATGCCCGGCCACACACGGAAATCCTGACAGTCCCAGTGGAAGATGCCACCACGTGAGTGGACCATGGCGAAGGCGCAATTTGCCGTGATCTTCGGCGAACGTTTCATCAGAGCCATGGCGGCCTGATGATCAACCGCCCGGCCGCACACGGAAATCCTGACAGTCCCCCATGGTGGGTCTGGCGCTGCTCGCTGCCTGCACAACGCCCGCCGATGTTTCCAAGCCTCTAACGGCTGGCGGTGACAAGAATGCCAAATTCGACGTCAAGCACACCGCAACCGGCTTCACCGTCGATCTACGCTACTCCCGATACCAGTTTATCCCTGAAGCCGACGCGCTCATGGCGGCTTGCCGGTCAATCGCTACCACCCGCGCCTACGAAGAGGCCAAGCGCCGAGGCAAGGAAATCCAGCCGATCAACCAACAAACCCTTCGTGTCTCAACCGGCCGGAACATCATCAATGCGCGTACATCCTGCCGTGCCTTTGTCGAAGCCGTCTGGAAGGAGGGCTGACATGGAATATGAATATAAGGTCATCGACGTTGCCGATGGCGCGATCAGTTCCGCTCTCCTCGGTGAAGGCAGGATCGAGACGGCTGTGCTGGAAGCCTATCTCAATGCAATGGCGGCGGAAGGTTGGCGCATGGTCTTCATGGCGAACGTCCTGCAGCGGCATTTGATGGTCAGCGACCGCGAGACTTTGATGGTGACCTTTGAGAGGAGCATTCCAGAAGCTGAACGGGAAGGGAGGGCACGACGCGTTATCGACGACATCATCGTTGCGGAAGATCAGTCCCGTTCGGTCGGCAGGAAAGCGGCGGCTGGCGCGGCAGGATTAGTCGTGGGCAGTGCAGTCCTTAGTGCGATGCTGTCCAGCAGCGGAGAGGAATAGCAAATGGATTTCCGATCCAAGATAGAAGCCCGTCGTCGGGAACTGGCCGGAGAACAGCGCCAAGCTCAACAGGATGCTGATGCCCACGTGGCAAAGATCGCTGCCAAACTGCAAGCGTCGAGAGAAGTCGGCTCCGCAGTTGGACAGGAAGGTGGATCGATACAGCCGCCCGCTAAGGTATCCTCGATCCAAACTGCTGCCCATGGCGCTGTAATGAATGCGTCGATCAATAAGTTGGTCGAAAAGGAGGTGGACAGATTGATCGCCAAGGAAGGGGGTAACGGTGCCTTGATCTGCTTCGGCCTTGGCATCCTGTTCTGTTTCTTCAGTTGGCATGGGCTGTGGCTCATCCTGTTGTCGGTCATTTGGCACGCTGTTCAGCGGTCTCGTTATCGAGGCTTGGCCAAGGAGCGGGTGGAGCAGGCCGCCAGAACAGTCGCCGACTAACAATCTAAACCTACAAATCGCAGCGCTTCGGGGGAAACTCCGGGGCGCTTTTTCTTTGTCTGAAGGAAATTGCACATGATTGAAATTCGCGATGCTCAGGCCATGCGCCTGACGATTGGATCAACCGCCGACATGGCACTGCGAAGCCTGCTGGAACGCCGGTTCGAACAATTTGGCACGAGCGACGGCTATGACCTTGGCGAGGTCGTTCACTTCCTCGTCGTCCAGCCGGGCGATACCATAGAGGTACTGGATAGTGCGCTGGGCTTCACGGTCCTCGCCAATTTGGTCGATGGCACGCCCTATGGTGCCGCTGACTTCATGCCCTCGACGGAATGGATCAGCGACCATGGCGGCTGGTTCGAGATGGCCTTCGTGCTTTCCGACGATGGGTTCGGCTGGCTCGTCTTCGTGCCGAAAGCCGATGGGGTCGATCTTCGGCTGCTTGCGATGTGCGGTGACTACGCCGTCCCGTTCAAGCCCTGCACCGACTGCATTGAGTTTTAATGGAGAACAAACCATGAAAATATTTCTATACTGTGCGTTGCTGATGCTCGCTCTGGCCGCTTTCCGATGGGCCGTGGTCCTGCTGCTGATCGCAGGCGCGCTCATGTTGCTCTGGGGCGCATGGTTCAGACCATCCGAAACTTTCGGATTTCTGACCTTCAATCTATTTTCAGCGATGCTCAAGCGCTATCCAATATCTGTAGGCAGCCTATGCGGCCTGCTATTGATAGCTGACGTAATCCGCCGTTGGTGTCGGCCGGGGCAAAAGGAGCCATGCCGCCCGGTGGCGTTAATCCAACCACCCCCTGTTCGCGGATGAATTGTGCAGGATGAAGGCAGCCCAAGCGATCGGAGCTAAATCGGGCCAGTCGGAAACCCTGCCGGGCAAACCGAAATGGGTTAAACCACCTGAATACACACCTCTCAATCCGATCGGCCAGTTATCAGTTTATACAGATCCCCGCCCTCCGAGTGCGAATGGCGTGGAGACCGGTCACGACCCAACGGTACGCATCGGCGAACTGGCAAACTGAAAATCTGGAGAACTGAGCGAACTGGAAGCGACCGTCCGGACCGGGCTGGGTGATTCGCGCGCAACCGGAAATCTACTGCCGAAGTAACGCTCAATTCCGACCACTCCGCGGTCCACCTGACACCAAACTTAGCCTGTAATTGTGGTTATTGTGCAACATTCTCTTATTAATGAAACAGGTTAGGAAAGTGGCAGTCCACGACCAATTTGGCTTGCTTTGCAGCGGCTTGAGGTCATCTGAAGAGTTTCGAGCAGGTTCGCTCGGCCAATCTCTCTAACCAAGGCGGCTGCTTCGGTGGTCGATAGCATCAAATGGAAGCACAATCATGCGGTGACGCAAACAAGGCGTTAAGCGCCAAAAATATTCAGGTGCCAAAGATGAAGGTGGCGCTGCCCAACAGCGGCAACATCTCGTCAGCAGGTGACCTGACTCCCTTGCCAGAGGGGGCTAAAACCCAATTGGACGAATGGAGTGTCCTTGGTGAGGCCGATCGTCTCGCGGAGGAAGCGCAAGCTCCTGAACTTTTGATCTCCGATCTGTGCCTCAAAGGTCAGGCTACGGTGATTTATGCCCAGCCGGGTGCCGGTAAGACTATGTTGATGGTCTACGAGCTGGTGCAGGCTGTCTCTGAAAAGCGGATCGATCCTGAATCGGTCTATTACGTCAACGCCGACGACAACAGCTTCGGCGCGGCAGAGAAGGCCAAAATTTTTGATGAACTGGGTATCAACATGCTGATCCCCGGTGAGAACGGCTTTTCTGCATCTGCATTGATGCCTGAAATGAACCGTATGGCTGCCACGAAGGAGGCCAAGGGCAAGACTGTTATTCTCGACACTTTGAAGAAATTTACCTCGATTATGCAGAAGTCCGAGGCAGCCGAATTCGGCAAGCTATGCCGCCGCTTCGTGGTTGCAGGTGGCAGCGTGATAGTCCTGGCCCACACAAACAAAAACCTGGGAACGGATGGCAAGCTCACCTACGCGGGCACCACCGACATCCTGGAAGATTTTGACGCAGCCTATGTGGCGAAGCTGGATCAAGGAGTGCAGCCAGATCTTTGTTCTGTGACTTTCACCCGTCTCAAAGGGCGTAGTGGGAACGCAGACGAAGCGGTCTATGTGTATAGCCGTGCTGGCCAGCTCTCCTATCAGGAGCGGCTGAATTCCATGCGTCGGCTGAACGAAACCGAGATGCGTGCTGTTGGGGCGGCGATCGAGGCGGCTAACGATGATGAAGTTATTGAATCGATCGAGGAAACGATCCTAGCCGAATTCAGGACGAAATCTGACATCCTTCAAAAAGTGGCCAAAGCCCTGTCGGTGTCACGGCATCGGGTGAAGGCTGTGCTTGAAAAATATGAGAGCCAGAAACCCTCCGGGGGCCGATGGTACAAGCACGTCGGAGCGCACAATACCCACAAATACTTCCTGCATGAGGGGGACAAATTCTAGGCTGCCAGTCTGCCAGACCGGCTAGTTTTCCAGTTCCCCGGCTGCTCGCAGCCCCCTCGGTATCCGCTGGGTGCCGGGGGAGCTGCCCAGGCTCCGGGCCTCCGCCACCTCTTCCGCCCAGCGGGCGGCTCTATGCCCCGCCAGACGCCAATTGCCCGCGTCCGGTGGCCTGACCCTTTGCGTCCGTCGCCCGTGCCCAGCGGAGCGCGTGGATGCGCAATGTTTCAAAGGAAAAATTACCATGCCAAAAGCAAAGCTTGATGCAGCTTTTTGCCTGACTGCCCAGTGCGAGCCGGGCAAGAAGAAGACAGATTATTACGATACCGTCATTACCGGCTTCGTTCTGGAGGTGCGATCCTCTGGTGGCCGGACTTTCTGGCTGCGCTATAATCGTGGCCCAAAAGAGCAAAAGGCGATCAAGATCGCGGCGTATGGCGACCTCAGTGTGGACAAGGTTCGCAAGGAGGCGCAGCGGCTTCGTTCAGAGGTCGTCCTCGGTCGTGACCCTGCAGCAGATAAGGCCGAAAAGCGGGCGGTAGGGAATTACAAGGCATTGGCCGATCAGCACCTCGACTATGCCCGGACCTACCAGAAAACCCGGCAAATACTGAACGGATCATTCGCCTGCACATCCTGCCCCGTTGGGGCAAAATGCGGCTGGATGAGATCACGCAGCCGTCAGTCGCCAAGTGGCTGGCCGAAAAGCTGGCCGAAGGTCTTGCGCCTGCGACGGTCGAAAAGATCCGTGTGATGTTTAATCGCTCTTTCGAACTGGCCCTTCGATGGGAGACGCCGGGCGTGAGTAAGAACCCGGTGAAGGGTATCCCCCGGAAGCCGATCAACAATGCCCGTGAACGGTTCCTCAATGCTGCTGAGGCCAATCGGCTGATGACGGCGGTGGAGGCGTCGCTGAACCCGCAGTTGAAGCATATCGTGGGCCTGCTCCTTCTGACCGGGGCGCGGGTGTCCGAGCTGCTTCATGCTGAATGGCGGCATATCGACTTGGAGAAGCGGCAATGGCTGATCCCGACATCGAAGACCGGCCGGGCACGGCATGTACCGTTGTCCAAGCCCGCGATCGACATGCTGAACGCGGTGCCGAAATTCAGTGCCTGCCCCTATGTCCTGCCGAATCCTGAAACCCGTAAACCCTACGTGTCGGTAAAACACTCGTGGCAAACGGCACGGGACGAAGCGAAACTGCCTGACCTGCGCATCCATGACCTTCGCCACTCAGCGGCGTCCTTCATGATCAACGCGGGTATCGACCTGTTCGCCGTTGGACGGGTGCTGGGGCACGCTGACCATAAATCGACGATGCGGTACAGCCATCTCGCCAATGACACGCTGCTTGCCGCTGTGGAGGCCGGAGCGAGGAAAATGCAGATCGGTCCCGCCTGACTCTAACCTCATCGCCCGTCCATGCGCTTGGCCTCTCCGGTCAGCGCGTGGGCGGGTGAACCTTTTATTTTTTTGCCTTCGATGGAAGGTAGCAATTCGGAAATGTGATTATGACTGAAATTGAATCTCAGGCGCGTCAGGTGGTCGATATGGCCGCGCTGCAGGAGCTTATGGATGCGTGCGGCCCGAACAGGCACGACCAGCTCATTGCCGTCCTTCAGGCGTTGATGGATGATGGCGTGAACGAGCGCGCGCATCTAGTGTCGATCGGTAAGCAACTTGGCTTCGATGGGCAGCACATTGGCATAATATTAAGTAGCCATACCGGGGGCGATCCAGTGTCGCACTATTGGAGCCGCGATCAGGACGGCCGTTACTCGCTCATTGATTGAGCTGCATCTTCTCGTTTCGCCCCGTCCGCGCCAAGGCGGATGGGGTACATGTCTAACGCCCACGCATGGCTCTCCAAAGCGTTGCAATGCTGGTCAGCACGGCCGCAATGCCCATCAAAAACGACCCGTCGATAATCATGATTGCCGACTCCTTTCTTCGTGATATGTTCGCTATATGTTCTCATGTAGGAAAGGGTGATTCTGCGATGACCGTCAGAATTGAACCTGTGCCGGAAAGCGTGCGCCTTCGTGTCAGCGGCGATATCGAAACCACGCTGGCTGTTCCCTATGAGGACGATGACCGCTTTCTGATCGGCCTCAGCGACGGGACGCTGCTTCAAGGCGCATATGACGACCAGCTTGAATGCAAGTGGGAGGTCGCCCGCGATGGGGCTGGCTTGGTAAGGCGGGAAGGCCGCAGCATCGTCGTGGACTGGCGAATGGAATGGGTGACGGTATCGGCTTACGATCCGAATGTGATTGAGCCGCCACTGCCGCCAACGTTGCCGCTCTTTCCGGACCTTGACCGATGGGCCGCTTAGGCTTGATGCTGGCCGGACATCAGCATGTGTAGGCGTCTGGCGACTTCCTGCCACATTGCAACGCCTTCTGATTCGCCTGCGACAGCCAATGCGCCCAGCCGTTCCGCAACCTTCACTGGAGCATCCTGTCCGTGGCGGTTCAGCATCATTGATGCGACGCCCCAAAGTTCCTGATCCCGCGTCATGCGGGACTAATGCGATCCACCGCGATCAGGTCAAATTCATCGCGTGTGCCGCTAAGACGGACTCTGGTGCCAAACAGATGCCGATGCCGTTGCACCAGTTCCAGCTGCCACTCACCGCCATCGTCCATGCGCAGGACGGGATAGGGCGTACCCGCCAGTAGCAAGCCCTTCAGATCGTGATGGGTGCCCTTGGGCATGTCACTTGCGCTTGTCGTCGGGGGTGGTGAACACCCAGTTCAAATAGGCCGCGATCCGAACACCTGCACGTTTGAGGCGATCATCCATTTCTGTCCGATGCTGGTACGCATAGTCCCACGATAGGGCAGGGGCGGACGGGTAGATCGTCTTGCGGAGGGCGATGCTTTCGCGAACCCATGTCGAAGGATTGACGTCATTCCACGCGATCGTTTGCTGCGGCGTGATCGCCCTGGACAGCCATCCGGCATACTCGGAATAGGAAAGGGACCGCTGTTCGATCATGGCCGAGTCCCAGACGGAGTGCAGGTTGGTTGATCGGTTGAACCACGTCACCTTGAAGTCATTGCCACCGCGATCATCACCGCCGCCAGCATGAAGCGGCTGGTGCAAGTCACCGATGATGTGAACGACGAAGCGGAGGGCGAGGCGCTTATCCTCGATTGACGCCTTGGGATCGCGCAGCGTAGCGGTGAACCGGGGCAAGGCTGACATGGCATCGCCTTCGGCTGGTGCGTCTGATGGCTTGTACTCGTCTCCTTCGCGAACCGTGACATAGTGCCAAGGGCTGGCCTGCTTCTGCCAGTAAGGCGAAGGATCGGATTTCATATCGTCCGGCCATGTCGCCGCTTCTGCCAAGTCCTCGACACCCAACAGCAGCCTGACATTGGCGCGGGCAAGGCCGCTCAGGTTCTCATCAGCAATCGCGCCGGTGATGCGATGGCCGATTGGTCCCCATGCGTTGGCAGGAGAAGAGGCGCACAGGGCAAGGGCGGCAAGAATCGGAATACGCATGATGTCTGCATACAAAAAATACCGTCCGAAGGTGTTGAATTATTACAGGGTTATTCATTTGAAATCCCTTCGTGAAGTGGCCTATTCGCCTATAGCGCGTTGTGCGCAGACGGGGGAATTTTCAGATGAAGTATTACTTGGGCGTCGCATTTGCGGCTGCTCTCGCGATCCAGTGTGTACCAGCATCAGCAAATGGCATTATGCTTGAAGCCAACGGCGCTCGTGCCCAAGGTCGCTGGGGCGGCGAACTGGGTGTTGGTTACTCGCTCTCGGCCGGTGGCTTTTCGCTTCGACCCATTGCAGGTGCCTTTTTGCATCGGGGCGATAACGACCGCTACTACATGGACAGTTTTAACGGGCAGGAACGGTGCCGCGACAGCGAAACCGGCCGGTTCGCCAAAGACAGCGAGTGCGATAATCTGGCCGTGAAGGCTTATGCCAAAATTGAGGCAACCTACTCGATTCCATTGGTAGCGGAGGTTGGTGGCGGTGCCCGCTTTAGCGGCGATAAGGTGCGCCCCTATGGTACTGTTGCGGTGCCGCTTGCGCCCAAGATCAGCGTGAAGGGCAATGCCGGGCCGAAATACTACGCGTTGGGCCTTAAAGCTGGCTTCTGACGATCTGGGGGCTGAGTTGGATTTCTGGCTGAGTTCCCTCCTTCGCCAGCATGTGACGTTCTTCGCTGGCAGAACGATATGCCTTTGTGTGGGCAGCCCGTTTGGACCAAAAAACGTTGGAGAGTGGATGTGATGAGATTGGTCGAAGTCTTGAAGGGGCTGGCGATTTTGGCTGCGGTAACTTTTTCCGGCCCTGCCATGGCGTCCTATGTTAACGCAGACGGCGTTAATTGCCGTGCTGCCCCGAACACTAAGGCGCGCGTCGTTGCCAAGCTTTCGAAAGGGCAGTCAGTTTCCGTACTAGAAGGCGGAGGCGGCTGGACGAAGCTTGAGCGGCCGTCCTGCTGGGTCAGTTCGCGATTCTTGTCGTCGGACTACGTTGCCCAAACCATTCGTTCTACTACGCGAGGTTATGACAATTTTCGGAGCAGCGCATCCCGTTCGTATCGGAAGCAATCATCCAGCAACCTCTATTCGTTTAGCTCATCGAGCAAGAAGCGAAAGTCATCTTCCAGCCGATCGCGGCGAGGCAAATCGGGTGGTGGGTCGTATGGCGGTTCCGGCTGCCCATGCAGCGGTGGAACGGTCTGCATAGGCCCACGCGGTGGTCGGTATTGCATCACCAGCGGCGGAAACAAGCGCTATGGGGTGTGACGCTCGATAGCGGACGCTATGTTCAGCATTCATTTTGCCAGTAGGGGGTCAGATGCAGTTTAATATTGTCGGTCGAGGGCAGAGATTTCCAGATTCTGGCGTAAATCAGGCTTATTTGCGCGTTGATCACTGGAATGATTTTTCCTTCGTTACGATGTTTGATCTACTAGTTTTTGATGGTGACGGGAACCCAATTGAGATGGGTTCAGTGAAAATCGGATTTTTTGGACAAACTATATCAACGTCGACGTATTCAACGCTTGAATCCACTTTCTACGAACTGAGTGATAACTATTTTTCGGTTGGGCAGGATGTTTCCTACTATACTAAAATATCGCAGCAACTGTCAGAAGATACGCGGCAAAAATTTCTGGTGGGCATCAGGGACATGGTTCACGATGACAGCCGAATGGATAAAATTCACGAGGAAGAGGTTTTTCGCACTTCTCTTTTGCGCTCAGTAAGTATCAGTTCAATAGAAGGGCAGTTTCCAAGAGTTCTTTCAGGTGGAGTTCCATTAACGGATTTCAACTTTGATTTCTCCCGCCCCCAATCGGACGACGTTGCAGGTATTGATCTAAAATTTTCTGTGATTGCGAGTTCAATGCCGAGCACTAATGTTCATGCGATTATAGGAAGAAACGGCGTTGGCAAGACGACACTATTGAATGAAATGATTTCAGCGATCGTCCTCCCTGAAGTCACGGATGCCGGCTTTTTTGTCGATCAGATGTTTTCCCGTGATCCAATCCCCAAGACTTATTTCAGTTCGCTGGTTTCGGTTTCATTTAGTGCTTTTGACCCATTTGCTCCTCCGCCGGAAAATTCTGATCCAGGCTTGGGTACTCGTTATAGTTATATCGGATTGAAGGATATTGAGGATGAAGGTGGCACGCTTCTCAAATCCTTACCAATGCTTCGCAAAGAATGCATTTCTAGTCTTGGCGAATGTTTTGCCGACATAGGCCGAAAAAAGCGGTGGCTCAGCGCAATCAGGACGTTGGAATCTGACGAAAATTTTCAACGAATGGATTTGTCTCGTCTCGCCGGTATGCAGGGCGAGGAACTCGCTCGCATGGCGCAAAACTTGGTGGAGCGCATGAGTTCGGGCCATGCAGTTGTGCTGCTTACAGTTTCGAGATTAGTAGCACGCGTCGAAGAAAAGACTTTGGTGCTGCTCGATGAGCCGGAGAGTCACCTTCATCCACCTCTGCTATCAGCATTTACGCGTGCGCTCAGCGAACTCCTTCATAACCGAAATGGGGTCGCTATCGTGGCAACTCACTCGCCTGTGGTGCTGCAAGAAGTGCCTCGATCATGCGTTCAAGTAATTACCCGATCTCGATTGTCGATGCACTCAGAAAGGCCTCGGATGGAGACATTCGGTGAAAATGTCGGATCGTTAACGCGCGAAGTTTTTGGACTAGAAGTGTCTCAATCGGGATATCACGCTATGCTTCAGAACACGGTATCAACAGGAAAAAGTTTCGAAGAGATAATCGCACATTATAACGGTCAACTTGGTCAAGAAGCTCGCGGCATTCTTCGGGCGATGGTCGCTGATCGCGAATCGCAGGAAAATCAATCGTGAAGAAGCTGTCCGTACCTTCGTATGTTGCGATAGATACCTTTGACGTGTGCGTGGGAGAAATAAATGACGTCGCTACAAAACAAATATTTGTTAGCAGTAGAGCTGCAATACAGTTAGCGAATGTTAGTTTTGATACAGCGACCGTCGCCTCGAACTGGGCTTCACTTCCTCGTGTGCAGCGTGGAAAACCAGAGACAGTGATCGCCGGATCGCTCAGTAAAAAACAACTGATGGATCTCTATACGAGTTACATGGTTGGAGCGACTGGGCCTTCGAGAGATATATACGATAAATTGTTGACTGCGGCAGGGGGACTGTGTCCGTTTTGTGGTGGGTTAGGGCACGCTTGGACGCTGGACCATTATCTGCCTAAAGCGAACTTTCCAGCTTATTCGGTTCATCCAAGCAATTTGGTGCCTTGTTGTCGCGATTGTAATTCAGGAAAGAATGCATCCTTCGGAAGGAGTGTGAATGAACAGTCATTGCACCCATACTTAGAGCCTGATTCATAATTATCCGATGAAATTTCATAGTCTTGCGATGCGACGCGCGAATAGCTGGATGGAAGCTATGAACAGCCACGCAGTTGCCGATGCGATGGTCTGTTCAAAGTCCTTGGCGAGCCGGCGGTTGCGGTTCAGCCAAGCCAGTGTTCGCTCGACGACCCAGCGGCGCGGAAGAACCACGAAGCCTTTTGCAACATCGGATCGCTTGACGATCTCGACAGTCCATTTGCCGGTACGCCGGAGGGCTTCCCTGAGCTTGTCGCCAGCATAGCCGCCATCGGCAAAGACATGGCGCAGCCATGCCCAACTTGAACAGTGCTTTTGGGAAAGGCATTTTTGTTCAATGACATGCACGCACCAGCGCGAGTGTTACCACTACATTTTTGGGGTTGGGTGAGCTTGCAGAGGCTCAGGTTCGCGGCGGCAGTTCGCTGCTATTGGCCGGCAGCG
>CALSAF010000163.1:0-11173 GCA_943372805.1 Rhizobium sp. Q54
CCTATGCCTTCCTCGATGCCGGCCATATTCAGATGCCGCACGATGCCTGGCGGCTGTGGAAGGTCGGCGAACGTCTCGGGCTGCACGGGTAAGTACGGATCAGTCAATGGCAGTGACACTTCCACAGGAGAAGATTGCCGCGCAGATGGCCGCGGTCGGGTATGTTCCCGATCGCGACCTGTCGACCGCGCTATGGCTGATGGACAGCCTGTCACGGCCGCTGCTTCTGGAAGGCGAGGCAGGTGTTGGCAAGACCGAGGTCGCACGCGCCCTGGCGCTTGCACACGACACAAAGCTGATCCGGTTGCAATGCTATGAAGGACTGGACCAGAGTTCGGCCCTCTATGAATGGAATTACCAGCGGCAGTTGCTGGCGATCAAGGCGCGCGAAGGCCTCAATGCCGACGAGGTCGAAGAAGCGATCTTCTCCGAAAAATACCTGCTTGAACGGCCTCTGCTGGCAGCCATCCGGCAGGCAAAGGCACCGGTTCTGTTGATCGACGAGGTTGACCGGGCAGACGAGGAGTTCGAGGCTTTTCTGCTCGAGCTTCTGTCGGATTTCCAGGTGTCGATACCGGAATTCGGGACGATTGCGGCGACGACCATTCCGCGGGTTATCCTGACGAGCAACGGCACCCGCGAATTGTCCGACGCGCTCAGGCGGCGATGCCTCTACCACTATGTCGAGTTTCCCGATGTCGACCGCGAGGCGCGGATCATCCTGTCGCGACTGCCGGGCATTGATGCGGCATTGGCCTTGCAGATCGCTTCGATGGTCGGCCTTATCCGCAAGGAGGACCTGCGCAAGACACCGGGTGTTGCCGAAACGCTCGATTGGGCCGCAACACTTGCCGGCCTAGACATACGACACCTGCATGACGAGCCCGAGGCGGTGCATGAGACCTTGATGTGTTTGATAAAGACAGCGGAGGACAAGGCCCGCATCACGCGCCAGGTTACCGAGCGACTGCTCGGAAAGGTGGCCTGAGATGGGTGCACTGCGGATGGCCGAGCCTGACCTGGGCGAGTTGATGCGGACGAAGCTCTCCGGCTTCGTGGCGACGCTGCGCGACAATGGTTTCATTGTCGGTCTCGCGGAGTATCGCGACGCGCTGACGGTGGTGAGCGGGGAGAGTGCAAGTCGTCCGTCGCGGCTGCGCCCGGCACTTCGATCGCTCTTCTGCAGCCGGCACTCGGACTGGACGAGGTTTGATGAGATTTTTGATGCCTTCTGGCTGAAACGGGGCATGAAATCTGCCACGCGGATGTCGGGCGCGCCGCAAAAAGCCCCTGACGGTGTGCAAGCCGCCGCATCCGGTGCGCGGGGCCAGGGCAACCAGGAACAGGCCGATCATGTGCAGCGTGGCGAGGGCGCGGAAGCGGTCGAGACAGGTGAAACCCGGCGTGAGGGAGCGTCGCGCGCCGAGTTCATCGGCAAGACGGACTTCCGGCACCTGACGCATCCGGACGATCTCGCCGAGGCGCATCGTCTGGCTGAGCGGCTGGCGCTATCGATGCGCGTGCGTATGACACGGCGCATGCGGGCGCGGGCGCGCGGCCAGCGGCTCGATCTGAGGCGCACGATCCACAAGAGCATTGCGAACGGCGGCACGCCGATGCAGCTGGTGTTCCGAAGACGACGGGAAAAGCCGTTGCGCCTGGTCGTGCTTCTCGACGGTTCCGGCTCGATGAGCCTCTATTCGGCGGTGTTCCTGCGCTTCATGCATGGTGTGCTCGACGCATTTCGCGAGGCCGAGGCATTCCTCTTTCATACGCGCCTCGTTCACATCGCGCCGGCGCTGCGGGAGCGCGATCCACAGCGTGCCGTCGAGCGGATGGCGCTGATGGGGCAGGGCACCGGCGGTGGAACCCGCATCGGCGACAGTCTTGCAACCTTCAATAGATGGCATGCGAAACGCTGCATCCATTCGCGGACCTGCGTCATGATCGTGTCTGATGGTTACGACACGGGGCCGGCCGAACGGCTGGGCGACGAGATGCGAGCGCTCCGGCGGCGGTGCCGGCGGATCGCCTGGCTGAACCCGATGATCGGCTGGCAGGACTATGCCCCGGAGGCGGCCGGCATGAAGGCAGCGCTTCCTTACGTCGATCTCTTTGCGCCGGCTCACAACCTGGAGAGCCTCAAGGCGCTCGAACCCTATCTCGCGAGGATCTGAGCATGCAGGAAGCATCCGATATTCTCGATCTGGTCACTCAGACCAAGGCGCGTGGAGAGCCCTTTGCCATTGCAACGGTCGTCCGCACCGTCTCGGTCACGGCCGCCAAGGCGGGTGCCAAGGCTGTGGTCTTGGCGGACGGAAGCATTTCGGCCGGCTGGATCGGCGGCGGTTGCGCCCGTGGTGCCGTGTTGAAGGCTGCGGGTGAGGCCATCCGCGACGGTCAGCCTCGCCTGATCAGCATCCAGCCGAAAGACCTGCTCGAGGTGCAACAGGTCAAACCCGGCGACATGAAGGACGGCGTGTTCTACGCCCGCAACATGTGCCCGAGCCAGGGCACGATGGATGTGTTCGTCGAACCCGTCCTGCCGCGCCCGCACCTTGCCATTCTTGGCGCCTCTCCGGTGGCTGTGGCCCTTGCCGATATCGCCCTGCGCATGGGGTTCTTCGTCACAATCTGCGCACCGAAGGCCGATCATGCCGCGTTTGGCACCTCGGACCGGATAGTCGATGGTTTCGACCTGCCAACCGACGGCTCACAGCAAGGATATATTGTCATTGCGACCCAGGGACGCGGTGATAGCGCAGCGCTGAAGGCGGTTCTTGGCATCCAAAGCCGCTATACCGGCTTCGTCGGTTCGCGCAAGAAATTTGCGGCGCTGAGACGCGACCTGGAAGGCGACGGGATCGATGCCAGAGCGTTGGACGACATTCACTCGCCGGCAGGTCTCGACCTCGGCTCCATTACACCAGACGAAATTGCCTTCTCGATCGTCGCGGAAATGATCGAGATCAGGCGACGCGGCCAAAGAAACGCATAATGGGAGAACAATCATGGACATGAACGGATCACAACGCATAGAAGCGTCGCGCGAAGCCGTCTATGCGGCTCTGAACGACGTGGACATCTTGCGCCAGTGCATACCCGGCTGCGAATCCATCGAGAAGACGTCCGAAACCGAGATGGTCGCCAAGGTGACGCTGCGCATCGGCCCGGTCAAGGCAAGCTTTTCCGGCACTGTCACGCTGTCTGATCTGGATCCGCCGAACGGCTATACGATCTCCGGCGAGGGGTCGGGCGGGATGGCCGGATTTGCCAAGGGTGGCGCTAATGTCACGCTCGAAGCGGATGGCGATGCGACGATCCTGCATTATGTCGTGAAAGCCGAAATCGGGGGCAAGCTGGCGCAGATGGGCAGCAGGCTGATCGACAGTACGGCGAAGAAACTTGCCGGCGACTTCTTTGCAAAATTCGGTGAAGTTGTCGGCAAGCCCTCTGACGTCGAGGCGCCTCAGGAAGAGCAGGCAGCCAGCAAAGGTTGGATGAGCCGGATCCTCGGCAGCAGTGCCACAGCCTTACTCGTCATTGTTCTGGCGCCTGGTCTTCTCTGATCGGCATGCGGACGTCACCCCGGGGGAGCGCCTGCCGAAGCTTGCGTGTCTCTCGCCCAAAGTCGCTGATCTTCTCGGCTCTGTTGACCGGCAGGCCGATCAGGCTGCCGCAACCAGTTGTTGCGCAGGTTTCTCATGACCGCGATATGACGGTCGCACAACCGCCAAAACTTCCTGGCCGCCTCTGCACATCAAGGGTTTCCTGCATTTAGGCTGGCTCGGGTTTCTTGACGTGCAGTCGACCGCAGCCGGGGAGATGAACTGCGTCGTCGGTCCCCTCCCTGTGTCGCTTAAGAGCAGTCAATGTGACCTAGCCATGCCGCAGCAGCGGTGGTCACGAATGACAGCATCAGGCCCCTTCAAAGTGCTCGGGGCCCGCACGCCTGCGCTGCTTCAGAATCAAATGCTGAAATTTGTTATTCCGCAGCAGCATCTTTCGTCGGTGACCGCTAAGGTTGCGGATAAACAGATAGGATTTCCAACGTGCAAGCCGATCTCACCAAGGCGCTCGACAGCTACCAGCTCACCCGCACGGACATGCTGCCGGAAGATATTCCACGGCTGCATGAGCTATCTATTGCGGTCAACTGGCCCCACCGTCCGAAGGACTGGGATCTGGCCTTGAGCCTTGGCCGGGGATATGTCGCGCGCGATGAGATCGGCCGCGTGCTCGGCTCGGCGATGTGGTTTCCGATGGGCCAGACGCTGGCTTCGATCGGCATGGTCATCACGTCGCCCCGGCTTCAGGACCATGGGGCAGGCCGCTGGCTCATGCAGCATGTGCTTTCCGATACGACGGGGCGCAGCAAGGTGCTGAACGCCACCAAGGCGGCCTACCGGCTTTATCTTTCGCTTGGCTTTTCACCGCGTGCGACGGTGTTCCAGCATAATGGGGTTGCCTCCAGGGTGCCCGACGGGCCGGATCATGCGCTGCCCATGCTCGCCGACCACGCCGAGGCGATCGTGGCGCTCGATGCGCTGGCCTACGGCGCTGATCGCCGGCCGGTCTTCGAGCGGCTTTTCCCGGTGTCAGAAGGCACCGTAATTCTGCGCGATGGCCTGGTAAGCGGCTTTGCCCTCTGTCGCGAATTCGGTCGGGGCCGGGTGATCGGCCCTGTCGTTGCCGAGACCGAAGAGGATGCTATCGCCCTTGTCCGTCCGCATGTGATTGCCCACAAGGATCAGTTCCTGCGCATGGACACGCGCGCCGAAGACGGGCTGCTGCGCCGCTTTCTCGACGAGGCGGGGATCGCCTTCTACGATACGGTCACGACGATGACCCTGGGAGAGGTTCCGCCCGGCGGTCCCGTCACCACTTTCGGTCTGGTCAATCAGGCGCTGGGCTGATCGGCTGTCCGTCGACAAGCCCAGCGCAAGTGATCGCGCGTTCCGGCATCAGAAATCTGCCACCTTGCCCCAGGCGCTTTCGCGGAAACGGGAGGGATGATAGGACGACGCGTCTAGGGCAGGGATCTTGCCCATGACGATGTCGGCGATCATCTCGCCGGCGCCGGTGCCGATACCAAAGCCGTGGCCACTGAAACCGGCAGCGAGCACGAAGCCGGGAATATCGGTCTCGCCGATGGCCGGCACGCCGTCGGGGGTGCTGTCTATGTAACCTGCCCAGGCGGCGGTGACCTGACTGGCTTGAAGTGCCGGAATCAGGTCTCGCGCCCGCTTTAGCGTTTCCTTGATCTGTGACTGGTCCGGCTTCGGGTCCAGAATGCGCATGCGCTCCATCGGCGTTTCCCGGTCGAGGGCCCAGCGCCCGAGCGTCTCGTGACCGGAGCGCAGGCCTTCCATGCCGCCGATGGCGAGGGAGCGGTGCCGCTTCAGGAACATTGGAATGAAGGTGCTTCCATAGCGCAGCATCTGGCCGGTCGGGTCGACGCGGGCCTTGCCGGAAATGGCGAGCGTATGGCCGCCGCTGCGGGCGGTGAGGGAGACCTGTGCGGTGTGCAGCGCATCCGGCAGGCCCTCGGCCTGGGTCACCGCGAGGATCGATGCCCGTATCGAGGCCTGCGGAAACCGTATCCCGAGCTGCCGGCAGAAACTGGAGGCCCAGGCGCCGCCTGCCATGATGGCGGTTGGTGTGCGGATGGTCCCGCGCTCGGTGACAACGCCGCAGACCTTTCCGGCGGCCAGCTCCAGCCCGCGCACGGCGCAGTTCTGCAGCACCCGTCCCCCATGCGTTTCGATGGCCCTGGCAATCAGGGGCACGGCGTGGGACGGGTCGGCGATGCCGTCCGTCGGCGAAAAGACGCCGCCTTTCCAGCGTTTGCCGGTGGCTCTGGCCCGTTCGGTTGCCTGTTCGGCCGTGAGCATGTGGGTCTCGACATTCTGCGTGCGGGCAAAATCGCGCCAGCGCGCCCAGCCTTCCAGCTCCGCCTCATTGTTGGAGAGATACAGCAGGCCAGAGCGACGGAAACCGACTTCGGGGCCGATCTCTTCCGCCATTGCGTCCCACAAGGCGAGACTGCGGGTGGCCATCGGCAGTTCGCGCGCGTCCCGGTTCTGCTGGCGGCACCAGCCCCAGTTCCGGCTCGACTGCTCAGCACCTGGGCGTCCCTTTTCGACCAGGACCACCTTCACGCCGCGTCGGGCCAGATAATAGGCCGTGCAGGTTCCCACTATGCCGGCGCCAATGACGACGACATCGGCCTCCCGGGGCATGTCGTCGGCGGTCTCTATGGTCAGAAGGGGTGCGCGCATCAATAGGCTCCTTTGATCATCACCCTAGCGCCGCAACGTCAGGTCTGGCTGCTGCAGTGGCTTTGGAGCGCAGCATATTATGCTGAAGTGATGCTCAGGATTTTGGAAAGTTTACAAAGGAAGCGGATAATTAGAGCGAATTGAGGCTATTCTTTAGTTGCGCACTCGGCATTTCATGCTTAGCCTGCACTGCAGCACGAGGGTTATCATGAAGCTGGACCGCATCGACATCCGTATCCTGCACGAGTTGCAGAAGAATGGGCGCATCACCAATGTGGAACTGGCCGAGCTCGTGCATCTATCGCCAAGCCCCTGCCTGATGCGGGTCAAGAAGCTGCAGCAGGCGGGCTATATCATCGGTTACGCGGCGCAGATCGACCTCGCCAAACTCGGTCCCACCCTCACGGTCTTCACGGAAATCACCTTGAAGAACCACCGCAAGATGGATTTCGACCGGTTCCAGCAGGCTGCAGAAAAGGTCGAGGAGATCATCGAATGCCACCTGATTTCGGGTGGCTACGATTATCTCCTGAAATTCGTCACCGGCAGTATCGGCGACTACCAGGCGATCATGGAACGGATGATCGACATGGACATGGGCATCGACAAGTATTTCAGCTTTGTGGTGATGAAGTCACCCTTCGTGAAGTCGCACCTGCCGCTCAAGACGATCTTCCCGATGTGAGTTGCGGCCTTTGCCACAAGGCCCGCCAACAAGTCTTTCGTATCGCGTTTGTGTTAGCCGCTGTGATCCGACGCTCTTCCACTGTCGGAAAAGTTGGTCGGCAGTCCGTCCAGCCAGCCGGGGTCAAGTTTGGGTACCGACGCGAAGAGCAGTTTCGAATAGGGATGCCGAGCGCCTGCCGGCAACTGGTCATTGGCCAGCAGTTCGACCATTTCCCCATGCTGCATCACCATTACCTGGTCGCAGATCGATTGCACGGTCGAGAGGTCGTGGCTGATGAAGACATATGACAGGCCCAGTTCGCGCTGCAGCTCCTTCAGCAGGTCGATGATGGCGGCGGCTACGACGGTGTCGAGAGCCGATGTGATCTCGTCGCACAGGATTAGATCCGGCTTGGCGGCAAGTGCCCTGGCAAAATTGACGCGCTGCTTCTGGCCGCCGGACAATTCGCCCGGCATGCGGTGGCGCAGGGCGCGGGGCAATTGGACCATGTCGAGGAGCTCGCCGACACGCGCTTCCCGTGCCGTGCCCGTCTGTCCATGATAGAAGGCAAGGGGACGGCCCAGAATGTCTGCGACGGAGCGCTGTGGATTGAGCGCGGTATCGGCCAGCTGGAAGACGATCTGCATGCGGCGCAGTTGCTCCTTGCTCCGCAAACCGGCCTTCGGATCCAGTTCCCGCCCGTCAAGTTGCACATGGCCGCGCACCGCCGGCAGCAAGCCGGCGATCACCCGGGCGAGCGTCGACTTGCCCGAGCCGCTTTCACCGATCAGGCCGAGATTGTGGCCCCGTTCCAGCTTGCAGCTGACATCCCGGAGAACCGTCTTGTAGGGCAGTCCGTCCGCTTGGATCGGCCCATAACCGGCATGGATGCCCGTGACCTCAAGGAGTGCGCGTCGAACTGGAATTTCCTGGGCTGCCGGAACCGGTGCCACGAAGGGCGTGGGTTGGAAGGCGGCCAGCAGCTGACGGGTGTAGGGATGGTTGGCGGATTCGAGGATCTGCCGTGTGGAACCCTCTTCCTGGATTTCCCCGCCCTTCAACACGATGATGCGATCGGCGATCTGGGCGACGACCGCGAGATCATGCGAGACATAGACCCCGGCCATGCCGCCCTTGCGCATGACGGACTTGAAGGCACGCAGGACCTCGATCTGGGTCGTCACGTCAAGGGCCGTGGTTGGTTCGTCGAAGATGACAAGCCTCGGGCCGCCGATCAGGGCCATCGCTGCGGCCAGACGTTGCAGCTGGCCGCCTGAGACCTGATGCGGATAGCGCTCCCCGATGGTGCCGGGATCCGGCAGTGCGAGGGCGTGGAACAGCTCGATCGCCTTGGCCTTCGCCTCGGTTCGCGACATCAGCCGGTGAATGCCGGCGACCTCTATGACCTGATCGATGAGGCGGTGCGACGGATTGAAGGCGGCGGCGGCACTTTGCGGGACATAGGCCACATCCGTGCCACGGAGCTTCTGACGTTCGCTCTCCCGCATGGAGACGAGGTCCTGTCCGCCGAGAAGCACCTTGCCGCCGCTGATCTGGCAGCCGGCGCGCGTGTAGCCCATCAGTGTGAGGGCGATGGTGGTCTTGCCGGATCCGCTTTCGCCGATCAGAGCGACGATTTCGCCTTCGTTGATGGTGAAGCTGACACCCTTGATGATCTTCACCCGGCGTCCGGAATCGGTGCGGGCTTCGACATGGAGGTCCTGAATTTCGGCAAGTGGTTCAGTCATCAGCTGCGGTCCCGGATCTTGACTGGCAGATTGTCGATCAGAAGGTTGACGCTGATCGTGAGGCTGGCGATGGCAAGGCAGGGGGCAATGACGGCGGGTGCGGCAAAAGCCAGGCCGCCGATGTTTTCCTTGACCAGTGACCCCCAGTCGGCGTTTGGCGGCTGTACGCCGAGACCAAGGAAGGATAGGCCCGACAGCAGCAGCACGATGAAGACGAAGCGCAGACCGAGATCGGCAAGCACTGGGCCGGTGATGTTCGGCAGGATCTCCTGGAAGATCAGATAGGGTGTTCGCTCGCCACGGGCGCGTGCCACGGCGACGTAGTCCATGGTGTTGCAGTTGACCGCCAGGGCCCGGGCGAAGCGGTATGAGCCGGGGGTGTAGATGACCGCCAGCAGGATCACCAGGACCGGGATCGATGAGCCGATCGCGGCGACCATGACCAGGCCGAACAGCTTGGACGGGATCGAGTTCAGGGCATCGAGCACCCGGCTCAGAATGGCGTCAAACCAGCCTCCGGTCACGGCAGCCGTCATGCCCAGCACCACGCCGGAGAAGCAGGCGATGCAGACCGCGCCGAAGGAGATGCCGACGGTGTAGCGTGTGCCGAGCAGGATACGGGAGAAGATGTCACGGCCAAGATAGTCGGAGCCCAGCCAGAGCTCCCCCGACATCGGGCCGTAGAAGTCGAAGTCGACGATGTCGCCGGGAGCATGTGGCGCGAAGGACGGGCCGATGACCGCGATTACGGCCCAGCCCAGGATGATCAGACCCGAGACGATGCCGGTCGCGTTCATCCGCATGCCGAAGCGGGGCGAGGAAACAGGTACCTGGCTCATTTGCGCAGCCTCGGGTTGGAGAGAATGGCAATGATGTCTGCGATGGTGATCAGCAGCAGGAAGCCGAAACAGAAGATCATCGCGCAGCTCTGGATCAGCGGCAGGTCGCGGGTTGAGACCGCGTCGACCATCAGCTTGGCGATACCGGGATAGTTGAAGATCGTCTCGACGATGATCACGCCGCCCAGGAGGTAGGAGAGGGACAGGGCAATGGCATTGGCGATCGGACCGATGGCATTGGGCAGGGCATGGCGCAACACCATGCGGGTGCGGGATGCGCCTTTCAGCATGGCCATTTCGACATAGGGCATCTTCAATGCGTCGATCACGGCGGCGCGGGTCATGCGGATCATCTGGGCCGAGATCACGCAGGTGAGCGTGATGACAGGCATGGCAAAGACCTTCAGCAACTGTCCGAAACTCTGGACATCATTGGCGAGCGAGAGGGCGGGCAACCACCTGAGCCAGACCGCGAAGACGAGCACCGCGAAGGTGGCGATCAGGAATTCCGGAACGGAGATGACCGAGACGACAGCCGTCGTGACCACGCGATCATAAACGGAACCGTGATACATGGCGGTTGTGATGCCGAGGAAGAGAGCGAGCGGGACTGCGATCGCCGTCGTCACGGCAGCCAGACGCAAGGTGTTGGCCAGTCGCCCGCCGATCATGTCCGCGATCGGCATGTTGTTGGCATAGGAGATGCCGAAGTCGCCTTGCACCATGCCCAGGAGCCACTGGCCGTAACGGACAAGGGCTGGGGAGTCGAGATGCATCGCTTCGCGCAAGCCCGCCACCGCCTCGGGTGTCGCGGCCTGGCCGAGCAGGATCTCCACGACATCGCCCGGCAAAAGCAGGGTCGCGCCGAAGACGACGAAGGATACGATGAGGAGCGTGAGCAACGTCACGCCAAGCCGGCCAAGGACCAGCAGTGTCATTTGTCCCGGCATTCTGGCTGTCCTCTGAGTGCAGGCGGAGGGAAGAACCGGAGGCCTAAGCCCCCGGTCCGATCCTTGCAGCATGTCAGGCTTCGATCCAGACATATTCCGCCATGGCGTAACCCATCTGGCCACCCAGCGGATTGGGCTCAAGGCCCTTCACCTTGGTCTGCTTGGCGTCCACGTTGGAGAGGTAGACCGGAATGACGGTGCCTGCCTCGTTGGCCACCATCGTCTGCATCTCGCCATAGATGGTCTTGCGCTTTGCGGTATCCAGTTCGCCGCGAGCCTCGAGCAGCATGGCATCGAACTTCGGCGACTTGAACTGGCTTTCGTTCCACGGCGCATCCGAGGCGTAAAGCAGGGAGAACAGGATGTCCGGGGTCGGGCGCGGGTTGATGTTGCCGAAATGGACCGGTGCCTTCAGCCAGTAATTCGACCAGTAGCCATCCGAGGGAACGCGCTGGATGTCGAAGGTCATGCCGATCTTGCTGCCGGCCTGCTGCAGCACGGTTGCCATTTCGACAGATGCCGTGGCGGCATCGGAGGCCACGATCGGAATGGTCTGTCCAAGAAGCCCGGCCTTCTCGAAGTGGAACTTCGCCTTCTCCGGATCGAAGGCCCGCGGCTTCAGGTCCGCGTTGTGGTAGGCATTCATCGGCGAGATCGGCTGGTCGTTGGCAATTTCTGCCAAGCCGCG
>CALSAF010000164.1:0-11170 GCA_943372805.1 Rhizobium sp. Q54
CCAGCGGCGCATCGATATTGATGTGCAGCGGTACTTCTTCCGCGCCGAAGGCCTTCAGACCGCGCATGAAACCGTCGAATGTGTGCTGGTAATAGGTGAGCTTGCTCGGCGGCGGGAGCAGTGCAATGCGTTTGCGACCGCGACGGACCAGACGCTCCACCGCGCCGAAGGCGAAGGCTTCGTTGTCGAAGTCGTGATAGGGGTGCACGATCCCCATGTTGGTGCGGCCGTGGGTGACGAAGGGCATGTTCTGCTCCGTCAGCAGGCGCACACGTGGGTCATCAGGTTCTGTGCGGGAGATGATGACGCCGTCTGCCGATCCGGTTTCCAGGATGTAGCGCACTGGAAGCATGGGGTCCTTGGTGTGCGCATGCGGTGTCACGACGATGTGGTATGGTGTGCCCGAAAGCACCTCCGAAATGCCAACAACCATCTGGTTGGAGAAGCCGAGGATTTCCTCGTCGATGCCGAGCACCAGGGCAATGACGTTCGTCTTGCCGGTTCTCAGGCGCACACCGGCGCGGTTCGGCTGGTAACCCAGCTGCCGTGCCACCATGCGGACCCGTTCCTTGGTCTCGGCGCCGATGTCGGGAGCGTCTTTCAGCGCCCGCGAGACGGTGGTGATGCCGAGGCCGGTCATGAAGGCGATCGTCTTGAGCGTCGGCCGCTCCTTTGTCGCCACTGGGCGGTCTATGAGGCCGCCCCCCTGCTGATCTGTCATGTCGTCCCCGCCACTCGCACAAGCCACGCTTATAATTGGCTTTTCCTCGCCTGCAAACCTGGAGACCGGCACCTCCTCCCGGTGCGGTGAAGGGAAAATCTGAAACGATACAGTGGATTTGTCGAGTGATTTTTTGTGCTGCGACGCGAAAGAATGCAACTTTTGCGATTGTGCGGTGCGAAGCGAGTTTCAGTCGTCAACAAAATTGCCGTAAAGGCTGAATGCGGCACACAAAGCGGCCAAATATATGGAATTAAAACGATTTAAAGTGGCGTTTCCCTCTCCTGCTTCAGGGGCGATCTGCGAGCCAAAGCGATTTGAATGGCCGATTTGCGGTGCACGCAAACGATGAACGCGACCCCTCAAGCATTTTTTACGATCCGGCTGGTTGCGTCTCCAAATTCTTTGGAATAAGTTTTTCCGGCAACGTTTCAGTGAGGGAGGAGACTCATGAATTTTCGTAGCTTCGCGGCAGCTTTGGCCGCTACTGTTGTCATGCCGTTTGCGGCAGCGCAGGCCACCGATCTCGAAGTAACCCATTGGTGGACGTCCGGCGGTGAAGCCGCCGCCGTCGCCGAACTTGCCAAGGCATTCGACGCCAGTGGCAACAAATGGGTCGATGGCGCTATCGCCGGTTCCGGCGGTACCGCCCGCCCGATTATGATCAGCCGCATCACCGGTGGTGACCCGATGGGCGCCACCCAGTTCAACCACGGCCGCCAGGCCGAGGAACTGGCGGAAGCCGGTCTGATGAAAGACCTGACGGCCGTCGCTGAAAAGGAAGGCTGGAAGGACATCATCAAGCCGGCAAGCCTGCTCGAGAGCTGCACGATCGACGGCAAGATCTATTGCGCCCCGGTCAACATCCACTCCTGGCAGTGGCTGTGGCTGTCGAACGCTGCCTTCGAGCAGGCTGGCGTTGCCGTGCCGAAGAACTGGGACGAGTTCGTCGCAGCAGCGCCAGCGCTTGAAGCCAAGGGCATCATCCCGCTCGCCGTTGGTGGTCAGCCGTGGCAGTCGGCCGGTGCGTTTGACGTGCTGATGGTCGCCATCGCCGGCAAGGAGACCTTCGAGAAGGTCTTCAAGGAGAAGGATGAGGCTGTCGCAGCCGGTCCTGAGATCGCCAAGGTCTTCAAGGCCGCCGACGATGCTCGCCGGATGTCCAAGGGCACCAATGTGCAGGACTGGAACCAGGCCACCAATCTTGTGATCACCGGCAAGGCCGGCGGTCAGATCATGGGTGACTGGGCACAGGGCGAATTCGCTCTCGCCAATCAGGTTGCCGGCAAGGATTACACCTGCCTTCCGGGCCTCGGTGTGAACGAGATCATCTCGACCGGTGGTGACGCCTTCTACTTCCCCGTCATCGACGACGCGGAAAAGTCGGCAGCACAGGACGTTCTCGCCTCTACCCTGGTTGCCCCTGCAACGCAGGTCGCCTTCAACCTGAAGAAGGGCTCGCTGCCCGTTCGCGGTGACGTCGATCTGGCCGCTGCCAACGACTGCATGAAGAAGGGCCTCGACATTCTCGCCAAGGGCAATGTCATCCAGGGCACCGACCAGCTGCTTTCGGCTGACAGCCAGAAGCAGAAGGAAGACCTCTTCTCCGAGTTCTTCGCCAATCCGTCCATGACTGTCGAAGATGCGCAGAAGCGCTTCGCCGACATCATTGCTTCCGCCGAGTAATCGCGGGTGACCTGTCCGGCCAGGGATGTCCCCTGGCCGGACATTGGCCATTTTCGACCGGGTAGGGCATGAGCGCCCGTCTGCCGGCCGTGTGCGGAAGCGTATGCGTTTCAGCGTGACGGTCTTGGCTGGCCACCCGTGTCCAGGACGAGGAGGACTGACCCATGGCAAGCCCGTCGCATGCCGGTCGACCTAACAAGCTGTTTCGCAATCTGAACGCCAAGATCGCCTCCATTCCCATGGTGCTGACCGCAATGGTTATCTTCCTTGGCGGCACGATTTGGACGATCGTCTATTCCTTCACCAATTCGAAGCTTCTGCCGCGCGCCAACTTCGTCGGCTTCGATCAGTACGAGCGCCTCTGGGACGCACCGCGCTGGGTCATGTCGATCCAGAACCTGGCGATCTACGGCATCCTGTCGCTGATCTTCTCGATCGTGATCGGCTTCGTGCTCGCCGCGCTGATGGACCAGAAGATCCGCTTCGAAAATGCGTTTCGGACGATCTTCCTTTATCCCTTCGCGCTTTCCTTCATCGTCACCGGCCTCGTCTGGCAATGGATCCTGAACCCGGATTTCGGGGTGCAGTCGATCGTGCGGTCGCTGGGCTGGGAGACCTTCACCTTCAATCCGCTCTACAATGCTGACATCGTCATCTACGGCATTCTGATTGCCGGTCTCTGGCAGGGCACGGGGCTCGTCATGTGCCTGCTGCTCGCGGGCTTGCGTGGCATCGACGAGGACATCTGGAAGGCCTCGCGTGTCGACGGCATTCCGATGTGGAAGACCTATCTCTTCATCATCATCCCGATGATGCGCCCGGTCTTCATCACCACGCTCGTGATCATCACCTCCGGCATTGTCCGCCTCTATGACCTCGTCGTTGCCCAGACCAGCGGCGGCCCCGGCATCGCCTCCGAAGTTCCGGCAAAGTACGTCTACGACTACATGTTCCAGGCACAGAACCTCGGACAGGGCTTCGCCGCCTCCACCATGATGCTGCTGACGGTTGCCATCGTCATCATCCCCTGGGCCTATCTCGAATTCGGAGGAAAGAAGCGTGGCTAATCCCGGTTCTCTGAACACCACCGCCGCCGGTTTCGATGCCGTCTCCGATCGTCTCGGAGCCGGGCCCCGCGGCGCAAAGCCGAAGCGGGCGCTGTCGCCCCGCAACATCATGCTCTACGGATCGCTGATTTTCTTTGCGATCTACTATCTGATCCCGCTCTACGTGATGATCGTCACCTCGCTGAAGGGCATGCCGGAGATCCGTCTCGGCAACATCTTCTCGCCGCCGGTCGAGATCACCTTCGAGCCCTGGGTCAAGGCCTGGGCGACCGCCTGCACCGGCCTTAATTGCGATGGCCTGTCCCGCGGCTTCTGGAATTCGGTGCGCATCACCGTGCCGTCGACGCTGATCTCGATCCTGATTGCCTCGGTCAACGGCTATGCGCTCGCCAACTGGCGCTTCAAGGGTGCGGAACTGTTCTTCACGATCCTGATCATCGGGGCCTTCATTCCCTATCAGGTGATGATCTATCCGATCGTCATCGTGCTGCGCGAACTCGGCATCTACGGCACGCTGACCGGCCTCGTGATCGTGCACACCATCTTCGGCATGCCAATCCTGACACTGCTGTTCCGCAACTATTTCACCTCGCTGCCGGAAGAGCTGTTCAAGGCCGCGCGCATCGATGGGGCTGGGTTCTGGCAGATTTATCTCCGGATCATGCTGCCGATGTCGCTGCCGATCTTCGTGGTCGCCATGATCCTGCAGATCACCGGCATCTGGAACGACTTCCTGTTCGGCGTGGTCTTCACCCGACCGGAATATTACCCGATGACCGTGCAGCTCAACAACATCGTCAATTCGGTCCAGGGCGTGAAGGAATACAACGTCAACATGGCCGCAACGTTGCTTACCGGCGCCGTGCCGCTCATCGTCTACTTCATTTCCGGACGCCTTTTCGTCCGGGGCATCGCCGCCGGCGCAGTCAAGGGTTAAGCTCATGTCGCACAGTGTATCGATCAAGGACCTCTCGTTGAGCTTCGGCGCCGTCAAGGTGCTGGAAAACCTCAATCTCGACATCGTCGACGGTGAGTTCATCGTTCTCCTCGGCTCATCCGGCTGCGGCAAGTCTACGCTGCTCAACTGCATCGCTGGCCTGCTCGAGCCGACCGACGGGCAGATCTTCATCAAGGGCAAGAATGTCACCTGGGAAGAGCCCAAGGACCGCGGCATCGGCATGGTTTTCCAGTCCTATGCCCTTTATCCGCAGATGTCGGTGAAGAAGAACCTTTCCTTCGGTTTGCAGGTCGCCAAGATGCCGAAGGAGGAGATCGAAAAGCGCGTCCAGCGCGCCGCCGACATCCTGCAGATCGGTCCGCTGCTCGACCGCAAGCCTTCGGCATTGTCCGGTGGCCAGCGTCAGCGCGTGGCGATCGGCCGTGCGTTGGTGCGCGACGTCGATGTCTTCCTATTCGACGAGCCGCTCTCCAACCTCGATGCCAAGCTGCGCTCGGAGCTGCGTGTCGAGATCAAGCGTCTGCATCACAGCCTCAAGAACACGATGATCTACGTCACCCATGACCAGATCGAGGCCCTGACGCTCGCTGACCGCATCGCGATCATGAAAAGCGGCGTCATCCAGCAGCTTGCCGACCCGAACACGATCTACAATCAGCCGAGGAACCTCTTCGTCGCCGGTTTCATCGGCTCGCCGTCGATGAACTTCCTGTATGGCGATCTCGTCAACGAGGGCGGCGAAGTCTTCTTCCGGACCCATGACGTGCTCTTTTCGATGAAGGGATATCGGTCGCAGGAGCCTCTGACCGGCGGTCGCAAGGTGGTGCTCGGCGTGCGGCCGGAGCATATCAAGGTCGATGAAGAGAGTGGCATCAGCGAATTGCACGAGGCCGTCGTCGACATCGAGGAGCCGATGGGCGCCGACAACCTTCTGTGGCTGAAACATGCCGGCCACACGATGTCGGTCCGCATTGGCGGCACACGCCGTTATGCGCCGGGCGCCAAGGTGCGGCTGGGCTTCGACATGGAAGTTGCCTCGCTTTTTGATGCGCAGACCGAAGAGCGCATCTGAACAGTTCCCCCTGCGCCCCGGGCTGTGACCGGGGCGCCTTTTTCTTCTGCAGGACAAGCATCATGACTGAGAGTGCAAACGGCGGCGTCATCGATCTTCACGGCGAATGGCATCTCGCTTGCGCCGATGGCGCACACGAGGCGGCGATCACGCTGCCGGGTGACGTGCACTCGGCTCTCCATGCGTCGGGCCTGATCCCGGATCCCTATTTCGGCCGCAACGAGGAAGTGGTGCAGTGGGTCGCCGAGCGCGACTGGCTCATCGAGCGCAGCGTGGTCGTGCCCGATATCTCGGGCAGCTGGTATCTCGATATCGACTATCTCGACACGGTCGCTGTTGTCTTCGTCAACGATGTGCCGGTGCTCTCCGCCGACAACTGCTTCCGCCGCTATCGTCCTGATGTCAGTCATGCGCTTCAGCCGGGCGAGAACACCGTTCGTATCGTCTTTCATTCTAGCCTGACGGCCGGCGCCGAGCGCCAGGCGCGCCAGCCTTTCTACGTGCCCTATCACAAGGGCAATTCGCCGCTTCCGCACGGCAATATGCTGCGCAAGCCGCAATGCCATTTCGGCTGGGACTGGAACATCGCGATCGCCCCGCTCGGGCTCTACGGCACGCTGTCGCTGAGGAATCTCGACCCCGCCCGCATCGAGCATGTCGAGACTGAGCAGGTCCACCATGCCGATGGCCGCGTCGAGCTCAAGGTTACCGCTACCATCCATTCCGTCGAGCCAGCCGTGGTGCCGATCCACTTCGCTCTCGACGCCGACCGTGTGCGCCTGGATGTCGGCATTTCTGCCGGCGAGACCAAGGTCGTGCATGTCTTCGAGATCGAAAGCCCGCGCCTCTGGTGGCCATCGGGCTCCGGTGAGCAGGCGCTCTATGGGCTCACCGTCGACCTGCCGACCGAGACCGTCACCCGCCAGATCGGCCTTCGCACCGTCGAGCTGATCACCGATCCGGACGAGGCCGGCAGCCGCTTCGCGCTCAAGGTCAACGGCCGCGAGATCTTCTGCCGCGGCGCCAACTGGATCCCGGCGGACGCGCTGTTCTCGCGTTCGTCCGAGGAGAAGACGACCGATCTGCTGAATTCGGCCGTCGCCGCGCATATGAACATGATCCGCATCTGGGGCGGTGGCTTCTACGAGGCCGACTGGTTTTACGATCTCTGCGACCGGCTCGGCCTTATGGTCTGGCAGGATTTCATGTTCGCCTGCAACCTTTACCCTTGTACCGAGGACTTCCTCGACAACGTCGCCCACGAGGTCGAATATCAGGTCAAGCGCCTGTCGAGCCATGCCTCCATCGTCATCTGGTGCGGCGACAACGAGCTCGTCGGCGCGCTCTCCTGGTTCCCGGAATCCCGTGACAACCGCGACCGCTATCTCGTCGCTTATGACCGCCTCAATCGCGTGATCGAGCAGGGCGTGAAGAAGTCATTCCCGCAAGGCATCTGGTGGCCGTCAAGCCCGGCCTCCGGCTATCTCGACTATGGCGATGCCTGGCATGCCGATGGCTCCGGCGACATGCATTACTGGTCCGTCTGGCACGAGAACAAGAGTTTCGATAATTACCGAACTGTCAAACCGCGCTTCTGCTCGGAATTCGGTTTCCAGTCCTATACCTCGCTGCCGGTCATCGAGACATTTGCCGACAAGAGCGACATGAATATCGCTTCCCCTGTCATCGAGCTGCACCAGAAGAATGCCGGCGGAAATGAGCGGATCGCGGGCACGATGTTCCGCTATTTCCGCTTCCCCAAGGATTTCGCCAATTTCGTTTATCTCAGCCAGATCCAGCAGGGCCTCGCCATCAAGACTGCCGTCGAATACTGGCGTTCGCTGAAGCCCCATTGCATGGGCACTGTTTACTGGCAGCTCAACGACACCTGGCCGGTCGCCTCCTGGTCCAGCCTCGATTACGGCGGTAGCTGGAAGGCCATGCATTACATGGTGCGCCGCTTCTTCCAGCCGGTCGCCGTCGCTGCCATCCCGTCCGAAGACGGGAGCACGATCGCGCTGTCGATGATCAACGATACGCTCGATACCGTCACCATCGACGCCAATCTCTTCGTGCTGACGCTGTCGGGTGATCGCATTCCGCTGAAAAGCGTGCAGGGCGATTGCGGACCGGATGCTGCCGATGTGCTCATCACCCTTGATGCAAGCGAGATCCCTGCGGACGCGCTTCTCGCCTGGAGCTTCATTGCTTCGAATGGCATGAGCGGAGAGGGACATTTCCTCAATGGCACCTACAAGGCGCTCGACCTCGAACCGTCCCGGCTAGAAACCACGGTCACCCCGACCATCGACGGCGGCTTCGAAATCGCGGTCACGGCCAAAGGCCTGGCGCTCTTCGTCATGCTCCAAAGCCGGACTGCGGGCCGCTACTCCGAAAACGCCTTCGACCTTGCGGCCGGTGAAAGCCGCCGGGTCTACTTCACGCCGGACACTGCGCTTCCCGCCGGAACCATTCCTGAGTTCCGCATCTACGATCTCTATACCTGCCAGTCGGCGGACTGACAGGCGACAACAATACCGCCCTGGGCCCCCGAACCAGGGATAACGAGGAGGAGACTACCCCATGACCACGCTCGGCTTCCAGCTCTATAGCGCCCGCAATTTCCAGCCCTTCAGCGGCATATATCCGAAGCTCCAGGCTGCCGGCTACGGTGAGGTCGAGGGTTATGGTGCACTCTACGCCTCGCTTGCCGACGGTGAGCTTGATGCCTTCCGTGGGGAGCTGGACCAGAACCACCTCACCATGCCGACCGCGCATTTCGGTCTCGACATGATCGAGAACGACCCGGCCCGGGTCATCAAGATCGCCAGGACGCTTGGCATCGAGGCCGTCTATTGCCCCTATCTGATGCCCGACCAGCGCCCGACGGATGCCGCCGGCTGGTTTGCCTTCGGCCAGCGCCTGCAGGCCGCCGGCAAGCCGCTGCGCGATGCCGGTCTGGTCTTCGGCTGGCACAATCACGACTTTGAATTCGCGGCCTTGTCCGACGGTTCGACCCCGCAGGAACAGATCTTCGCCGGCGGTCCGGAGCTCGACTGGGAAGCCGATATCGCCTGGGTCATCCGTGGCAAGGCCGATCCCTTCGCCTGGATCGAAAGCTACGGCAAGCGCATCAGCGCCGTGCATGTCAAGGACATCGCACCGGCTGGCGAGAATACCGACGAAGACGGCTGGGCCGATGTCGGCCATGGCACTGTCGACTGGAAGGGCCTTGTTGCGGCGCTCAAGTCCACCCGCGTCAAGCACTTCGTCGTCGAGCACGACAATCCCAAGGACATTGACCGGCTGATCACCCGCTCGATCGCCTCCTTCAAGACCTATTGAACCACTCGCAGCAAGCAGGACATTTCCCATGGCACGCGAACTCGGCGTCGGCATCATCGGATGCGGCAATATCTCCACCACCTATTTTTCGCTGGCACCGCTGTTTCGCGGCCTGAAGGTCGTCGCCTGCGCCGACCTCAACATGAGTGCCGCCCAGCTGCGCGCAGAGGAATATGATGTCAAGGCGCAGACCATCGACGAACTTCTCGCCAATGACGAGGTCGACATCGTCGTCAACCTGACGATCCCGGACGCGCATTATCCTGTCTCCAAGCGCATCCTCGAAGCCGGCAAACACGTCTATTCGGAAAAGCCGCTGGTACTCTCGCTCGAACAGGGCGAAGACCTGCGCGCCATAGCCAAGGCCAAGGGTCTGTCGGTCGGCTGCGCGCCCGACACCTTCCTCGGCGGTTCGCACCAGCTGGCGCGCGCCTATATCGACAAGGGCGGCATCGGCCGCGTCACCTCTGGCACCTGCCATGTCATGAGCGCGGGCATGGAGATGTGGCATCCGAACCCGGATTTCTTCTTCCTGCCCGGCGGCGGCCCGGTCCTCGACCTCGGCCCTTACTACATCGCCAACCTGATTAACCTGATCGGCCCGGTGAAGCGTGTCGCGGCGCTCACGTCTATGGCCAACGAGACCCGCACCATCACCAGCCAGCCGCGCAACGGCGAGGTGATCCCGGTCAAGACTCCCACCAACATCCATGCGCTTCTGGAATTCCAGAATGGTGCCACGATCACGCTGTCGGCCAGCTGGGATGTCTGGAGCCACCGCCACGCCAATATGGAACTCTACGGCACCGACGGCTCGCTCTATGTGCCGGACCCGAACTTTTTCGGCGGTGTCGTCGAGGCTTCGGGCCGCAACAAGGACATCCAGCCGCTGGAAGCCTGGGATCATCCCTTCGGTCGCGACAATCAGCAAAGCCCGCAAGGCGGCCGAGCCAATTACCGCACGGCCGGTCTTGCCGACATGGCGGTTGCGATCCTCGAAGGCCGGGATGCCCGCTGCTCGCTGGATCGCGCACTGCACGGCGTCGACGTCATGGTGTCGATCCTCAAGTCGGGTGAGACGGGTGAATTCGTAACCCTGTCGACAACCTGCACCCAACCGGCTGCTCTGGGTATCGACGAAGCCCAGGCTCTGCTTAGATAAGGGGAGTGTTGTTGTCTGCCCCTCATCTGAGGCGCAACGCGTTGCGCCGGCCCCTTCTCCCTGCTTGCGGGAAGAAGGTACCGGCAGGGGGATGAGGGGCAACATCGCTCAGCAGATATCTGGGAGAGAAACATCCATGACCTATACCCCGGCCAAAAACCGCTATGAGCGGATGACCTATAATCGCTGCGGCAAGAGCGGGCTGAAGCTGCCGGCGATCTCGCTCGGCCTCTGGCACAATTTCGGCCAGGACACGCCGCATGCGACGAAGCGGGCGATCTGCCGTCGGGCCTTCGACCTCGGCATCACCCATTTCGACCTCGCCAACAATTACGGTCCACCGGCCGGCACCGCAGAGGAAGCCTTCGGCGAAATCCTGCGCAGCGATTTCAGAGGTTACCGCGACGAGCTGATCATCTCGTCCAAGGCCGGCTACAACATGTGGCCGGGTCCTTACGGCGAATGGGGCAGCCGCAAATACCTGATCGCCTCCTGCGACCAGAGCCTGAAGCGCATGGGCCTCGACTATGTCGACATCTTCTATTCGCACCGCTTCGACCCGGATACGCCGCTCGAGGAAACCTGCGGCGCACTCGACCACATCGTTCGCTCAGGCCGGGCGCAATATGTCGGCATCTCCTCCTACAATTCGAAGCGCACCCGCGAAGCCTATGAGATCCTCAAGAGCCTCGGCACGCCGCTTCTCATCCACCAGCCCAGCTATTCGATGATCAATCGCTGGATCGAGGAAGACGGGCTCATTGACACGCTGGAAGAACTGGGCGTCGGCTCGATCGTCTTCTCGCCGCTCGCCCAGGGCATGCTGACGTCGAAGTACCTGAATGGCATTCCTGAGGGCACCCGCGCGACGCAGGACAAGTCGCTCGATCCGGGCTTCCTCAACGAGCGCAATCTCGAAAACATCCGCAGCCTCAATCGCATCGCCGAAAAGCGCGGCCAGACGCTGGCGCAGATGGCGCTGTCCTGGGTCCTGCGCGGCAAGTGCATCACCACGGCGCTGATCGGTGCATCCAAGCCCTCCCAGGTGGAGGATTGCGTCAAGGCGATCGAGACGCCCGATTTCACGGCGGAAGAGTTGGCCGAGATCGACGTCTTCGCCAAGGACGCCGACATCAACATCTGGGCGGCTTCCGCCGAG
>CALSAF010000165.1:0-11160 GCA_943372805.1 Rhizobium sp. Q54
ACCTTCCCGGCGGAAAAGTGGGACAATGTCCCCCTCTCCGACAAGACCCATGCCAGCATGAACCACGGCGGCGTGAAGGAAGTCCCTTGGACGCTGGAACAGACCCCGATGCCGGCTTCCGGCTCGGACGCGGGTGTCACCGGCACGCCCGAAGGCCAGCCAGTCACGCTCGACGCCATCGTCGCGCTCGCCAGGACGCTTGGCTTCGATCAGCGCTTCCAGCTCGCTTTCCCGGGTGACGAGACAGCTGTCTGGACCATCTCGCGCGACACGATGAGCAATGACAGCGCCAATCCGTTGATGGATCGCACCATCCATATCGACCAATATTCGGGCCGGATCCTCGCGGATGTCGGCTTCGACAATTACGGCACGGCCGGCAAGGCCATGGCCGCCGGCATTGCCTTCCACGAGGGTGACATGGGCCTCTGGAACCTCATCCTGGTCAATGTCTTCTGTCTGTCGCTCATTTTCCTCTCGGTCAGCGGTTTCGTCATGTGGTGGAAACGCCGCCCCAAGGGTGCCACCCGCCTCATGGCTCCCACTGTTGGCGAGCCCGGACCGCTCTGGAAGACCGGAGCGCTGGTCATGCTGGGAACGGCACTGCTCTTCCCGCTCTCCGGCGCCGTCCTCCTGGCGGTTCTCCTCCTCGACCTCCTCGTCTTCCGCCACATCACGCCGCTGAAGAAGGCTCTGAGCTGATCGACGTCGATCGGTGCGGCGACCGGTCTGCTGCCACCGCACCAAGTTCAAATTCATGCAATACAGAAGGACACGATTGATGAAGAAACTGCTCCTCGCCGCTGTCGCGACACTGGCCTTTGTCGGCCAGGCCTTCGCCGATATCACCGTCACCGACGTCAAGGGCCGTACGGTCACGGTTCCGGATGTCCCTGAACGGGTTGTTCTCGGGTTCTATTACGAGGACTATCTGGCAATTGCCGGCCCTGAAGCCCTCGACAAGGTCGTGGCGCTGTCGCTCTCCACCTGGAAGGACTGGCGCCCGAACCAGTTCGCCCTCTATGAGAAGGCCCTGCCGAAGCTCTCCTCCATCCCGGATGTCGGCAACACCGAAGACAACACCTTCTCGATTGAAAAGGTCGTGGCCGCCAAGCCGGATCTGCTGATCCTCGCCGCCTGGTCCTATGATGCGCTGGGCGAAGGCGTAAAGCAGATCGAAGCCGCCGGCATCCCGATCGTCGTTCTCGACTACAATGCCCAGACCGTCGAAAAACACGTCGCCTCGACGCTGGCGCTCGGCAAGCTGATGGGCAGGCAAGATCGCGCCGAGCAGCTCGCCAAGGACTATGAAGCGGCAATGGCCGACATCGACGCCCGCATCAAGGCAGCCGGCCCGACGGACAAGAAGGTCTATGTCGAACTCGCCCAGAAGGGTGCTGCCGAAGTCGGCAACTCCTATGGCGACACGATGTGGGGTGCCCTCATCGAAAAGCTTGGCGGCAAGAACCTCGCCAAGGGCCAGGTCGGCAATTGGGGACCGCTCAGCCCCGAATATGTCCTCGCCGAAAAGCCGGATCTGATCTTCCTCGCCGGCTCCGAATGGGTCAACCGGCCGCAGTCGGTCCAGGTTGGCTTTGGTGCTGATCCGGCCGTCACCCGCGAGCGCATGAAGCCCTATGTCGAGCGCGCCGGCTGGAGCGAGCTTCCGGCGGTCAAGAACGGCCAGGTCCATGCGATCTACCATGGCGGCGCCCGCACGCTCTCGGACTTCGTCTACGCCCAGTATATCGCCAAGCAGCTCTATCCGGACGCCTTCAAGGACGTCGATCCGGCGAAGAACATCGCCGACTATTACGCCAAGTGGCTGCCGATCAGGGCCGAAGGCGTCTTCGTCCTGCCCTATCAGGCCGCCGGCCAATGAGCCTCGCCTCCGGCGAAATCGACGCGATGCGCGGCGCGTTCCGCCGTGCATCCGCCCGCCGTGCGGTCAGCCTCGTGCTGGCCGCATCCGCACTCGTCGCCCTCATGCTGCTCGACCTGACCACCGGCCCCTCCGGCATGCCGCTTGCCGATGTCTGGACGGGTCTGCTTGCCGGACCCGCCGGCGAAGACAAGACGATCGCTACCATCCTCTGGCAGCTGCGCATGCCGCAGACCTTGATGGGTGCACTTGTCGGCGCCTGCCTCGGGCTTGCCGGCCTGCAGATGCAGACCATTCTCGACAATCCGCTCGCCAGCCCCTTCACCCTGGGTTTCTCGGCCGCTGCCGGCTTCGGTGCAGCACTCGCCATCATGTTCGGCGGCGTCCTGCCGCTTCCGATCTATATCGTCACCCCGCTCGCCGCCTTTACCATGACGCTTGTTGCAGCCGGCATCGTCCATCTGATCGCAAGGCTGCGCGGTGCCTCGCCGGAAATCCTCGTGCTGGGCGGAATTGCCGTGTCCTTCTTCTTCCAGTCCCTGCAGTCGCTCCTGCAATTCATGGCTTCGCCTGAGGTCCTGCAACAGATCGTCTTCTGGCTCTTCGGCAGCCTGCTGAAGGCCACCTGGACCAGCGTGACGATCAGCGGCCTGATCTTCCTCGCCTGCTTGCCCTTTGTTGCCCGCAACTGCTGGTCACTCACCACGCTGAAGCTCGGCGACGCCAATGCCAGGAGCCTCGGCCTCTCCGTCGACAGTCTGCGCCGCCAGAGTTTCGTGCTCGTTGCATTGCTCACCGCTGCCGCCGTCTGCTTCGTCGGCACCATCGGCTTTGTCGGCCTGATTGCCCCGCATGTCTGCCGCATGCTGGTCGGCGAGGATCACCGCTTTTCGCTGCCGCTATCGGCCGTCATCGGCGCGATCATCCTGATCGGCGCCTCGGTGCTGGGCAAAGCCATCTCGCCGGGCGCTGCGATTCCCGTCGGCATCGTCACCGCCGTTGCCGGCATACCCATGCTCTTTGCCGTCATCCTGTTCTCTGGCAACCGGGGGCGCACATGACCGATTTGCTGACGCTCGAAAACCTCTCGATCACCCGCAATCGCCGCCGGATCCTCGACAAAATCGACTGCAGCCTGCCCGCCGGCCAGATCATCGGGGTGATCGGACCGAACGGCGCTGGCAAGTCCACCCTGCTCGGGGCCATCGCCGGCACGGTTGCGTATAATGGCCTGATCCGCTTTGCCGGCGCACCGATCGTCCACGCCGAACTCGGCTTCTTGCCACAGCAGGCCCATGTCGCTGCCGATCTCACCGTCATGGAAGTTATCCTGCTTGGCCGCCACGAGCGCCTCGGCTGGCGGGTAGCATCAGATGTTCTCGAAGCGGCAGGCGCGATCCTCTCGGAATTTGGCCTTGGCGATCTCGCTGCCCGCAAGATCCGCACGCTCTCGGGCGGGCAGCAGCAATTGGTCATGCTGGCCCAGCGCCTGCTGCGCGAACCCCGCCTACTGCTCCTCGACGAAGCCACCAGCGCGCTTGATCTCGCCCACCAGATGCGCGTCTTCGACCTGCTGCGTCGCTATGTCATGCGCACTGGAGCCCTCGTCCTCTTCGCCATCCACGACCTCAATCTCGCCGCCCGGCACACCAACGGTGTCCTGATGCTCGGCCAGGGCGGCCTGGTTGGCGCCGGCCCCTTCGAGACCGTCATGACGCCCACCACGCTTCGTGACATCTATGGGGTCGAAGCGGAGTTTCTCACCTGCCAAAAGGGGCGTCCCGTCATCCTGCCGCTTTCCGCGATCCAACAGCATTCACCCTCAGGAGGATAACCCCCATCAACAGAGATCCTATGCCGGCTGAAACGCTTGCTCTGTTCGCCAGCTTCGAGGGGACTGTCCTGGTCAAGTGCCCCGAGGGCAAAGCGGGGCAAGCGCATGGCGACCACAAGCCCTGACGCAGCCGCATCCCAGCCACGGACAATTGTTCATCATTGTCGAACAGTTCTTCAAAAAACTTTCGATTTCGCTGAACGCTCCTTGAGCGCATAAAAGCTGCACAGAAGAGGCAGTGACCCTCGCGCCGTGATGGAGACGTGAACGATGCTGGTGAATGGCAAATGGACGGAAGACTGGCAGCCGGTGCAGGAGGCTGACGAGAAGGGCCGGTTTGTCCGCCAGACTTCTTCCTTCCGCCACTGGATCACGTCGGATGGCTCAGCCGGCCCGACGGGCGAGGGTGGCTTTTCCGCCGAAGCTGGCCGCTACCGCCTCTATGTGGGCTACATCTGCCCCTGGGCCTCGCGCACACTAATGGCCCGAGCCCTGAAAGGTCTCGAAGGCGTCATCGCCGTCACCGTCGTTGCCCCGGCGCTGTCCAGCCAGGGCTGGCAATTCGGCGGCTATCCCGGGGCCGATACCGATCCCCTCTTCGGCGCGACCTACCTTCACGAACTCTATACCCGTGCCGATCCTGACTTCACCGGCCGCGCCACCGTCCCCGTGCTCTGGGACGAAAAGACCGGCACCATCGTCAACAATGAGAGTGCCGATATCATCCGCATGCTCGACACCGCCTTCGAAGGCCTAGTCCCGTCGGATCTGCGTCTCTACCCGCAGGATCTCGCCGCAGAGATCGACGCGCTCAACCCCCGCATCTACGACCAGCTGAACAACGGCGTCTACAAGGCCGGCTTCGCGCTGACTCAAGGCGCCTATGATGAAGCTGTCGACGGTGTCTTCGCCATGCTCGACGAGCTGGAAACCCGCCTGTCCGACGGTCGCGCCTTCCTCTTCGGGGCGCGCTTCACCGAAGCGGACATCCGCCTCTTTGTCACGCTCATCCGCTTCGATGCCGCCTATCACGGCCTGTTCAAGACCAATCGTCGCCGCATCGCCGACTATCCTGCCCTGTCGGACTACCAGGAACGTGTCCTGAGGCTCGACGGCGTGCGGGCCACGGTGAACATGGACCACATCACGCGCGGCTACTATTCGATCAAGACGCTGAACGCGACCGGCATCGTCCCGACCGGCCCGCAGCACATAGCCGATCTTCTCGCCCGCACGGCGGCTTGACCGCAGGCCGGACTCGCCCAGATCGTTAGCCGGCTTGTGTAATTCCAGGGAACCTCGCGTGTCCCCGGCGGTTGATATGGACAACCGGAGGATACGGATCATGGACCGCCCCAGCAACGACAACAGCGCAACTTCGGCCGATGACCGAACCAGTCGCCCGGTCGAAATCGTCGCCCGCCAGGACGATGCAGCCACCACGGCCGGGGGCACGAGTGGCCCGGCGGAGTTGTTGAATGTCTATCGGCTGGAGCCGATCGCCGAGGCCGATGATCCCCGCTGGGACAACTCTCCCTTCCAGGGCACGGCAGTCGTTGCAGCCCGCACATCCGGTGATGCGCGTATTGTCGCCTCTGGCAGAGAACTCGATTACATGGAAATCGACGCCAAGCCGGCTGACGACGTGACCACCACCACCGCCAGCGCTTTCCGCTCTGAAAAGCTCTACACTGTGATCGAGATCGATCGCGACCGGTCGGGCCTTTGTCGTGGTGTTCTGGAAGGCGATATCGCCACCGACACGATCCGCCCCGTTCAAGTCTGACCGAAGCGAGAACGCTTCAGACGGCTTACAGCCTGGCACCTCTTCCTGCGCAAAGCCCAACGGCTTGACCCGCTCGCCCAACCGACGCAGCTTGCAGCGGGACACCGGTTGCATCTGGCCGGCGGTCGATCGGGAGGATCAGGGATGAAGGTCATCGTCATCACGGGCGCGTCGGAGGGAATCGGTCGGGAGCTTGCCCGCCAGATCGCGATCCGCGATGGCTCTGGCACAGCCCTCGTCCTCGCTGCTCGCAATGCCGTGCGCCTGGAAGATCTCGCCCGCGAGCTTCGGGGCCATGGCACCCGCGTGGACGTGATTCCCACCGATGTCACGGACCGTGAAGCTTGCCGTCACCTGATCGCCGAGACAATAAACCGCCTCGGCCGCATCGATATCCTCGTCAACAATGCCGGCATGTCGGCGCACGCCAATTTCGAAGGCTTTACCGATGCCGATTTCGACTGGTCCGAAAGACTGATGGTGATGAACTACTGGTCCGTCGTCTGGCTGACCAGGGCTGCCCTGCCGCATCTTCTTGCGTCCAGGGGCCTCGTCGTCGGCGTCAGCTCCGTGGCGGGTCTTGTCGGCGTGCCCGGCCGCACCGCCTATTGCGCCACAAAATTCGCGATGAACGGTTTTCTGGAGGCGCTCCGCGCCGAACTTGCTCCTAAGGGCCTGCGCGTGATGATCGCCTATCCCGGTACGATCGACACCGATCTGCGCAAGCGCGGCTACGGCCCGGGCGGTAAGCCTGCCGGCGTCTCGATGATCCGTGATGATGGCGCCATGACGGTCGAAACCTGCGCAAGGCTCATCCGCGAGGGCATGGACAAGGGGCGCCGTGAGGTTCTCATGACGCCGCGAATGAAGCTTGGTCGCTGGTTACGGCTTCTGGCCCCTGCGATTGTCGATCGCCTCGCGATGAAGGAGGTCAAGGCCGAATACCGGCCCTGATCTCGCAGAGCAATTCCAGGAAAAGTGTACTGCGGTTTTCCGTCCGGAACTGCGTCAAGCTCTAAGCCTCAACCCTCGAAGTCGCCTTCGCCGCTGACTTCCCGTCCGCCAACGATGATCGCCCGCTTGCCGACATGGTTGGCAGCGCCGACGATGCCTTCCTGTTCCATGCGTTCCACCAGCGAGGCGGCCTTGTTGTAGCCGATCGACAGGCGGCGTTGGATATAGGAGGTCGAGCACTTCTTGTCGCGCAGCACCACCTTGACCGCCTTGTCGTAGAGGTCGTTGCCGTCCTCTTCGCCCATCGCGCTCTTGTCGAAAACGGCAACGTCCTCTTCCGGCTCGTCCTCCACCTCGTCGGCATCTTCGGTCACGGTGCCGAGATAGTCCGGACGGCCCTGCATCTTCAGATGCGCGACGACCTTCTCGACTTCCTCGTCTGACACGAACGGACCATGCACGCGGGCAATGCGTCCGCCGCCGACCATGTGCAGCATGTCGCCCTGACCAAGCAGGTGCTCGGCGCCCGGCTCACCCAGAATGGTGCGGCTGTCGATCTTGGACGTCACCTGGAAGGAAACGCGCGTCGGGAAGTTCGCCTTGATCGTGCCGGTGATGACATCGACCGAGGGGCGCTGCGTTGCCATGATCAGGTGGATACCCGCCGCACGCGCCATCTGCGCCAGCCGCTGGATCGCGCCTTCGATCTCCTTGCCGGCCACCATCATCAGGTCGGCCATCTCGTCGACCACGACGACAATGTATGGCATCGGCGAAAGGTCGAGTTCCTGGTCTTCGTAGACGATTTCGCCGCTCTGCCGGTCGAAGCCGGTCTGGACGCTGACAGTGATCGTCTCGCCCTTCTCCCGCGCCTGAGCGGCGCGGGCATTATAGCCGTCGATATTGCGCACGCCGAGGCGGCTCATCTTGCGATAGCGATCCTCCATCTCGCGCACCGCCCATTTCAGCGCCATCACGGCCTTCTTCGGGTCGGTAACGACAGGGGTGAGCAAGTGCGGGATGCCGTCATAGACGGAAAGCTCGAGCATCTTCGGATCGACCATGATCAACCGGCACTCGTCCGGCCGGAACCGGTAGAGCAGCGACAGGATCATCGTGTTGATCGCCACCGACTTGCCCGAACCGGTGGTACCGGCCACGAGCAGATGCGGCATCTTCGCCAGTTCGGCGATCACGGGCTCGCCACCGATGGTCTTGCCGAGGCAAACCGGCAGCTTGTAGCGCGTCTCGGCATAATCGGGCGTCTCGATGAGCTCGCGCAGATAAACCGTCTCGCGCACCGGGTTCGGCAGTTCGATACCGATCACATTGCGGCCGGGAACGACGGCGACACGGGCAGACAGCGCCGACATCGACCGGGCGATATCGTCGGAGAGACCGATGACGCGCGAGGACTTGACCCCCGGGGCCGGCTCGAATTCGTAGAGCGTGACAACAGGGCCGGGGCGCACGTCGATCACTTCGCCCTTGATGCCGAAATCCTCGAGCACGCTTTCCAGCAGCCCGGCGCTCTGCTCGAGCGCTTCGGCCGTCATCGTCACGCCGGTCTGCACCGGTGGCATTTGCAGGTAGTCGAGATAGGGAAGCTCGTATTCGCCTTCACCCAGCGCTTCCTGCGCCTTGAACAGCGGCTGGCGCGGCAGTGCGGTGGAGATCGGGGCAGAGTGGGCGGTGTTCACCTGAACCGCTGCCGGAGCGACCAGCTCCTGTGGTGCGACAGTCTCGCTCATCGCCGGCTGGGCTTGCGCCGGCACGAAGAACGCCGTCGAAACGGCGCGGCTTGCCACTTCGCGGTAGAGCGCCACCACCGAGCCCGGCGTCGCCTCGAAGGCAGGCTTGCGCGGCAGAGGCGTGACCGGCTGCGCGGTGAGCGAAATGCCTTCGGGACGATAGCGAACGACTTCGGCGCGCATGGCCGGAACGGCCTGCGGTACCTGCACCTGCTCGGGAATGGTCCGGACAGGCTGCGGCGCGATCGGCTGCATCGGCGGAGGAGCGACCGGCATGCGCGACTGCACTACCGGCCTTGCGGTAACAGGCCGCGCCATCTCGATCTCGGCGGGCGCCTCCACTGGTGCCACCATGGCCTCGAAGAAGATGTGGTCCGACAGGAGCGCCGCGATCGGAAGCCGCGTGGCCTGCGCTTCGGCTTGCGTCGCGACGGGTGCCATGGCGGCCGGCAGCTCTGGTGCGGCCGGTGCCGGATTGGTCATCTGCGCCCAGGCGGCAAAGCCCGATGGGGCGGCCGGGTTTCCAGCCGGAACTGTCGCAACCGGCTGTAGGTCTGCGGAAACGGTCACAGGAGCCGCAACCGGCTCCGGAGCGACCGGCTGGGGCGGCGTCCGAAGAAACGCATTGCGCACCATCGGCGGACGCGGCGTCGGCGCTGCCTGCTGGGCGGCAAGCCGTGCGGCCTCGGCCTGCTGAGCCAGCGACCGCTGGAGATGCGGCGGAACATGCGCCTCGGCCGTCGGTCGGGTGCTCGTACCAACGCTGGCGGCCTGGGTGCTGGCGAGCACGCTGCGCATGCCCTGCACCAGCGGTGCTGGCTGGATCGCCTGCGGCGCCGGGCCGATCTCGCGCGGCGAGGCGCCGTCGGCCATGGATGCGTCCCAGGCGGCCTGTTCTGCCTGCTGGCGTGCCAGTTCCCTGCGAAGCTTGTAGGTGAGCGCCCTGGCTCCGATCGCATCCGGCGGCTGCGGCAGGGTCACGGAGGCCGGCACGCGCGGCGCCTCGGGCTTTGCCGCAGGCGCCGGTGCCCCCGTGCGGGGCAGGCCGGCAAAGGGGACGCTGGTCTGGGAAGACGGCGTCTGTCTGGGTGGCTGCGTCGCAGCAGCACGCGGACTTGCCGGGGTATGGGCCTGTCGCGGCTGTTCCTGCTGCATTGCCTGCGCAGGGGGCATCGTCGGAATGGTCGCCTGAGGTGCCGGGCTTGCAGCCGCCTCTGGCTTGGCCGGCACCCGGTCGGGCGTCCGCGTGAAGCGTACGTTCGGCCCCAGCACAAAAGCCTTCTGCCAGACGGGCGTTTCCTCGCGCCCCTCGATCTGGTTGGCCGCCGACTGATCGGCCCCCTGACCCTCGTTCTCGCCCAACTGATTGACCTGATACGCGGAATTGGAACGGGGAGGGTGCATCGAAAACCTGAACGCTGACGAGATACGGAGACGCGAAAACTGAGCTATCTGAGTAGAAAATAAAGGTTAACGACCGCTTTCCATCTGGCAGGATTCTCTAATGAACAACGGGTCCGGAAGGGACGGTTGCAACCCCGATGCCGCTGTTGCCAAAGCCGAATTTCGCCCCTTGCCGGAAGAAGCGGGTCGCCAAGTTTTTTTCTCGCACCGGCCCGCCGGTCGGGCTATGGACGGACACGAACAGAAAGCCGGTCATGTCCAAGAAAGAGAAGCCCAGCCCCTTGAAGAAACTCCTGAAGGCCTGGACATCCGCCGACCCGGAGGAGCGCCAGGCCTTTCTTGATCTCGTCTCGGCGGGAGCGCGGGCGCACACGGCGGTAGCCATGCCGCCGTCAGGTCATGAGCCGGTTCCCGGGGATGCCGCCGCCCTGATCGCCAATGGTCGCTACCTGCTTCCCTCGACGATCGAGCGCATCGAATCGGTGATGCGCGCGCGCAGGCTCTCTCCGTCAGGCGTCATGGCGGAGCTCGGCTTCTCCAGCCGTGACGCCTCGCTGACCCGTGCACTCGCCATGAAGGCCGCCCTGAGGCTCTCCGTCATCGCCGCGCTCGCCGACTGGCTTGCACGCCACGAAGCGGCCGGCTGAGGCGGTTCCCATGCCCCATACCCTCGTTGCGCCCGTCGAATTCGTCCAGGATATCAAGAAGAGCCGCTTCATTGGTCACGCGGCCCCGATCGCAAGCGAGGACGAAGCAAAGGCCTTCATCATCGAGGTCTCCGATCCCGCCGCCAACCACAATTGCTGGGCCTGGCGCCTGGGCCAGGCTTATCGCTTCTCGGACGATGGCGAACCCTCCGGCACGGCTGGCAAGCCGATCCTGCAGGCCGTCGACGGACAGGATCTCGATGGCACGGTCGTTGTCGTGACCCGCTTCTTCGGCGGCATCCTGCTTGGCAGCGGCGGTCTCATGCGAGCCTATGGCGGCACGGCGGCGCAGATGTTGCGCGCGGCGGGGAAGCGCGAGGTCATACCGATGGTATCAGGTGAATGTGCGGTAAGCTTCTCCGACCTCGCGCTCGTCAAGGCGCGGCTGACCGCGTTTCCGCATCTGGTCCTAGCGGAAGCTTTCACGGCAGAGGGTGTGGATTTGACCGTCACCTTGCGTCAGGGCGACGAAGGTCAGGCGGCCCGGCTGGTGCGCGATCTCACCAGTGGCCGCTCCGAGCTGCATTTTCCGAATTGAGCAGGCTCAACCGTTCTTCTTTGCCTGATCCTGGCTGGACAGCTGCTTCCAGGAATTCTGCTGGGCAAGCATGCCGCGCAGATATTGCAGGTTGGCTGCCGCCTGCTGCGGGTCGAGTTCCTGCGACGCCAGTTGCTCCGCCTCCTGGAAGCGGCCCTGCAGGCCGACCACCAGCGCAAGGTTCTGACGCACACGGCTGTCTGCCCCCGGCTGCTGCGAAGCCTGGCGCAGATAGGTCTCGGCCGTCTTCAGATCGCCCGCCAATACGTAGGACATGCCCAGATTGGAAAGCACGCTCGGATCG
>CALSAF010000166.1:0-11110 GCA_943372805.1 Rhizobium sp. Q54
ATGATTGCCGCCAGCCGCCAGTCGAGCTGGGCAACCAGCGCCATCGTCGAGACCGTATAGATCACCATGAACCAGACGACCTGCAGGAGCGATGTCAGGAGATCCCCGGTCGACTGCCCCGCCGACCAGACCTTGGTGACGATACGGCCGGCGAAATCGTTCTGGAAGAAGGAGAGCGACTGGCGCGCCACATGCGCATGGGCCTGCCAGCGCACCAGATTGAAGAAGTTGAGGACAATCACCTGCTCCTCGACCAGGGCGCCCACCGTTACGACCAGGAAGCGCCCGACCAGGATTACCAGCGCCATAGCGAGGAGTTCGCCGCCATGTGCGGCGATCAGTCCATCCCAGCCGGAATCCTTCGGCACCGTGTCGAGAAGGTCGACCAGCCGCCCCACAAACCAGAACAGTCCTGCCTCCAGCATGGCCACGGCCCCGCCGAACAGCGCCATCAGGAAGAATGCGAGCTTGGCCTGGCGGACATAGAACCACACGAAAGCCCAAGTCTTCTCGGGCGGACGCAGATTGTCCGTGCGGGCGAAGGGATCGAGCCAGTTTTCGAAGAGTCGGGCAACAGCTTGGAACATGAAAGCGATATAGGCGGTTTGACAGTGACGGCAAAGCATTTGCTCCGCCGAACCGCATTACAAATTGGTCAGGCGCTTCAGCCCCATGCGGAACGACCGCCGCGCCTTACCGCATCCGGCGGCCGTAGAGCGCCTCGTAGCGCCTGAGGGTGGCAAGGTCTGCCGACACTTCCGTGAAGATGGGAACGAGGCTTTCCGTCAGCTCCGCCCGCTGCAGCGACTGGCGCGCGGCACCATAGAGCTGCGCCGGCAGCACACGCCGATGGGTGCGCGCGCATCCGAAACGGCAGGCAAGCGGCGGCATGGACTTGACCGAGCGTCGCGCGATTGCTTCCGCATCCGCCACAACGCGTGCAATCTTCTCGCCGAGCTGCGACAGATAGCTTTCACTCGTCGCACCGACCAGCAGACCGAGTTCGTCGCTCGCGGTCCAATAGGCCGTGTCCGTCTTGGCGATCAGGCGGTGGGTGAAGCGCGCCAGCGTGTTCTTCATGTAGTCTCCGACCTTGGCGAGACCGACGCGGCCAAGGGGCTCCAGCCCCTCGATCCGGCAGAGCATGAGGCTCACGCCACCGTCCGGTTCCCCGTCGGAGAAGAGCGCTTCGAGCCGCTCTTCAAGCGCTCCATAGCCCGGCAGCCCGAAGCTCCGCTGCGCCGTCAGATGATCCTGGCCGGGCATATCCTGCGGGGCTGGCGCTGCGAGGTTGAAGACGTCCTGCAGGGCGCTGACGCAGCGGCCGATCTGCGCATCGAGATCCGCAAGCGACTCGCTCGCACCGCCGTGAGCCTCCGCTACCGAAACGACGCCACTTTCAAGCGTCCGTCGAAACGCTTCGAGCGCACCCAGCGCCGCCTCGCTCGTGGTCTTCAACGCATCAAGCGTCGGTCGTTCGGGAAGAAACCGCTGCGCAAGCGCCGAGAGCGCCATCTGGCTGACCGGCCTCTGGAGGCCGACAAAGGCCTCGCGCAACACCGGATCGCGACCGTCCAGCACGGCGCAGATCAGCTCGAAATTGCGGGGTGTGAGCGCCAGCCGGTTTTTGCCGAGAAAGTCGACGGCCTTCCGGCCAATGATCTCGGCCTCCCTGGCATGGGTCGCAGGATGATAAGCAGCTTCTGTCATGGAATGCACCTTCGATGGGTGTTCCGGTCATTCAAGGCTACGCCCGAAACGCAAACCCTTCCTTTCGAAGATCGCTAAAATGCACCTTCTCGTTTGATCGGTCTCAGGACATCGCCGCGAGGAAGGTCAACGCGTAAATCGTGTCAGGTAGATTCCGACCAGGATCAGCGCCACGCCCACCAGCTGGCCCACATGAAACTGCGCCGTTCCCCGCAGGAGGTCGATGAGAAGGCCGGTGATCATCTGGCCGCCGATGATCAAAAGCCCGGAGCGGGCCGCGCCGATCCGCGGGAAAACATGCGAACTGATCACGACGAAGACGGCCCCGATCACGCCACCGGTCAGATAGAAGAGGGGGGTTTCGGCAAGCAGCGGCAGCCCGGTCCGATGCAGAACAGCGATATAGACACTCAGCAGCAGGAAGCCGACCCAGTGGTTCCAGGCTGAAGCGGTGAATGGCCCGCGCTCCATGGTCAGGCGCCCATTGAGCGAGCGACTCATGCCGACCGCAGCCCCGCCGGCCAGCGCGATGAAAACGGCACCGAGCATGTTCAGCCCCCCTTCGAGAAGATGAGCAACGCGCTGCCACCGATCACGCAGATGGTCGCCAGCAGGTCGAAGTGGTTCAGCGCCCGCTTCGGCGTCCCGAACAGGCCGAACTGGTCGGACACCAGGCCGAACAGGATCTGCCCGACGAGCAGCAATGACAGACCGCCGGCGAGCGCCAGTTCCGAATTGACCGCGATGGAACTCAGCGCCACAGCGAAAGCCCCCGGGGCGCCACCGAGATAGGACCAGAAAGGCGCCTTGGCACCACTGGCGATCCGCCCCGAACGCCGCGCCAGGACGACATTGGCGATCAGGAGGACAAAGGCGGCAAGGCCCCCGACGCCATGCACCACCCAGGAGGCGGTGAAGGGCGTGGTATGGGCCGCAAGTCCGCTGTTGATGGTCACCATCACCGCCAGCAGCGCGCCGGCAAGAACCGCCCAGAACCAGTCGAGATACTTCAGCATGTCGCTCCGCAGATGTCCGTCACGGCCGAGATCCTGTGGTCCGCAGCCACGCCATAGCCGCCTTCCCGCATCGGCGACAAGCCAATTCGGCAGATGAACCGATCAGCGGCATGAATGTGGCCGGATGTGCCTGCAACGCGAAACGGGGCATTGCTGCCCCGTTTCGTCAGACTCAAGCCCGAAGGCGAGATCTGTATCAGAACTCAGACCACTCGGCAGCGGCCGCCGCATTGCCCCGGAACGCGTTGGCGACCTTCTGCCCGAGCGCGCGGGCCGGCGAGGCCTGCGGCGTGCGGGCGGCGGCAGATGGGCCGCGCACGGCAACGGGCGAGTGGGCCTGGCCACCGAGGCGGAACTGCCCCAGAAGCTGCATCAGCGCGTTCGCCTGCTGGTGAAGCGTGTGGCTGGCCGCAGTCGACTGCTCCACCATGGCCGCATTCTTCTGCGTGCCCTGGTCCATCAGATTGACGGCGGAATTGATTTCGGCAAGCCCAGTGGACTGCTCGCGCGCCGAGGTGACGATCGCCGCAACGTTCTGGTTGATCTCCTGTACCTCGCGCACGATCGCTTCCAGCGCCCGCCCCGTTTCTCCCACCAGAGCGACGCCGGTGCGCACCTGATCCCCCGAAGCCGTGATGAGCCCCTTGATCTCCTTTGCCGCATGGGCCGAACGCTGGGCCAGTTCGCGAACCTCCTGTGCGACGACGGCGAAGCCCTTGCCCGCGTCGCCGGCACGCGCCGCCTCGACCCCGGCATTGAGCGCCAGCAGATTGGTCTGGAACGCGATCTCGTCGATCACGCCGATGATGTTCGAAATCTCGCTCGACGACTTCTCGATCGCCTGCATGGCCTCGACGGCACGCCGCACGACCTCGCCGGAGCGCTCGGCACCGACACGTGTCCGTCCGACGAGGGCACCCGCCTCTTCCGCGCGCACCGCGCTGTCCTTGACGGCGGTGGTGACCTGTTCCAGCGCGGCAGCGGTCTCCTCGACGGAGGCTGCCTGCTGCTCCGTCCGCTTGGCCAGGTCTTCAGAACCCGCCAGCATCTCGCTGGCACCGGCATCGATCGCCCGGGCGTTCTCGCCGACCGCCTGCATCGCATCACGCAGCCGCTCGACGGAATGGTTGAAGTTGACGCGCAGCGGGTCGAGATGGTCGACAAAGCTCTCGCGGATCTCGACAGCCAGATCGCCGTCGGAAAGCTTCTGCAGTCCGCCGGCCAAACGCTCGACGGCAAATTGCACGTCGGCCGCCTCACGCGCCTTCTGCTCCTCGCGCTGCAGGCGCTCGGTATCGCTCAGGCTGCGGTTTTCCTCGGCCTGCCGTTCAAGCGCCCCGCGCTCGATCGCGTTGTTACGGAAGACGGCGACGGCAGCCGCCATGTCGCCGATCTCGTCCCGGCGGTCGGCGAAGGGGATCGCCGCAGCAGTGTCCCCCGATGCAAGCTGCCGCATGGAGTCGGTGATCGCGGAGATCGGCCTGGCCACCCGGAGGATCGATGCCACGGCAGCGGCAACCGCCATCAGGGCCGCAAGGATCACGGCGGCAAGCGACAGTCGAAGCGCCAGCGTTGCAGACGCGTCCGCCTCGACACGAACCTCGTCGCCCGCCGCGTGATTGAGGGTAACGATCTCTTTCAGGCTCTGGCCGGCCGCGGCACCGACGGGCACCATCGCGGCGATGGTCTCCTTGGCCTTGTAGAGCTTGGACGAAAGCGCCTGCTCGACAAAGCTGTCGTCAAGCGTCTGATACTGGTCAAGTGCCGACTTGAAGACGTCGAAATGCTCGCGCACACCGGGCAGGCTGATACCGCTCTCGAAGCGGGCAACGGCTGCATCGAGACGATCTCTGGCCACGGCAAGCTCGTCGACGAGTGCCTGCTTTTCCGCAGCATTGCCGGCATTGAGGACCATCAGATTGAGCCGGCGCACCTCGCCGAACAGCGAGTCCAGTTCAGCCGTCATCATCGAGCGGTCAAGGCGCAAACCGAGCGCCTGCATCTGGCCGCTCATGTCGGTGAAGGAACGCACGGCGATTGCCCCCTGGCCCAGGGAGACGACCACCATCAGACCGAACAGAAATGGCAGGAGAAACTTGATCTTGAGATTTTTCACGAGAGAAATCCGAGCTTGAAAAGGAGGACGAAGGCGGGAAAACCCCGCTGTCCTGCCTGACAGCCCTGTTCTAACAAACCCTTACCCCATCGGGGGCAGATCTGGCCCGGCAGCCCCCTTATGCACAGGCGAGCGCCCCGACACACGCATCGCAGCCTCAGAACAGATCGGCAAAAAGCGAAATGGGGCATCACTGCCCCATCTCCCATGCGCTCGACATATCCGGCCAGAACGGCCAGAGCCTTACTCGGCCGCAGCCCCCTGCGCCTCGTCCGCGGCGTCCGTCTGGTCGGCGAGGAACCCGCCCGACTGACGGTTCCACAGGTCGGCATAGATGCCGCCATTGGCCACCAGCTGCTGATGCGTGCCCTCTTCGACGATCCGCCCCTTGTCGAGCACGATCAGCCGGTCCATCTGCGTCAGCGTCGACAGCCGGTGCGCGATCGCGATCACCGTCTTGTCCTCGATCAGCTTGAACAGGCTCTCCTGGATCGCTGCCTCGACTTCCGAATCGAGTGCCGACGTCGCTTCGTCGAGCACCAGGATCGGCGCATCCTTGAGGAAGACGCGGGCGATCGCGATTCGCTGCCGCTGGCCACCTGAAAGCTTCACGCCACGCTCGCCGACATGCGCATCAAGGCCGCTCCGGCCCTGCATGTCGGAGAGGGTCTGGATGAACTCCCACGCATTGGCCCGCTTCGCCGCCTCGACAACCTCGGCATCGGTGGCATCGGGCCGGCCATAAGCGATGTTGTCGCGGATCGACCGGTGCAGGAGCGAGGTGTCCTGTGTGACGACGCCGACAAGCGCGCGCAAGCTGTCCTGGCTGACCTGAGAGATGTCCTGGCCGTCGACCAGGATCCTGCCCTTCTCCAGATCGTAGAAACGCAGGAGCAGGTTCATCAGCGTTGTCTTGCCCGCACCCGAGCGACCGACCAGACCAACCTTTTCGCCCGCCTTGATGGTCAGCGAGAAGTCCTCGATCACGCCCTTCTGCTTGCCGTAGTGGAAGCGCACGGCGTCATAGACGATCTCGCCCTTCGGCGCGGCAAGCGCCTTGGCGGCCGGCTTGTCGACGATGTCATGTCCCTTCGTCATCATGCCCATGCCGTCATAGACCGTGCCGATGTTTTCGAAGAGGGCTGCCACTTCCCACATGATCCACTGCGACATGCCGTTGATACGCATGGAAAGACCGATGGCGACCGCGATCGCACCGACCGTGACCGTGCCATTCAGCCAGAACCAGATGCCAAGCGCCGCCACGAAGAACTGCACCAGCACGTTGTTGATGTCGACGCAGATGTTGAGAAGCGAGATCTGCCGCATCTGCCGATGCACCGTGTCCAGGAAGGCATCCATGCCTTCGCGTGCATAAACCTCTTCGCGTCCTGCATGCGAGAACAGCTTCACCGTCGCGATGTTGGTGTAGCTATCGACGATCCGGCCCGTCATCATCGAGCGGGCATCGGCCTGCTCGCTGGAGGATTTACGCAGCTTCGGGATGAAGTGGCGCAGGATCAGCGCATAGATCGCCAGCCAGACCACGAGTGGCACGCCGAGCCCCCAGTCGACGGAAGCGACCAGTGCCAGCATCGAAACGAAGAAGGTCGTTGCATAGATGAAGACGTCGATGATCTTCATGACGCTCTCGCGGATGGAGAGCGCCGTCTGCATCACCTTGGTCGAGACGCGACCGGCGAACTCGTTGGCAAAGAAGGTCATCGAGTGACGCAGCAGGAAACGGTGCATTTGCCAGCGCGCGATCATCGGGAAGTTGCCGGCCAGCACCTGGTGCATGGTGATCGTATGGACCACGCCCAGCACCGGCAGACCGATCAGCAGCAGCGCCGCCATCCAGGCAAGCGTGCCGCCTTCCGTCTGCAGGAAGGTCGAGCGCTCGGCGGTCGACAGCCAGTCCACGATATTGCCGAGGAACTGATAGAGAAACACTTCGGCAACAGCGATCAGCCCCGAGCAGAGCCCGAGCAGCACCAGCCACCAGCCGGCGGGTTTCGTGTAGTGCCAGCAGAAGGCGACCAGGCCTTTCGGCGGCAGGGTCGGCTCACCGACCGGATACGGATTCAGGCGGTTTTCGAACCACGAGAACATGGAAAATCTCCAGAAATGGCGCGCAGGCGGCACCGGAAAATGGCAGCGCTAAAACGCGAATATTCAATGATTGAGGCCGCTTGCGGCCGCAGGATGAATCAGTTTGGGAAAAGAGGCGGAGGTGACGCGCTCAGGCGGCAGCAGCCAGAAATCGGGGCTGGCGCGAAATACCGAATAGATCCATCGATGGCCCTCCCGCTTTTGGTGTTTAAGAAGAGCCTTGTTCTATCGGGCAGCCGATGGTTTTGCCAGCCGGCTTTTGCCGCGAGAGCGACATTCCGGCACAACTGTTGCACGCCGAACACAGGCGCCGTCCTCGCGCTGCACATCGCCTTGAGCCACGCCGTGGGATCGCTTAAGACCCGTCCATGACCGAGCTTCGCATCGCCCTCTACCAGCCCGACATCGCCGGCAACACCGGCACGATCCTGAGACTTGCTGCATGCCTCGGGCTGAAGGTCGACATCATCGAGCCGGCCGGCTTCGTGCTCTCCGACAAGAACCTGAAACGCGCCGGAATGGATTATCTTGCAAGCGTCGCGATGACCCGTCACGTCAATTGGGAGCGCTTCGACGCCTGGCGTCTGGCGGCAGGCCGACGGCTGGTTCTCGCCTCCACCAAGGCCGCCCTGCCCTACATGACCTTCGACTATGCTCCGAACGACATCCTCCTCTTCGGACGGGAAAGTGCCGGCGTGCCCGAGCACGTGCATGAAGGAGCCGACCATCGCGTCATCATTCCGATGGTCGAGGGACAGCGCTCGATCAACGTCGCGATGTCCGCCGCCATGATTGCCGGCGAGGCCCTCCGCCAGACCGGCTTTCCGTCCTGAACTTTGTGATTTCTGCATCTTCCACCCCTCGTTCCCCGAATGGGCATCCAAGATGCAACCTCAATCGCAGTTGAGGTCAATAACCTTTTACGCCTCCCGCATGACGCGTGCGTACGCGACCGTTTCGCGCATTGCTTATTTATCCGAAAACCGTTATGTTGCATCGCAGCAAAAATGGGAGATGGAGTCATGTTTGAGACAGCATTCGCCCTGGGTCTGACCCAGTTCGCCCGTTCCTTGAGCTTTCCCGAGCGCTTGAGCCAACGCCCGGTCCGAAACGCCGCCCTGGAACCCTGGCGGCTTCGAAACACCGGCATGGACGCGCTCTATTACGATGTGAAGGCCCTGTCGGCTGATGAAGCCTTCTACATCAGCGACAGCCTTGCATCCGAGGGCCTGATCATGATCGTCCCGCCAACCGGCGGCGGCATGCTCACGCTCTGCGACAGCGTCGAGGAGTTTCGCCTGCGCGGCGGCAGACAGGTCCGTGCCATGGCGGTGGCAGGCATCGGCGGCTCGGCAATCGGCGCAGCCGCCTTCGCCCGCAATGTCGCCGATGCAATCGACGCACCGGTGGCAGCCGTCGTCTCTGGCTATGGCCTCGGCGACCTCCTCAACGAGGCCATCGGCGGCGCCTTCCTCTTCGGCTGGCTCGGCCATGTCCGCAGCAATCTCGAGGTGATCGACGATGTCGTCGGCCGCCCCAAGCTCGGCGCCTACGGCAAGCGCGACGAGGACGCCGACACCAGCCGCAAGACCGGCCTCGATGCCGACACAGTGGCGACCCTGCTCGCCGACCCGACTCTGTCCTTCACCCTGATCGCCGGCCATTCCCGCGGCAACCGGGTGATTGCAGATGCTCTCTATGCGCTGAAGGACGCCGACAAGGCTCGCCTTGAAACCTTGGCCAACACCGCCCGCATCGTCACCTTCGGCGGCCGCATCAAGATGCCTGAGGCCTTCACCGAGGTGATCGACGTCGTCGGCGAGCTCGACTGGTTCGGCGAGATCAACTCGCGCCCCAAGATCGCGACCGACATCAAGGTGCCCTTCTGTGGTCATTCGACAAATACGGATCTGCCGACCGCCCTGCAGGTGACGAAGATCCTGGAGCAGATCCTGAGCGGTCCGGCCCCCGCTGTCTCGGCGCCTCCAGATGTGGTGACGGTGGAACCCATTCCAGTGATCGTCCCCCAGGCCGAAGCAGCGGTCCCGGAACCGCAAGCACCGGCGGCAGAACCGGTAGAAGCCGAATCCGTCCCGGTACTGGTCGAGGCGGCTCCGGCCCCGGTCATGATCGAACCTGAACCAGAGCTTCCGACTGCCCCGCTGCCGGAAGCTCTGGAAACAGCAGAGACGGAGGCGGCACAGGCTGCAGCCGCCCCCATTGCGGAGGAACTCGCCCCGTCGCAAGACGCCGAACCGGCGCAAGAGGTGCAGAAAGCCGCCACGCCGATCATGGTCCCGCTGCCGCGCGGCAAGACCAGGCGCCCCCGGGCCAAGACCTGAAAACCTGCCGGAGAGCAAAAGGCCCGCGCGAAGCGGGCCTTTTCGATTCTGGCTCAGAGGCTTGGCGTCAGAGCTTCAACCATGACGTCATCGACACATTGGCCATGTTGAGCGCTGACGCCCGCAACTGTTGCTGGGCTTTCTCTGCCGACAGGCGCGCATCCTGTTCATTCAACTCGGGATCGACCAGACGGCTGAGGGCGGGTTCGCCCTCAGCCTGCAGACCCGTGGTCAGAAGGTCGCCGCCGGTGACTTGGCCGCGCAGCGTGTTGACCTCCCCCCCCGCCCCGACCATATCGATCAGCACGCGGTTGAGTGTCGAGATCATGCCGTCGATTTCATCGCTCGTGGTGCGGCTGTCGATCCGGATCTCACGCGCGCCCGGCTCGTTCGGCACCTGCGGCTGAGCATCCATAAGGAAATAATTGTAGGGCGTGCCGCCCATCGTCGTGCCGGCATAGGCGCGGGTGAGCATGCCGTCCCTGGCCTCCTGCCGGGACACCAATGTTGACTTTGCGGTATCGAAATCGACCATGTTAATGGAGAGGTCACCATTGGCGGCGGCCGTCACCGACGCCAGCACCGAGGTCACCTTTGGGCGACCGCCGGCCTCGACCTTGAGCCAGTTTTCGCCGTTGAAGGAGCTGTCCTCGACCAGAGCACCGAGATCGGCCTTCATCTGGGCAATGTCATTGTTGATGGCATCGCGATCGGCACCGACAGCCTTGGCGAACACGAGCTTCTGCTGCATCCGCGCCACCATTTCAGTGGCCTGTTCGAGCCCGAGTGCTGCCGTGTCTGTCTGCGCCGCAGCAATCTCGCTTGCCTCCTGCACGCTGCCCATCGACAGGCTGCCGGCTCGCATCGTCGTGGAGATCGACCAGTAGGAGGAATTGTCGGCCTGGGTTTCGCGCGCTGGCGCTGGTGCCGCCGGTCTCTCCGTCCGCTCCACCGAAGGCGCGGACGCTCTCGCCATCGAAGCCGCATTGGCCGAAGACGGATTGAGCCAAACTGAACTCATGAGAAAACCCTGTGTCGCATATCATGTCGATCCGGCGCCGGCTTCATACCGGCTGTGTATCGAACACTCTAGTGATGAGGTTTTGTCATCGGCTTTCTGTGAATGTTAGAATTTTAGCGAACCCGATCTTATTCCACGACAAAGGGCCGATCGCAGGCCGCCTCGGGCCATCGCAGACATGACGCGATCAATCGGCGGAGGGCAGTCGCCGCATGGTGAACTCGATCTGGTCGCCGTCGAGCTGCCGCCAGCTCTCCACCTCGGTCCAGTAGGCGGCCTTCGGAAAGGCGTCAAACCACTCCCGTGCCTTGGCACGAGCCTCCTCGCGGGTCAGGCAATAGGTTTCCCGCACGAACTGTCCGCCGATCCGCCCGGCTACACCGGCGCGGTGATCGGCAATGCGCTTCTTCAAGCCGGTAAAGGGTGGCGGACCGGGCATCTTCGTCATGAAATCCCTCGCATGGCACCAAGATTAATCCAGGCAAAACCGGAAGGCGAGTCGATTTTAAGGGGACACCCCCGCCCCGATATGGTCGCCCGCGATTTCACCTGATATTCGTTTGTCCTGAGAGCGTTAAAGGGGGACGATATGGAGCGACCGGTTCTGCCGAAAGGCCTGCCCGAGGACATCGAGGACAAGAAGGATGCTGCCCGCGCCTGGTTCGAAAGCCTGCGCGACACGATCTGCGCCTCCTTCGAGGCCCTTGAGAACGAAGTCACCGGCCCCATGGCCGATCGCGAACCCGGTCGTTTCCAGGCCAAGGACTGGCAGCGCGAAGAGGGCAAGGGCGGC
>CALSAF010000167.1:0-11027 GCA_943372805.1 Rhizobium sp. Q54
AGCCTTTGTCGATTCATATGTGAAAAGTAGTCCTTTTCGGGATGACAGAATTGCGTGTAATCGTGACATTGCACTGTCAGCCTTCAGTCTCCCTCCATCTACGCATGCAATCATTCTCAGCCTAGGCATGCATACAAATGGGCTGTTGGGATAATCATCATCCGACACGATGATGTTGTCCGCCTCATCGCGCAACTGATCGTAGGTAGTGACTTCACGTTCGGTAGAGTGGCGGCCTATTAGTCCTATGAAGTCGGAACTTGCTTTTGTTGTCTTTCTAACATTCATCAATACCGCGTCGTCACGACCGCGATAGCGCGCAAAGCGACCGCTGCTATCTACGCCGATAGATTCGCGAAAAATTTCGTAGTGCCGATCTGGCGCAACAATTTTGTTGGCCCGGTCAGCCAGCTCATATTCATAAAGTTTGTATTTCATGATGATGCCCCCCAAAGTTCATTAAACCCAGGAGGGTGAATTTGAAAGGCATGCGTCTTTGGTTGCGAGCGGCAATTTCGTAGCGTTGCTTCTTCAACGCACTTTAGAGCCAGCCTCACATATGCTGGGGATGCCTTGGTCACTCGAAGAAATGACGCGAATGCAAGGCTAGAGCCTCCATAACACCCACACCAACGCGACCCCCAGAGTCACCATCACGGCCGACACCAGCCATCGCATGCTGCGAGACTGACTTCGCCATCCGGCGGACATATAACTGATGATATCAGAGAGCAGGTTTGCCAGGTCTTGCATGGTGTCCGTGGATGCCCCTCTCTTGGAATTTCTAGCACTTAGCTGCGCTAAGATGCTGAAATTCCGTTCTCCCCCGCAAGGGGGGAGATAACGTCACCGCCCCGGGCGCCCCGTCTTGCCCTTCGTACGGCCCTTGCGCTTCTGGTCCATCGGATCCTCGTAGGAGCCGGCGCCGGAGCGGGCGCGGATGATGGGGCGGGGGTCGTCGGACGGCCTGGAGGTTGGGGTACCCCCCTCTGTCCTGCCGGACATCTCCCCCACAGGGGGGGAGAGCGGCTTGCCGCCGGCGTCAGGCTTCGGCTTGTCCGGGAGCTTGCCAGTGACCGGTTTTTCGGTGCGACCGACGGTCATTTCGTCGAGGGTGTTCTTGCGGAAATAGGAGCTTTCCGGGCCGGATTTCGGCATGGGGATGGCGCCGTCGGTGCCGGGGCCCATGTCGTCGATATGGGGCTTGGAGAAATAGCTGCCCTTGCCCTCGGGCACGCCGGACTTGTTGCGGCCGGAGGGGGAGATGCGGGAGACACCCTCCCCTTGAGGGGGAGGGTCGGACCGCAGGTCCGGGGTGGGGTGATCTTTGGCAGTGGCGGTGGCGGGGTCACCCCCACCCGCGCGTGCCGCGCGACCTCCCCCCTCAAGGGGGAGGTGGGTGCCTGCGGCGGCCTTGCGGCTTCCTCCACCGCTTTCCGTATTCTTGGCCTGGTTCTTTCCATTCCCTCTCGCGCCTTCGGCACTCGACGCCACAGTTGCTTGCCTCCCTCTCGCGCCTTCGGCACTCGACGCCTCTTGCCTGGCGATCGGGTCGTCCATGGCGGCGAGTTCGGCGGCCTTGAGGCGTTTGATTTCGTCGCGCAGGCGGGCGGCTTTTTCGAAGTCGAGGTCGGCGGCGGCGTTGCGCATGTCTTTTTCGAGGGCGTTGAGATGGGCCTGGAGGTTGTTGCCGACGAGGTGGCCGCCATCGGCGAAGCCCTTGCCGGAGACGCCGGAGATGTCGGCGCGGACGTGGTCGCGCTCATAGACGCTGTCGAGGATGTCGGAGATGCGGGCCTTGACGGATTCGGGCGTGATGCCGTGTTCGATGTTGTAGGCCATCTGCTTTTCGCGGCGGCGGGACGTTTCGTCCATGGCGCGCTGCATGGAGCCGGTGATCTGGTCGGCATAGAGGATGACCTTGCCGTCGACGTTTCTGGCTGCACGACCAATCGTCTGCACAAGGGACGTTTCTGAGCGCAAAAAACCTTCCTTGTCGGCATCGAGGATGGCGACGAAGCCGCATTCGGGGATGTCGAGGCCTTCGCGCAAGAGGTTGATGCCGACCAAGACATCGAACGCGCCGAGGCGGAGATCGCGGATGATCTCGATGCGCTCCAGCGTGTCGATGTCACTGTGCATGTAGCGGACGCGCACGCCCTGTTCATGCAGGTATTCGGTGAGGTCTTCGGCCATGCGCTTGGTGAGCACGGTGACGAGGGTGCGGTAACCCTTCAGCGCCGTTTCGCGGATCTCGCCGAGCACGTCGTCGACCTGGGATTTGGCCGGGCGGATTTCGACCGGCGGGTCGATGAGGCCGGTGGGTCGGATGACCTGTTCGGCGAAGACGCCGCCGGCTTCTTCCATTTCCCAGCTGCCGGGCGTGGCGGAGACGGCCACGGTCTGGGGGCGCATGGCGTCCCATTCCTCGAAGCGCAGCGGGCGGTTGTCCATGCAGGAGGGCAGGCGGAAGCCGTATTCGGCCAGCGTCGCCTTGCGGCGGAAGTCGCCGCGATACATGCCGCCGATCTGGGAGACGGAGACGTGGCTCTCGTCGATGAAAAGCAGGGCGTTGTCGGGGATGTATTCGAACAGCGTCGGTGGCGGCTCGCCGGGTTTGCGGCCGGTGAGGTAGCGCGAATAGTTCTCGATGCCGGCGCAGGAGCCGGTGGCTTCGAGCATTTCGATGTCGTAGCGGGTGCGCTGTTCCAGCCGCTGGGCTTCGAGCAGGCGGCCGCCCTTTTCGAGCTCGGCGAGGCGGGTCTTCAGCTCGTCCTTGATCGCCTTGATGGCGCCGTTGAGGGCGGGCCTAGGCGTCACATAGTGGCTGTTGGCGTAGATCTTGACCGTCTTCATGTCGCCGGTCTTCTTGCCGGTGAGCGGGTCGAATTCGGTGATGCTCTCGATCTCGTCGCCGAACAGCGTGATGCGCCAGGCGGCATCCTCCAGGTGGGCGGGGAAGAGTTCGATGGTGTCGCCACGCACCCGGAACGAGCCGCGGACGAAATTGATGTCCTGGCGCTTGTATTGCTGGGCGACGAGGTCGGCGAGCAACTGGCGCTGGTCGATGCGGTCGCCGACCGACATCTGGAAGGTCATGGCGGTGTAGGTTTCGACCGAGCCGATACCATAGATGCAGGAGACGGAGGCGACGATGATGCAATCGTCACGCTCGAGGATGGCGCGGGTGGCGGCGTGGCGCATGCGGTCGATCTGTTCGTTGATCGAGGATTCCTTCTCGATGAAGGTATCCGAGCGCGGCACATAGGCTTCCGGCTGGTAGTAGTCGTAGTAGGAGACGAAATATTCGACCGCGTTGTCGGGGAAGAAGTTCTTGAACTCGGAATAGAGCTGGGCGGCGAGCGTCTTGTTCGGTGCGAGGATGACAGCGGGGCGCTGGGTGGCCTCGATCACCTTGGCCATGGTGAAGGTCTTGCCGGAGCCGGTGACGCCGAGCAGGACCTGGGTGCGGTCGTCGTTTTTGAGGCCCTCGACGAGGTCCTTGATGGCAGTCGGCTGGTCGCCGGCGGGTTCGAAATCGGAGGCCATGCGGATCGGCACGCCGCCTTCGGATTTCGCCGGGCGGGCCGGGCGGTGCGGCATCCAGAGTTCGCCGTTCTTGAACAGCGGATTGCCGCTTTCGATCAGGGCGGAGAGGGCTTCGACCGTGGCTGTGACGGCGCCGGGGGCGAGGGATTCGGCTTCCTCAAGCGAGACATCCATGCCGGCAATCGGATTGAGGCCGGCGGCGGCGCGGGTCTTCGGGTCCGATGAGGCGCCGATGGAGACGCCGCGGGAGGTTTTGGAGGCGGTGGTGTTCTTGGCGGTGGGTTTGGTGGTCGCCTTTTCGAGCGCCACCTTTTCGGCGTGGCGGCGGGCTTCCACCTCGATTTTCTTGCGGTGCTTGCCGGCCTTCGACGCCAGCTCGCGCTGGCTCTCGACCGTGGAGGCTTCGGCCTCCGCCTCGAGCTGCTTCACCCAGTCGGAGACGGAACCCGACAGGGGCGCGCCTTCGAATGCGGTCTGCGGGGCTTCCTCGAAACTATCAGAGGGGGCGGAGGATTTGGGAGATCTGGCCATGGCCGGAATATGGAGAAGCGCGGCGGCAAAGGGAAGGGGCGGGGGTGGGATAATTAGAACAAAAACGCAACGCGGAGGTGGGTTGTTGCCAGGGTGGTGGCAGGAGGGACTGGGCGAATGCGCAGAACATATTGTCCACGCGCGGTGCCGCATGTCTTCTCATGCGATGGGAGGCAGGCTCCGGCATTCACGCCACCGACAGATGATTTGCCTTGGTCTTGCGCTTGAGATTCGTGCTTGGCTGGTGGTTGGCGATCCAGCTTTCGAGGGCGCTGGGTGGCATGGGGCGGGCGAAGAGGTAGCCCTGGGCGGTGCCGCAGCCGAGGCGGGCGAGGATGGCGGCGTCTTCGGGGGTCTCGACGCCCTCGACGACGATTTCCAGCGACAGGGACTGACCGAGGCTGACCATGGCGGCGATCAGCTTCTGGTTCGTCTCGCTGCGGGCAACATCCTGCACAAAGCTGCGGTCGATCTTCAGCCGGTCGACCTTCAGGCCGATCAGGTAGGCCAGCGAGGAATGGCCCATGCCGAAGTCGTCGACGGCGAGCTTGTAGCCTGCCTCTTCCATGCGCTTCAGCTGCTGGTCGGCCAGCGCCGGGTCGAGGATCGCCTCTTCGGTAATCTCGATCTCCAGCGCCGAGGGATCCACGCCGTATTCCTCGGTCACGCGTCGCAGCATGCAGGCGACGGAGTAGAGGGCGAATTCGCGCGGTGATACGTTGAGGGCGACGGTGACATCTGTGAGGCCGAGTGCCGGCAGGCGGCGGGCCAGCCGGCAGGCGTCGCCGGCGACGCGAGCGGTCAGCTGCTCCGAAAGATGCACGGCGCGAGCGGCGTTGACGATTTCCGGCGGAGAGATGAAGCCGAGCTGCGGGTGCTGCCAGCGCACCAGGGCTTCGAAACCGGTGATGCGACGGGTGACGAGATCGACCTGAGGCTGGAACCAGGCGCCGAGGGCGCCCACGTCGATGGCTCTCTCCAGATCCTGCTCGATGATGCGCTTGCGTTCGGCATTGCGGCGCAGATCCGGATCGAATTCGCGCAGCTGCCGACGGTCGCCACGCTTGGCGTCGTAGAGCGCCATGTCGGCGCAGGCGAGCAGCTCTTCGGCATTGTCGGCATGGTCGGGGTAGGCGGCCAGACCGACGCTGAGCCCCACCACAGCCTGGCGCTGGTGCCAGTGGATCGGCTGGCGGCTTGCCTCGAGCACGGCAGCGGCATGCGCCCGCGCCCGCTCCAACGCGTCCGAACCGGCAACGATCACGGCGAATTCGTCGCCTCCAAGCCTGGCGATCAGGCTGCCATCCTCGACGATCGAGGAGAGGCGGGCGGCGATTTCACGCAACAGCGCATCGCCGGCGCTATGACCCAGTGTGTCGTTGATCGACTGGAAACGTTCGACGTCAAAGATCAGCAGCGCAACCTGCTCGTCCGAGACGACAGCGCGTGCGATGTCGCCGGCGAGTCGGCCGTGGAAGAACACACGGTTTGCGAGACCGGTCAGCATGTCGCGATTGGCGAGGGCCTCCAGGCGTGAATTCTGGCGCAGAATATCGCCGTTGGCGCGGGTCAGGCTGTCGGCCAGCGCCGTGGCCTCATGCCGCGCGACCTGACTGCTGACGAACATGCGTTCGGCCCAAACGCTGCGGCGAATGAAAACGACGATCATCAGCCCCATGCACAGACCGACCAGAACCTCGTTGGGTCTCCACAGGCCGACAAGATTGACCATCAGGGAGATCAGGATCGGGATCGAGTAATTGAGCGCGAGCGGCGTGTATCCGATCTGCTTGATCACCGAACCGGCGGCCATCCCGCCCATGATCAGCAAGAGCGAGGCATGCTGGCCGAGGGGCTCGAAGTCGGAAACGATCCAGGGCAACACTGCCCAGGTGGATCCGAGAGCGAGAGCGCCGATCGACAGTATGGTGAGGCTGGCCCGGGGCGCCTCGACGAGCATGCCGCGGCGGGTCAGGCTGCTCATGACTCCACTGCGCGTGACGATGATGGCAAGCGCGAGAGCGTACCAGGTGAACACAGCCCAACCGGCCTCGCCCTGGATGTGAAGAATGGCGATGGAGACAGAGAGGGTGATGACATTGAGCACCAGGGTCGAGCGATGGCCTTCGACGATATCCGCCACCTGGGCTTGCAGCACTGCAGGCAATATTCTGCCGCTTCGGCTTTCACTCAACCACATAAATCAACATCCATACCGATCGCAATAAATACTCAATAACAAGAGCGACTTAACGGTGCGTTACGGAGGCTTTGCACAATTTAACTAGAAATCACCGGCGACTTTTCAGCACCGCCGGGATGCCCTTTCCGGGGTCGCTTCAGCAGGATGATGGGCCGCCGACATGAGAGGTGAGCCTGCCTCAGGTTGCATAGCGGTCGGCGTGGGCGGCGCACTGGGCTGAAGGGTTACCCCATGCCGCCGTGCATTTGCTATAGTCTGAATCTGGCGACTCAACGGTCGCGTCCCATCCGCCATCTTCCCTTGTTGTGAGCTGCCATGCCCACTTTGTCTCCCGCCGCCCTCTGGCCGATCCTGCTCCTGTCGCTTTCCAATATCTTCATGACATTCGCCTGGTACGGCCACCTGAAATACAAGACCTCCGCGCTGTGGATTGCCATCGTGGCGAGCTGGGGCATCGCCTTCTTCGAGTACTGCCTGGCCGTGCCGGCCAACCGGATCGGGGCAGAAGTCTATTCCGCTGCACAGCTAAAGACGATCCAGGAGGTGATCACCCTGATCGTCTTCTCCGGCTTCTCCGTGTTTTTCCTGAAGGAAAGCCTGACGATCAACCACCTCATCGGCTTTGCGCTGATTGCGGCCGGTGCGGCCTTCGTATTCAGGGCCTGAAGGCGGGGGTGGATATGCCATATCCGCCCCAGGCCGTAGCCATCGCTTTGCCGTACGCAAATCCGGCTGCCGATCGCGCGGCAGCCGGGCGCGTTGCGTCCTTGCCTCAGCGTGGGATCGCGACGCGACGACCATCGACAAACCAGGCAGGAATGACGAAGGCGAGCATCAGCATGGTGTTGAGAAGGACGTTGACCGTTGCGCTGGCGGCGAAGGATCCCGCGCTGTCAACGACGAACCAGACGAGGATCGCCTCGATGATCAGGAGGCGGGCAAGAGCCGGGTCGGCGGGCATGAGCCGATCAAGGACGAGCCACATCATGGCACCCCAGCCGGCCATCACGCCGCCGCTGATCGCCGCGAGCACGCGGGCGGCGGGTGCCTCAAGGGTCTGGGCGCCATCGAAGGGCCAGAACACGATGTCGCTCAGCCAGGTGGCGGGGAGTGCAGTGGCGGGATGCGCGCCGAAGGCGACGAGCAGACCGAGAAGGATGACGAAGAGGCTCATCAACTTGAGCCAGCGCGTGGTGACATGTGGGGTCATGAGTGTGTTCCCTGTTGGTGTGACACCGGTGACGATGGCTGCCGGATCATCCTGTCGCAATTACCGCCAAGGTAAGTGACGGCGTGCCGCCCGCATGGCAGAAATGCCGGCAGACGTGACCGGCGGGTTTCGGCGAGAGGGTTCTGATGACGATCGATTTCGGTGGGCATTTGCGAACGTGGCGCAGCAGGCGACGGTTGAGCCAGTTGCAACTGGCCCTGACGGCAGATGTTTCGGCACGCCACATCGCCTTTCTCGAAACGGGCAGAGCCAAGCCAAGCCGACGGATGGTCATGCGGCTGGGGGAGGCCCTCGACATGCCCCGCGCCGACCGTAACCTGATGCTTGACGCGGCCGGCTTCCGCCCCGCCTATGGGCGCCGGCCACTCGATAGCGAGGCCATGGAGCCGATCCGCAAGGCCATCAGCCACATGATCGAAGGACATGCGCCGTATCCGGCCTTCGTTTTCGATCGCCACTGGCGCGTGCTGGATGCCAATGGCAGCGGTCGCTTCATGCTGTCCGGATTTGGGCTTGGTAAAGGGGACAGTTTCATCGATTTCCTGCTGGCGCCGGGACGCGGGCCAGGGCTGGTCGACAACTGGCCGGAGGTGGCGCAGCATCTGGCAACACGGTTTCGGTTGGAAAGCGCGCATCTGGGCGGCGACCCCGTTCTGGAGCGTGCGGCTGCGGTCCTCGGCCAGGATGTGTTGGCGGTGGAGGATGGCGCAGCCACGGATCTGCCACCCGTATTGACGGTGCGGTTCCGGATGGCCGGCGCCATCTATCCGATGTTTTCGACAATCACCCAGTTCGGCACGGCGGAGGATATCGCGCTTGCCGACATCAAGATCGAGATGTTCTTTCCCACCGATGCCGCCACCGAGGCTCTGTTCCGCCAGATGGCGGCGGGCTGAGCCGACATCAGAGTGGTGGTACCGGCGTTGGCTTGCCCTCCGCATCCAGCGCCACCATGACGAAGGTCGCTTCGGTGACCTTCTCCATGACATGGGTGAGATAACGCTGGGCCCAGGTCTCGACCTTCAATGTCATCGAACTGCGCCCGACCCGGCTGATCTCGGTATAGACACAGAGCGTGTCGCCGATCTTGACCGGCATGGCGAAGGCCATTTCCTGGACGGCGGCGGTTACCACGCGGCCACGGGCGCGTTCGGCGGCCCGGATGCCGCAGGCGAGGTCCATCTGCGCCATGACCCAGCCGCCGAAGATGTCGCCGGCGGCATTGGCGTCTGCGGGCATGGCCAGGGTGCGAAGGGTGAGCTCGCCCGTGGGCTTGTTGGTGTTCATGGTCATCGGCCCGACGATTCTCCCGTTACGGTGCTGGCGCCGAAAAAACGCTGCGCGCGCGTAGAGCACCACTACTAAATTTCACCCACAACAAAACACCCGTTAGAAATTGGCGTGCCGTATTTACGGAGTTTAGAATTGATACATATCAAAATTTAGCCACTCTAACCAAATTGGGGGTGGAAAATATGAAATCGGTGTCTTTGTCAGTGCGGCTCTATGCACTTGTGGCGTTATCGCTGGCGGTGCTTGTGGGAGCGCTGACTTACAGCCTCTTTCAATCATATGACGCGCTGGTACACGAGCGTCGTCTGGGGCTGGCCCAAATCAACGACCAGGCGATCTCGATTTTCGACACGTATCACAAGCAGGAACTCGACGGCACGCTGACGCGCGAGGAGGCGCAGGCGCGGGCCAAGGAAGTGACCGGCGCGATGCGCTACAATCCTGACGGCTACTATTTCATCATCGACATGCAGCCGGCCATGGTCATGCATCCGATCAAGCCGGAGCTGAACGGCAAGAATCTGAGCCAGAACAAGGACCCGAACGGCAAGTTCCTGTTCGTCGAATTCGTCAATACGGTGAAGGCCAGCAAGGAAGGCTTCGTCGACTACTACTGGCCGAAGCCGGGCTTCGAAGAGCCGGTCGAGAAGCTGTCGCATGTCATCGGCTACGAGCCCTGGGGCTGGGTGGTCGGCACGGGCGTCTATTCTGATGACCTCGCAGTGCTCTTCCGTGGCACGGCGATCCGCTATGGCGTCGTGATCGGTCTTGCCGGCATTGGCATGATGTTCTTTGCCTATCTGGTTGTGCGCAGCATCGTGCATCCGATCAACCGCCTGAAGGGCGCAATGAACGACATCGCCGAGGAACGCGTCGACGTTTCCATCGGTGATATCGAACGTCGGGATGAGATCGGCGGGATGGCCAAGACGCTTGAGGTGCTGCGTGGCAGCGTGCGCGAACGCATCGACCTGCGTCAGCGTGAGGCCGAGCAGCAGGCGAGCCTGAACGGCGAGCGCGAGCGCAACGAGCTCAACCTCAGGACCTCGTCCGAGCGGCAGAACCATGCAATCAATGCGCTGGGTTCGGCACTGGAACGGCTGGCCGAGGGTGATCTCACCGTGCAGATCGGCGTGATCGGTTCCGAATACGAAAAGCTGCGCGACGACTTCAACCGCGCCGTCGAATCGCTCGGCAGCGTCGTTGCGGCGATCAACCAGACGAGCGACATCGTGACGTCCTCGGCCGGCAATATCAGCGAGGCGACCAACAACCTGTCGAAGCGCACCGAGCAACAGGCGGCTGCGCTGGAAGAAACGGCGGCGGCACTCGACGAGATCACCGCGACCGTTCGCACAGCGGCCGAGCGCGCCAACGAGGCACGCCAGATGGTGGCCGAGACCAAGTCGAGCGCCAACCGTTCCGGCGAGATCGTCCGCAATGCTGTTGATGCCATGGGCCGGATTGAAGGTTCCTCGCAGAAGATCAGCCAGATCATCTCCGTGATCGACGAGATCGCCTTCCAGACCAACCTTCTGGCTTTGAACGCAGGCGTCGAGGCGGCGCGTGCGGGTGAAGCGGGTCGCGGCTTTGCGGTCGTGGCGCAGGAAGTGCGTGAACTGGCGCAGCGCTCGGCGAATGCGGCGAAAGAGATCAAGACCCTGATCAGCGCATCGGCAGCCGAAGTCGACACGGGCGTTGGCCTGGTGCGCTCCACCGGCGAGGCGCTGGTCGAGATCGAGGCCCTGGTCAACCGCGTCAACGAGAGCGTCAACACGATCGCGACCGCCGCCAAGGAACAGGCGACGGGGCTGGCCGAGATCAACACCTCGGTCAACCACATGGACCAGATGACGCAGCAGAATGCGGCGATGGTGGAAGAAACCTCGGCGGCCGGCCAGTCGCTGGCGGAAGAGAGCTACAACCTTCGCCAGCTGCTCTCGCGCCTCAAGGTCAATGGCCAGCAGGCAACGGCGGGGCATCGCCGGGCGGCCTGACCGCCGCTTGCAGACGGGCGGCCAGGCTGAATGCGCAGAGTGACAGCGCAAACCGGCCGCACAGACGAACGACGAGGGCCGGCGGGGCGATCCGCCGGCCCTTATTTCTTGCGGCTGATTCCTGCCCTTGTCCGTTCATGGCACATTAAGCGGCGAGACCTTAAGCTGCTGGAAGTTGTCCCATGCGGGGCCATCGAGGGTGAAATGAGTCTTGTGTTTTCGT
>CALSAF010000168.1:0-10995 GCA_943372805.1 Rhizobium sp. Q54
CAGTTCGTATTCCACGTCGCGCGCGCGCAGTTCCAGGCTGTGGATTCGGTCGTAGGCGCGCACGAACAGGCGCACATCGGGATATTCGGAGCGTATCAGATCGACGATCTTGTCGGTGATCTCTTTCTTGTGGGTACACACCGCGACGATCTTGGCCTTTTCGATGCCGGCTGCGCGCAGCATGTCGAGCCGGGTACCGTCACCAAAATAGATGCGGAAACCGAAGGTCGCCGCCTGACGGATGCGGTCAGGGCTGTCGTCGAGAATCGTCACGTCGCGGCCGCTGGCGAGCAGGATCTGTGCTGCGATCTGCCCAAATCGGGAAAAGCCCACCATCAACACGTCCGAACCGGCGCCCTCGAAATCTTCCTCCATCTCCTCCTTTTCGCCGGCCTCGCGGGACAGGAGCCTTTTTCCGATAAGCGCCGTCAGCGGCGTGAGCGCCATGGACAGGGTCACGATCGAGATCAACAGGGACGACTGGCCGCTGCTCAAGACACCGACCGACGCCGCCGTGGTGAAAAGCACGAAGCCGAATTCGCCGCCCTGCGGCAGCAGCATGCTGATCTGCAGGGCATCTCGGTGGGGTGAGCCCGCGATCCGGCAGATCCCGTAGAGGACCAGCGCCTTGACCCCCAGGAGAGCCGGCACGGTCACCGCGATCAGGGCCAGGTTGTCGACAATGACCTGAAGTTCCATCGAAAGGCCAACGGCGATGAAGAAAAGTGCGAGCAGGAGCCCGCGGAAGGGCTCGATATCGGCCTCGAGTTCGTGCCGGTAAGACGATTCCGCCAGCATCACGCCAGCGAGGAAAGCGCCCATCGCCATGGAAAGTCCTGCCACCTGCATCAGATAGGCTGACCCGAGGACGACGAAGAGGGCTGCCGCGATCATCACCTCGCGGGCACCGGTTCGACCGATCACCTGGAACAGCGGCGTCAGCAGATAGCGTCCGGCGAGGATCATGCCGATGACGGCCCCGACCGCGATGGCCACCTCCATCACAGCTGACTGCTGTCCGTCACCGCTGGGCGTTCCCAGCACCGAGACCATGGCCAGCAGCGGCACGATGGCGAGGTCCTGGAAGAGCAGGATAGAGAAGGACCGCTGACCATAGCGACTGTTCATGTCGCCATAATCTTCGAGCAATTGCAGAGCAAAGGCGGTTGAGGATAGCGCAAGGCCGAAGCCGGCTACCAGCGCTCCGCGCCAGTCGAGCAGGCCGGTTGCATAGACCAGTGCCGTCAGCACGAGGCCTGTTAGCACCACCTGGCTCGTACCCAGCCCGAAGATGTCACGCCGCATGTGCCACAACCGGCTGGGTTTCAACTCGAGGCCGATGATGAAGAGAAGCAGCACGACGCCAAGCTCCGCCACGGCGAGGATCTCGCCGGACCCGCCTATCAGGTGCAGCACCGGTCCGATAACGACGCCAGCGGCGAGATAGCCGAGGACCGTGCCCAGTCCCAGCTTGCGGAAGATCGGTGCTGCGATCACAGCGCCGCCGAGCAACAGAAGGGGCTGGGTGAAAAGAGCTTCGCTTGCGCCTGCCAATGCAATTCTCCTCGTTCGCCGGCAACCGCCGAGCCTGCTCATTTGATGCCATGCCGGGCTCGTGAACGGAAAAGCCCGAACCGCCCTTGATGCACCTTGTAAGGCACAATAAATGGAGCGGGAAGGAAAGGCCAAGCCATGCCCAATCAAATCGATTCCGCCAATCTCCTCGAACGCGCCGAACAACTTGTCGATCTGGCCATCAAGGCCGGTGCCGACAAGGCGGACGCCGTCGTGGTCCGCTCCCGATCCAAGGGCGTCAGCGTCCGTCTCGGCAAGGTCGAGTCGACCGAGGCGTCAGAAAGCGACGACTTTTCGCTCCGTGTCTTTATCGGCCGGCAAGTGGCAAGCGTCTCGGCCAATCCCGGTTTCGACCTCACGGCGCTCGCCGAGCGCGCTGTCGCAATGGCGAAAGTCTCGCCGGAGGATCCCTTTGCCGGCCTCGCCGATGAGAGCGATCTCGCCCGCGACATTCTCGACTTGCAGCTCTTTGACGATACGGAAGTGTCGAGCGACCAGCTGCGCGAAAGCGCGCTCGCCATGGAAGAGGCGGCCCGCGGTGTCAGCGGCGTCAGCAATTCGCTCGGCGCCGGCGCCTCGGCCGGCATGGGCGGCCTCGTACTGGTCACCTCGCACGGTTTCTCTGGCAGCTATGCCGGCTCGCGTTTCTCCCGCTCCGTCGGCGTCATCGCCGGCGAGGGGACGAAGATGGAGCGCGACCACGATTTCGATAGCCGCCTCTATTTCGCCGAGCTCGACGGGCCCGAGGAAATAGGCCGCCGTGCTGCAGAGAGGGCCATCCGCCGCTTGAACCCGCGCCAGGTGCCGACGGCATCGAACCTCACCGTCGTATTCGACCCGCGCGTTGCCCGAGGCTTTGTCGGCACGATCGCCGGTGCCATCAATGGTGCCTCGGTCGCCCGCAAGACTTCCTTCCTGCGCGACAAGATGGGTCAGCAGGTGCTGAAGGCTGGTCTCAACATCACCGATGACCCGCTGAAGGTGCGCGGCTCCTCCTCGCGCCCCTTCGACGGCGAGGGTGTGTCGGGCAAAGCGATGACCATGATCGAGGATGGCGTGCTGAAGCACTGGTTCCTGTCGTCGTCCGCCGCCCGCGAACTTGGGCTGAAGACCAATGGTCGTGGCGTCCGAGGTGGAACGGCGGTCTCGCCGTCCTCGACCAACCTTGCGCTGGAACCTGGTGACATCTCGCCCGAAGACCTGATCCGCAGTGTCGGTACGGGTCTCTACATCACCGACATGATCGGTCAGGGTGTCGACATGATCACGGGCGAATACAGTCGCGGTGCAAGCGGCTTCTGGATCGAGAATGGCGAATTGACCTATCCCGTTTCGGAGATCACCATCGCGTCCAATCTCAAGGACATGTTCATGCGGATCACGGTGGCCAACGATATCGACCGCAAGTTCGGCGTCGCTGCCCCCACGCTCGCCATCGAGGGCATGACCCTTGCCGGACTCTGATCGGAAGCCTCAAGTCACGCCCCGTTTCGACTGGCAGGCCGATTTGGCCCTGATCGCCGAAGCCGCCCGCGAGGCCGGCAAGGTGGCCATGGCCCATTTCGGCCAGTCTCCGGAAGTCTGGTGGAAGAACGAGGGCCGCTCGCCCGTCAGCGCCGCAGATTACGCCGCCAACAAGATCCTTGAGGAAATCCTTCGCCACGCCCGACCGAATTACGGATGGCTTTCCGAGGAAACCGACGACGATCCGGCGCGCCTCTCCTGCGACACCCTCTTCGTCATCGACCCGATCGATGGCACTCGCGCCTTCCTTGCGGGCAAGGACACCTGGTGCGTTTCGGTGGCTGTTGTCCACAAGGGCACACCGGTCGCCGGCATCCTGGTCGCGCCGTCGCTCGGTGAGGAATTCACGGCCACGGCCGATGGCCCGGCCCGCCGCAATGGCCAGGACATCACGGTGTCCACGGCCGGTATCGAGGGCAGCCTGAAGGTGGCGTCGGCGCAGGACATGGTGGCGAGCTTCAGCCCGATCGTGCGGCCCCGGATCGAACGGGTGGACCACATTCCCTCGCTCGCCTATCGGTTGGCCCTCGTTGCCGACGGTCGCATCGATGCGACGTTGGTCAAGAAGAGTTCACATGACTGGGATCTTGCCGCCGCCGATCTGATACTGACCCGGGCCGGCGGCTCGATCACCGACCTGGATGGCCAGGCGCTGGTATACAATCGCGAAGACGTGACCCATCCGGTGCTGTGTGCAGCATCTTCCGAGCTTCTTCCGGCATTGCTGAAGAACATCACGCGAATTCCACGGAGTTGACCTTTGGAGCGAAATCGCGCAGATGAATGGCGACTGACTGAGAATGGGAAAAGGCCGCAACCATGACGGAATCCAACGAAAACAAGCAGCTTCTCCATCTGGTTTTTGGCGGTGAGCTGTCGAGCCTCGAAGAGGTCCAGTTCCGCGATCTGAACGACCTCGATATCGTCGGCATCTTTCCCGATTACGCCAGCGCCCTGGTGGCCTGGAAGGCGAAAGCCCAGGCGACGGTCGACAATGCGCATATGCGCTATTTCATCGTTCACATGCACCGGCTGCTGAATCCTTCGGAGAAGTGAACCGGAGCACGGCGGCTCTCCCAAGGCCGCTGGGGATGACCCGCAAGGGTCACGTTTTGAACTCAGTCTTCTTGCATCTCTATTGTTGCGTAGCGCCGCCTCCTGAAAGGGCAGAATGGCATTGTCGATGAAGATGAGCAGGTTCTATCGATGGCACTGAGCGATGGCCTAGCCTCCTTCGCCTTGAGATCCTACGGCTGGCTGGGCCTCGCGGCCTATCCGCTGTCGGGACCGATGCTCGCTTACCGCGCGGCCAAGGGCAAGGAAGACAGGGCGCGTCGGGCGGAGCGGTTCGGCCATGCGAGCCTTCCGCGGCCCGCCGGTCCGCTCGTCTGGATCCATGCCGCAAGTGTTGGCGAAACAACCGCCGTCATCGCCCTGATGCGTGAACTGCGCCGCCGCGACATCCACGTACTCTTGACCACCGGAACCGTGACATCGGCCGAAGTCGCGAAGAACCGCCTCGGCGACATGGTGTTGCATCAGTACGTTCCGCTCGACCTCTTGCCGTCGATCCGGCGTTTCCTCGACTACTGGCAGCCCGACATCGCCATCGGCGTCGAATCGGAAATCTGGCCGACGACGCTTGCCGAGCTGCATCGCCGCCACATCCCGCAGATCCTCGTCAACGCCCGCATGTCCGATCGCTCATTTGATCGCTGGAAGCGGCATCCTTCGATTGCCGAAACCCTGTTTGGCAAGCTGGCGCTGGTCATTGCCCAGTCGGACCTCGATGCCGAACGCTTCCGTGATCTCGGGGCCTGGCCGGTCAGCGTATCCGGCAACATCAAGGTGGACAGCGACGCGCCGCCCTGCGACGAACAGGTGCTGGAGCGGTATCGCCAGCAGATCGGCGAGCGCAAGACCTGGGCGGCGATTTCCACCTTCGACGGCGAAGAGAAAATCGCCTCGATGGTGCATCGGGCCCTGAAGGCCCATACGGGAATGCTGACCGTTCTCGTGCCGCGCCATCCCGAACGCAGCGACGAGATCGAGGCCATGCTGGTGGAGAAGGGCCTTGTGGTCGCCCGCCGAACCCGCGGCGATATCGTCACCGCCGAGACGGACGTCTTCCTCGGCGATACCATCGGCGAGATGGGCCTTTACCTTCGCCTGACAGAAGTTGCATTCGTCGGCCGCTCGCTCTCCGCCGATGGTGGGCAGAACCCGCTGGAACCGGCCATGCTCGGCTGCGCAGTTCTGTCAGGTCCTCAGGTCAGCAATTTTCGCGAAAGCTATCAGCGGCTCGTGCGCAAGGGCTCTGCCCGCATCGTCCGCGATGCCGAAATGCTGGCCAAGGCAGTGCATTTTCTCCTGAATAACGACATGGCACGGTCCAAGATGATCGATGCCGGGCAGGAAAGCATGCAGGAGATGCGTGGCGCTCTGACTGCGACGCTGAAGGGGCTCGAGCCCTATATCAGCCCGCTCTCGGTCAAGGCCAAGCTCGAACCGCGCACCGCCAGCCAGAGCTGATCCTCCAACAGGAACTTTTCCATGCAGCAGAAGCCCAAGATTGCCGGCATCCTGTTCGACAAGGACGGGACACTGCTCGATTTTGATGCGAGCTGGGGACCCGTCAACCGCAAGGTGGCTCTGATGGCGGCAGACGGTGATCAAACGCTGGCAGACCGTTTGCTCACCGCCTGCGGCATGGACCCGGTGACGGGAGCCATCGTGCCAGACAGCCTGTTCGCCTCCGCCAATACGGTCGAGATCGCCGAAGGCATGATCGATGCCGGCTCCCCCTTTACGCTGCAGGGTCTGGTGCCGAAGATAGACGACTGCTTTGCCGAAGCCGCCCAGCTCTCGGTGCCGGTGACAGAGCTCAAGCCGCTCTTTGCTCGCCTGCACGGCAAGGGCATTCGTCTCGGCATTGCCTCCAGCGACAACGAACGGTCGATACGGGTTGCAGCCGAGCGCTTCGGCATCCTGCCCTATGTCGATTTCGTCGCCGGTTACGACAGCGGCCATGGCAAGAAGCCGGAAGCCGGTATGGTCCTCGGTTTCTGTGCAGCGACCGGTCTCGCTCCGTCGGAGGTCGCTGTCGTCGGCGACAACAATCACGATCTGCACATGGGCCATAATGCCGGTGCCGGTCTGAAGATCGGCGTGCTCTCCGGGACGGGTTCGCGGGAAACGCTGGCGCTCCACTCGGACATGGTACTCGCCGACATCACCGAGCTCGAAGCCGTCATCAACTGATCCGCGCGTGCCATTTCGGCACGGCTGTGCTTGACCGCCAGACGTTGCGATGCTTCTTGTTGCGCCCGAGGGAAGGCGCCAAGGGGGCGCCGAGGTCACGAACAGGGACGAGAATGGTATCCGAGGCACCGCCTTTCTGGTGGACCAAGACCGGCTGGCAGGCGATCTGCCTCTATCCGCTCTCCTTCGTCTATGGCCGCATTTCCAGTGCCGTCATGCGCCACCGCCGCCGTCATGCCTTGCCCGTCCCCGTCGTCTGCGTCGGCAATTTCACTGTCGGCGGCGCCGGAAAGACCCCGACCGCGATCGCCCTTGCCCGTGCGGCCAAGGCCAAGGGGCTGAAGCCGGGCTTCCTCAGCCATGGTTACGGCGGATCGCTTGATGTCACCACCGTCGTCGATCCGCATCACCACCGCTCGACGGCTGTTGGCGACGAGCCCCTGCTGCTCGCCCGTGAGGCGCTCACGGTGATTTCCCGACGCAGGGTAGCCGGTGCCGAAAAGCTGGTGGCCGAAGGCGTCGATCTGGTCATCATGGACGATGGCTTCCAGAGCGCCCGACTGCTGGTGGATTACGCGCTGATCGTCGTCGATAGCCTGCGCGGTATCGGCAATGGCTGGGTGGTACCCTCCGGCCCGGTGCGCGCACCGATCGGCATCCAGATGCGCCAACTCGATGCGATCCTCAAGGTCGGCAAGGGCGATGCTGCCGATCAGTTCGTCCGCAAGGCGTCCCGCAGCGGCAAGCCGGTGCTGGTTGCCAATGTCATGCCCCAGGCCGCAGGCGAGCTTTCGGGCGTGTCAGTTCTGGCTTACGCAGGCATCGCCGATCCGCAGAAATTCTATCGCACGCTGGCAGACCTGGGCTGCGTCATCGCTGACCGTCAGGATTTCCCGGACCATCACCATCTCGCCGACGACGAGATCGCCGATCTTCTGTCCCGTGCCGAAAAGCAGGGCCTGCAACTGGTGACCACGGCCAAGGACAGTATCCGCCTTGCGGGCGGTCACGGCCAGGCGGCAGAATTGTCGAAGAGATCGAAAACCGTGGAAATAGACATGATCTTCGATGACCCAAAGGCACCGGATCTGATCATCGACAGGGCCATCGAGGCCTGCCGCCGCAGGCGTCTCGTCAAGAAGAACTGAGGCTCAACGGTGCTGGTTCGGAAGCGCGCCCGCGCGCTTCTCGGCTTCGAGCGAGGCGGCCGCATCCACATAGGCTTCCTGGCGCGCAACGCTCCAGTATTTGAGCTCGTCGACCATGACAGGCCGTCCCGTGATCGCGCAGGTGACGAAGGTCCCCGGTGTCAGGATCTGGAAATCGGCATCGAGATAGCGGATCTTGGCTTCGCGGTTTCCGCCGCCTTCGAAACGGTTCATCACTCTTCTCCTGCGCCGCGTGTCACGGACCTGCAATACAGCGCCCTCCCGGCGAATGAAAGATGGCTCGTCCGAAAACCCGCCAAGCGGATGATCAACTGCGCCCGAACAGCCGTTCGATATCGGAGAGCTTGAGCTCCACATAGGTCGGCCGCCCGTGATTGCACTGGCCCGAACCCGGCGTCTGCTCCATCTGGCGCAACAGCGCGTTCATCTCCTCGACCCGCAGCCGCCGTCCTGAGCGCACGGACCCGTGACAGGCCATGGTCGCTGCCACATGTTCAAGCTTCGCCGACAGCCGGTCGGCCGTATCCCATTCGGCGATCTCGTCGGCCAGGTCGCGCACCAGCTGCGTCGCATCCATTTCGCCGAGCATGGCCGGTGTCTCGCGCACCGCAATGGCGCCCGGACCGAAGCGCTCGATGGCAAGCCCCAGCTGCTCCAGACTTTCCGCGTGCATCATCAGCCGGTCGCAGTCTTCTTCCGGCAGGTCGACGATCTCGGGGATGAGCAGACCCTGGGAGGGCAGCCTGCGACCCGTCAGTGCCTTGCGCATCTGTTCGAAGACCAGTCGCTCATGGGCGGCATGCTGGTCGACGATGACAAGCCCGTCATCCGTCTGCGCGACGATGTAATTGGCATGCACCTGCGCTCGCGCGGCCCCAAGCGGATAGCTGGCAATCGCTTCGACGGCAGCGCCCTGCGTTTCCGGAGCGGCCACGATCGGCTCGCTCCTGGCTGTCGGCATGGAGAGGCTGTCGAAGGCCGCTTGCGCTGCCTCGCCAAACCCGCGTGCCGCCGGTGCTGCAGCCCCGGCAAACCCGCCGCCGAAGCTCGGCGTGCCGCCATAAAGCGGCCGCGAAGGCGAACTGGCTGGTGACCAGGCCTGCGCCGGCTGCGGCGAAAATCCCGGGCGAAACGCCCGCAGCATCCCGCCGGCCCCTGTCGTCGCCGCCCGGTCGCCTTCCCGCTGCAGGGATTGCCTGATGGCCCCGACGATCAGGCCGCGTACCAGCGCCGGGTCACGGAAGCGCACATCCGATTTCGCCGGATGCACGATGACGTCGACAAGCGCCGGATCGAGCGTCAGCGATAGCACCGCGACCGGATAGCGCCCCTGCGGGATCGTTTCGGCATAGGCGCCGCGGATGGCCGAGAGGATCTGCTTGTCCTGCACGGGGCGTCCGTTGACGAAGGCATATTGATGGGCGGAATTGCCCCGGTTGAAGGTCGGCACGCCAGCAAAGCCGGTCAGCCGCACATCCTCGCGCTCGGCATCGAGCTCGATCGCATTGTCCTTGAAGTCGGCGCCCAGCACCTGTGCGATGCGCGCCAGATGATCGTCGCCGGTACCTGCAAATTCGAGCGTTGAGCGGTCGGTGCCGGAGAGCACGAAGCGGATCGCCGGAAAGGCGATCGCCATGCGCTTGACGATCTCACTGATCGCACCGGCTTCCGCCTTCTCAGTCTTCATGAACTTGAGCCGTGCCGGCGTGGCGAAAAACAGATCGCGCACCTCGACTGTCGTGCCCGGATTGGCCGCTGCCGGCCTGACATCCCCCACCTTGCCGCCCACGACCGCAATCTCCGCACCGCTGTCAGCCCCGGCCGGCCGGCTGGTGATCGTCAGCTTTGCGACCGAGCCGATCGAGGGCAGGGCCTCGCCGCGAAAGCCGAGCGAGCGGATGTCGAACAACGTCTCGCTGAGCTTCGACGTGCAATGCCGGCGAATGGCAAGCGCCAGATCCTCCGGCCCCATGCCGCAGCCATTGTCGATGACGCGCAGCAGCGTCTTGCCGCCGCCGGCCGTCGCCACCTCGATGCGGGTCGCGCCTGCGTCGATCGAATTCTCGATCAGTTCCTTCGCCGCGCTGGCCGGTCGTTCGATGACCTCGCCGGCGGCGATCTGGTTGATGAGGGTTTCGGAGAGCTGCTTGATGATCATCCGCCTATTTTCGCGGATTCGGGCCTCCGACGAAAGGCAAATCGTATCGCCGCGCCGTTCATGCCCATCATTAAGCCGGCCTTAACGGAATGTCTCTAGTTTGAACAATGACTTGCAATGTCTCTGGAGCAAGTCTGCTGGCAGCGGAGTGAGGACACGGGCCGGAGTGTCTTCGGTATTTCTCCCTGCCTGACGCGCGGTTCGGCATGTGTCACGACCAGGCATCAGCCCGATACAATTCCCGTTGCTCCCGCGACGAGGTTCCTAGAGGCAGCAGTGTGAGCGAGTTTCCACAGGCCCCCGGCCAGGACAGGAGATGGCAGGGGTCCGACAATCCGTCGGCCGAAGCTTCTCTCGACGCCGCCCTGCTGGACGCCGTATCGGAGGCCTTTTCCTCTGCCTTTATCGTCTATGATCGCAACGACCATCTGATTTTCGCCAGCCGCAGCGTGCGCCAGTTTCTGCCTTTGCCCGCCAGCTGCTTCGAGCCGGGCACGCGCCTGAGAGATGTCCTCGGTGCCGCGTATGATGCGGGTCTGCGCCAGGCTGCAAGCGGTCAGTCAGAGTCGGTCGCGTTGAACCGTGAAGAGTGGCTGAACCGCCAGATCGCAGCGCATTGGAAGGAGCGTCACGAGGTCCAGTCCTGCGATGGCAAGCGCTGGACCCGTTTCTCGAAACGTCGCCTGTCCTCCGGCTTCGGCTTCTGCGTGATGAGCGACATCACCGAGCAGAAACGCCGCGAGGAGCAATGGCGCGCTGACATCGAGCGTGTGCAGTTGACCGAGGAAATCCTCGACAACCTGGCCCATCCGGTCTTCGTCCAGGACCGCAACCTGCAGCTCGTCGCGGTCAACAAGGTCTTCTGTTCCGCGGTTGCCGTCGGCGCCGACAATGCGCTGGGTGGCACGGTCACCAGTGTCTTCGAGCCAGAGATTGCCGGGCGGCTCGCAACGGTTTCGCGTCAGGTTCTCGAAACCGGCATGACCTCCTCGCTCATTCTGCCCATGCGGCTTTACGGCGATCCACCGCGTTCGATCCTCGTCCATGTCCAGCGTGTTGGTAAGCCCGGCCGCTATCTGGTGGTCGCGAGCCTTGGTGAGGTCGGCGGGACCTCCGAGGCGTCCTCACTTCCTCATGAACAGGCGCCGCTCTCGCGCGAAGGCGGCTCCGAGCACGGTGGGCTCGATGGTCGGCTGGCCGGCCGCAAGGCACTGCTCGTCACCGGTGATCGCGAGTTCGAGGCCTGCGCGATCGACATCCTGCAACTGCTCGGTCTCGACAGCTGCTGCGTTCGTGATGACCACGAGC
>CALSAF010000169.1:0-10919 GCA_943372805.1 Rhizobium sp. Q54
AGGCTCGGCAAGACGCCGCTTCTGGCTCTCGGCATGCGTCTCGGGGAAGGAACAGGTGCTGCACTCGCGGCCGGTATCGTCAAGGCTGCTGCGGCCTGCCATTCCGGCATGGCCACCTTCGAACAGGCCGGGGTATCCAACAAGTCGCATGACTGATCGCAACGACAAGGCGAAGCCGGCCGAGAAACTGGCATCCGCAGCAATCCAGAAGAAGACGGGCATCGCACACCTCTTTGCCGCCGGACAGTATTCGGCGCAGGGGTTTAGGCGGCTCATTCAGGAGGCGGCCTTCCGGCATGAGCTCCTGGCCTTCGGTGTCGGTCTGGTGATCTTTGCGCTCGTCGGAGCCAGCCTGTTCGAGTTCATAGGCTTCATCGTGCTCATGCTGCTGATGTTCTGCGTCGAGGCGTTGAATACGGCTATCGAGGAGCTGGTGGACCGGATCTCGCCGGAGATTTCCACGGTCGGTCGCAATGCCAAGGATCTCGGATCCTTCGCGGTCTTCTGTCTGATCGTCGCAAACGGCGTCTTCAGCGCCTATGTCGTGATCAGCAGGGTCTTCTTCGGCTGATTGATCAGGCAAACTGGCGACGGCGGGGCTCGACGGCTTTTGCTTCGGTTACGGCCGGAAGGCTTTCGAGGACCCGCGTCGACGGCAGGATTGCGATCACCTCCGTGCCTTCGCGCAGCTTTGACCTCAGCTTGAACTCGCCGCCATGCTTGGCAAGGATCGCCTGGACTATCGGCAGGCCGAGGCCGGTGCCCTGCTCGGCGCTCTTGATGGCAATCGAGCCCTGGCCGAAGGCCGAGAGCACGACCGGGATTTCGTTTTCGGGGATGCCGGGGCCGTTGTCACGTATGGAGATGTATTGTCCGCCGCCCGCGGTCCAGCCAGCCTTGACCATGATCTCTCCGCCCTGAGGGGTGAATTTCACGGCGTTTGACAGGAGGTTCAGGATCACCTGGCGCAGCGCCTTTTCGTCCGCCCAGAGCGACGGGAGGTTGCGTTCGAACTGTTCCTCGATCCGGATGCTCTTCGACTTTGCGCGCAGCTGGATCATGCCGATGCAATCCTCTGCGAGCTCAAGCAGGGAGACACTCTCCTCGCTCAGTTCGTACTTTCCGGCCTCGATCCGCGACAGGTCGAGGATCTCGTTGATCAGTTCCAGGAGATGGGTTCCCGAGCGGTGGATGTCCCCTGCATATTCCTTGTAGAGCGGGTTGTTGAGCGGCCCCAGGACCTCGGTCGCCATGACCTCGGAAAAGCCGAGGATCGCGTTGAGCGGCGTGCGCAATTCATGCGACATGGAGGCGAGGAAGCGCGATTTTGCCATGTTGGCTTCTTCAGCGCGGCGGCGGGCTTCGTCGGACAGGGACTTTGCCACTTCCAGCTCGGCAATCAGGTCGTCCTTCTCGGTCTGGAAGGAGAGCAGCTTCAGATTGGCCTGATGCAGACGGCTGGTGATATAAATGAAGAAGATGAGGGCGGTGGTGAAGACGGCGGTCAGGCCGAGGTCTAACATGTCGCGGCTGACTGTGGCGACATAGGTGAGCGCAACCACCGTCGGCAGGAAGCTGAAGAGCACGGCCTGGCGCAACAGCATGCTCGCCATCGCAGTGATCGAGAGGGCGATGAGGAGGACTGCGCCCTTGTAGAAGATGAAGGAGGTCGGATTGCAGGTGGAACATTCCTGCAGCGCGAAGATTGCCCAGGAGGTTCCCATGGCGACCTGCGACAGCAGCAGAATGCGGCGCCAGTTTCCCTGATTCTCTGGCGTAATCTCGCTGCGGGAGGCCCGCTTGACGACGATGATGCCGATGGCATGCATCGTGAGCGCGAAAAGGCCCCAGATCAGGAAGTGCGGTTGCGATGTGAAATAGGCACCGGAGCCGGCAATCAGCAGGATGATGACCGGGATAACCGCTGCGCCCTGAAGAGAGGCGGCCACATGCATGCCGAGGATCTCGACGTCGAAGGCTGGAGAGCTGCCCTGTCCGGATTGCAGGCGTTCACGGGTGGCACGCACGGCACGCGTTGTTGCCCTGTTGCGATGGCCTCGCGTCAGGTCCAGAACATTTTTGTCCGCCGATGTGTCTACGCCATCACTCATTGCGTTGCAGTCTTCCGCGCCTTGATAAACCCTAGCGGCCAATTCTTAAGAAGATCCTGTCGGGGAAGGATTTGTTTGCCATGTGTAAAAAGGATTCATTGGCGAAGTGGGTGGGAATGTGACCAAGAGGCTGCGGCGTCTGCGTGATCTGACGGTGGGTCTCGCCATGGTGGCGTTGGCGCTTCTGATTGTCGCCAAACTCGAAAACGAGCAGGCGCAGCGGTTTCGTGGGCCGTTTTCGGTGATCGACGGGGATACTCTGGGCGCTGATGGCGAGCGGCTCCGCATCGACGGGCTCGATGCACCGGAATTGGGGCAGGGCTGCCAGACGGCGGATGGGTCAATCTATGCCTGCGGGGAAGATGCGCGACGGACGCTTTGGGGCCTGGTGTCCAGAGGTGGATGGGAGTGTAGCGGAACGCATCGAGATCGCTATCACCGGCTGCTGGTAATCTGCAATCGTGGTCAGGATGATCTGGGAGCGCTTCTGGTTGCTTCGGGTTTGGCTGTTGCCGACGGGCGATATATCACCGCCGAGGCAGAGGCCCGGCGGCGGGGCGAGGGGATCTGGGGCGGGGCGTTCGAGCGTCCCTCCGACTGGCGTCGTCAAAGGCAGGTCGAGGAAGCGGAACTCGCGAGCTGGGTCCAGACGTTACTGCCCGGATGGGTTTCGAAATGGTTCGAGGAATGAGAAAGAATGGCTGCTGAGGGTGCCGCCCCGCCATCGATGCCACGCGGTGATCTGCCGTCCACGATCGAGGCCTTGTCTGATGCGATCGCCCGTTGCCGGATCTGCCGCGATTGTCCGACGGGTGGGCTGGAGCGGCGCATGCCGCATGAACCTCGGCCTGTTGTCTATCTCTCGGCGACGGCCCGGGTGTTGATCGCGGGTCAGGCGCCCGGGCTCAGGGTGCATGAGACGGGCGTTCCGTTCAATGATGCATCGGGTGACCGGTTGCGCCAATGGCTCGGCGTCGATCGCGAGACCTTCTATGATCGCTCCCGCTTTGCCATCGCCCCGATGGGCTTTTGCTTCCCCGGCTATGACGAAAACGGCCACGACCTGCCGCCGCGGCGGGAGTGCTCGCCACGCTGGCGCCAGGCCGTGATGGACGCGATGCCCCAGGTGGAGCTCATCCTGGCGATTGGGCAGTATGCCCAGGCTTGGCACCTCGGTCCAATCAGGCGCAAGACGATGACCGAGACGGTAGCGCAGTGGCGGGACGTTCTGCTCTCGAACCGTCCGGGGCCGCGCATGTTGCCGCTTCCGCATCCCAGCTGGCGCAACACCGGCTGGCTCAAGCGTCACCCGTGGTTCGAGGCAGAGGTGCTTCCTGTGCTGCGGCGGGAAGTTTCGCTGTTGATAGGCTGAAATGATTTTCCATAATTTTTAACAAATCCGCTATATCAGGGAAAATCAGTTTTACAGGACTTGTCATGGATCGCCTCGACCGCAAAATTCTCCGCATCCTCCAGGAAGATTCGACATTGGCCGTGGCGGATCTCGCGAAGAAGGTCGGCCTCTCCACTACGCCCTGTTGGCGACGTATCCAGAAGATGGAAGAGGACGGGGTCATCCGTCGCCGTGTGGCGCTGCTTGATCCGGCTAAGGTCAACACAAAGGTGACCGTCTTCGTCTCGATCCGAACCTCCAGCCACTCGATCGAATGGCTGAAGCGATTTTCGGAAGTGGTGTCGGAATTTCCGGAAGTGGTCGAATTCTACCGGATGAGCGGCGATGTCGACTATCTGCTGCGTGTCGTGGTGCCTGACATCGCGGCCTATGACGCCTTCTACAAGCGGATGATTGCCAAGATCGAGATCCGCGACGTCTCCTCGGCCTTTGCCATGGAGCAGATCAAGTACACGACCGAGCTGCCGCTCGACTACATGATGATCGACAACCAGAAGTCCCAGGAAGACTGAGGGGCGCCGCAGCGCCCCCTCCGCTTCTCATTTTTCCAGGCGGGCCAGCAAGGACGACGTGTCCCAGCGATGGCCGCCGAGTTTCTGCACCTCGCCATAGAACTGATCGACCAGGGCCGTGACCGGCAGGTTGGCGCCGTTCCGGCGTGCTTCGGTCAGGACGATGTCGAGGTCCTTGCGCATCCAGTCTACGGCGAAGCCGAAGTCGTATTTGCCCTGGTTCATGGTCTTGTGACGGTTTTCCATCTGCCAGGAGCCAGCGGCCCCCTTCGAGATCACCTCGATGACCTTCTCGATGTCGAGGCCGGCCTTCTTGCCGAAATGCACACCTTCCGCCAAGCCCTGGACAAGGCCGGCGATGCAGATCTGGTTGACCATCTTGGTCAGTTGGCCGGCACCCGCAGGACCCATGAGGCCAACCATGCGGGCATAGGCATCGATCACCGGCCGTGCCTTGTCGAAGGTCTCGGGTTCGCCGCCGCACATGACGGTGAGTACGCCATTTTCCGCGCCTGCCTGGCCGCCTGAGACGGGGGCGTCGATGAAGCCGCAGCCCTTGGCCGCCGTCGCATCGGCGAGTTCGCGGGCGACTTCGGCTGACGCAGTCGTATTGTCGATCAGGATGGCGCCGGGCTTCATTGCGGCAATGACACCGTTTTCGCCTGTTGTCACCGACCGCAGGTCATCGTCATTGCCGACGCAGGTGAAGACGAAATCGGCGTCCTCGGCAGCCTCTGCCGGTGTAAGGCCATAGCTGCCGCCGAATTTCGCGACCCAGTCTTCAGCCTTGGCGGTCGTCCGGTTATAGACCTTGACCTCATGGCCACCCTTGACCGTCAGGTGACCGGCCATGGGAAACCCCATCACGCCCAATCCGATGAATGCGACCTTTGCCATCTTTGCTGCCTCTGCCATTTTTTACGAACGAGCGGAAAGGCATAAAGCAAGGACGGCGATAGGAAAAGGTCGTGAACAATCCCCTCGCGCCTGCAGGTCTCTCAGCCGATGGCTTAGGCGGTCGACTGTTCCCCGTCGAGGCGCTTTGAGCGTTCGCCCAGTGAATCGGATATCTCCTGCCAGATGCGTCGAAGGCGCCGGACATGCAGGTCGTCAGCGATCCAGCCCATCATGTGTTCAACCCTGATCTTGATCTCGGAGGGTGTCAGTCCGAGTTTCTCCCGGAACCAGCGGCAGAATTCATCCGGATTCTGCGCCGCCTTGACGCTGGCCCCATCGACCATCAGCAGGCTCACTCCGCCGAGATGGCAGATGTCGCGCAGGTTCTGGGTGGGGGCGACGAGCACGCCCGCGAGCAGCAGGTCGAACTCCTCCGGACTGTCACGATCCACGCGGCCAAGCTGGTGATAATCGATTGCCCGCTCGAGGTCGAAGATGGTGCGGATCTGCATTTCCCTGAGCACCAGGAATTTCTCCAGTCCGACGAGATGGCACAGTTGCGCCTGCGCGATCCAGTCGACTGCCTGGTAGATGCCGTAGGGCGATTCGATGTGCAGCATGATCGGGTTGTAGGTGGCGAGTCCCTGGACGTCGTAGATGCCGCATTCCTGCAGCCGGAAACGCGTCGCGTAGTCGATGCCGTCGAGGGCATCGAGCGGGGTGATCCGCGTGATCCTGTTGAAGCGGTCGTCGTCCATCTTAACCCAAGAGATCAGCGACTGGAGGCGCAACAGGGCAAATTTTGACGCGCTGTCGGGCATATATCCGAGAACAGGGGCGAGAATGAGCCAGATCCGCGATACTTCCGGGATGCTCGTTGCCGCCGCGTTCTGGGCATCCGGTGCCGTCGCATCTCCTGCCAGTGTCAGGCCGAGGCTCGGATCGGGAATGGCATGGTAGATAGCCAGGATGAAGATCACAGAGACTATCGTCTCCACCGTGTACCGCACGAAGGTGAAGGCTGACAGGTCGAAGACCGCGAGGCCGCGCATGAAGCCTCGTATGGCTGCGAGGTAGGCGCCGGCGAAGGCAAGACCAGCAATCAGGTAAAACCGCTCGCTGCATCCGTTGCCGCCGGTGATGCAGGCAGAGTTGCCAAGGCTCATGCCAATGCCCTTCAACAGGGCATCCGTTCCGTAATAGGTGACGACCACCATCCCGATCGAGGCGATCAGCAGCCTGAAATCGCTCCAGCCTGCAAACCGTATCCGTTCGATGATGAAGTTGATCTGCTCGGCCGGGGGCAGGCCGTCGAATTCCCTCTGATCCTCGGAACCCAGCCGCAGGTCCTGAACATACTTCGATCGGACGAATTCGACGGATGGGTTCACGTTTCCCCGGTCGCCTGGGCCGATGCCCGCTGTCGACGGAAAGGACATCAGGAAGTCACGGATGATGAGCAGACGTCGAAGCCGCATCTCGTAGCGCGCATAGACGAAAACCAGTGGTGTCAAGACTGCCACCAGCATGGCGTAGCCGTTCGTCGTGCCTGCTGCAGCGACCAGGTCATCGAATGTGTTAATTAGCGAAACGCCTAAATTGCTCGAGTCCATCGCACACCTCCCTGTTCCCCGTTGGCAATCTAACAGGCTCCAGGGGTTGCTGGCTACGATCTATTAGCATTCATAGATTGCATAATGCAATCATCGGGTTGTTTGCGTCAGATCTTGCGCGCGATCACCAGGTGACCCGGTGACGGGTTGCCGTCCTGCATGCGCACGTTGATGTCGCCGATCTCGACGATCTCGAAGCCGGTGGCGGCCAGACGCTCGCGGACATAGGTCTCTGCATGAACGAAGCGCTGATGAGGGCCAACCAGGAAGGGGCGGCCTGCCATGATCTCTTCCGGCATGGTTTCGGAAGAGAAGATAAAGAGGCCGCCGTCGGACATGTTCTCGGCGGCGCCGAAAAACAGCGGTTCGAGGGCTCCGAGGTACGGCAAAACATCGGTTGCGGTGACGAGGTCGAAGGGCTCATCATCATTGTCTTCGAGGAAGTCCTCGAGTTCGGCGACATAGAGGGTCTCGTAGAGATCCTTTTCATGGGCGATCTCGACCATCTTTTCCGAGATGTCGATGCCGGTCATGTCGGCCACCATGTCGCGCAGCGCGCCGCCGGTGAGGCCTGTGCCACAGCCGAGGTCAAGGAGGCGCTTGAATGGGCCGAGCCCGAGGGCCTGGAGGCGCTGGCGCACCATCATTGGCACGGTATAGCCAAGCTGTTCGACGAGAATGTCCTCGAAGGCCTCGGCATGCTGGTCGAAGAGGGTCTCGACATAGGCGTCGGGTGCCTTGGGCGGGGCCTCGCCGCGGCCAAGCGCCGCGATGCGGACGGAGGCACCGCCGTGGTCATCCGGATCGATCGTCAGCACCTCTTCATAGGCCTTTACGGCAGCGTCGATGTCGCCGGCCTTTTCCAGTGCAAGTGCGCGATTGTAGGCTTCCGCCAATGCTTCTTCGTCGATCTTGGCCATCCGGGCCTCCTGTTCTTGCGGTCGCACGCGAGCGGCCTTTGCCGGTCGTCTAGCGGGTCGGGTCCGGATTGGCAATGAAAAGGGAGCTGCCTCGTTCGGCAGTATGGCCGCAGACCTCCGATTCTGGCGTGTGCCAGTTCAGTGCAGGATGAACTCGCCCTTCAGCGACCGCCATTCGCTGGCCGCGATCATCTTCTTGTGCACGTAGGTCACCGAATGCAGTGGCCCTTCGATCTTGTCCTGCCAGAAGCGCAGGAAGCCGCGCATCTCCGGAAAGTCGGGGGCGAGATCGTAATGCTGCCAGATATAGGTCTGAAGCAGGGAAGGGTGATCGGGGAGGCGGTAGAGGATCTGGGCGGTGGTGAGCCCATAACCCTTGAGCATCAGTTCCATTTCGCTGTTCATGTCCGTTCGTCCGTATCCCGTGGCATGGGATCGGCGCGGACGGTGTCATCGCTTCCGCGACCGACCGGGGCCGCGACCAACGCGGGCCCTGCCACCATGGAAACATCACGTGGTGAAGGAAGTGCTAATGATGCGTCGGCCGCGCGCCATGCGGCGCGGCCGATCCTTGAAGGTTACCGCTTGAGGTGACGGGTGAGGCGTGTCTCGATGGCGGCCCAGGTGTGGCGCAGGGTCTCGACAATGGCGAGGTAGAAGATCGCCGCCCAGAGATAGGTCTGGTAGTCGAAGGTGCGCGAGAAGGCGTAGCGGGTCTGGCCCATCAGGTCGAGCACCGTGACAACCGCGACGACGGCCGAGCCCTTGATCATGAAGATGATCTCGTTGCCATAGGGGCGCAGGGCGACGATCAGTGCCTGGGGCAGGATGATCTTCCAGAAGGTTATCGATGTGGGCAGGCCCAGCGATTTGGCGCCCTCGGTCTGGCCCCGTGGCACGCTCTCGATCGCTCCGCGCAGGATTTCCGCCTGGTAGGCCGCCGTGTTCAGCGTCATCGCAAAGAGTGCGCAATACCAAGCCTCGCGGAAGAACCACCACAGGCCCACTGCTTCGATCTGTGGCCTGAAGGAGCCGAGGCCATAGTAGATCAGGAAGATCTGCAACAACATCGGCGTGCTGCGGAAGACGTAGACATAGGTGTAGGAGATCGCCCTCAGGATCGGATTCTTCGCCATGCGCGCGAAGGTAACCGGCACGGAGAGAACGGCACCGAGGGTGATCGAGATTGCTGTCAGGGCGAGGGTGGTCGCAAGGCCGTTGAGATAGCGGGGGCCGTAGCGGCTGACCTTGTCCATGTCCCAGTTGGACACGACAGACCAGAGCAGTGCCGCGCCGAGCGCAAGCCAGAGGCAGACCAGCGCATACCCCAGCATCCGCGTGCCGGTGATCCGGGTTCTGCTGGTCGAGGGGGCCGGACGGGCGGGGATGATTTCCAGTGCATGGCTCATCGGCCGGCCTCCGAGCGGTTGGCCCAGCGCGAGATCGCGTTCAGCCCGACAGAGGAGATGCTCGCAAGCACGAGGTAGATAAGACAGGCGAGCCCGTAGAAGAGAAAGGCTTCCTTGGTGACGCGTGCGGCGACGCCGGTCTGTCGGAGGATGTCCGTGAGGCCGATGACCGAGACGAGTGCTGTGTCCTTGAGAAGCACCAGCCACAGATTGCTGAGGCCAGGCAGGGCTATCCGGATCAATTGCGGGATGATGACCAGCGACATGGTCTTGCGTCTAGACAGACCAACTGCGCTGCCGGCCTCGTATTGACCTTTCGGGATCGCACGAAACGCTGAGAGCAACACCTCGGAGGCGTAGGACGAAAAGACGACCGATAGTGCCAGCATGCCGGCAAAGAAGGCGTTGATCTCGATCCGCTGCTCGCTTCCGAGCCAGGTTAGGAGAGACTGCAAGGCGATCTGGAAGCCGTAATAGACTATGAACAGGGTCAGCAGTTCCGGGAGGCCACGGAAGATGGTCGTGTAAATGCCTGCCGCCATCCGCAGGCTGCGTTCCTGCGACTGCATGGCGAGCGCAATGGCAAAGCCGAGCATCAGGCCGAGGGGCAACGTCACCAGTGCGAGCGAAATCGTGATCTTGACGCCGAAGGCGATGTCATCGCCCCAGCCTGCGTCTCCGCAGGCAACGAGCGTATCGGCTGCCAGAAGCCGGAAGACGCCCACCGGGCCACAGAATGGATCAAAGGTGTAGGTGATCCAGGCCCAGATCGAACCGAGCGCGGAGGACAAACCGTCCATTCGCTTTTTCCCCTTTGGCGGTTTGCCCGCCTTTTGATGTTATGCCGTCCAAATGCAAAATGGCGGAAGTGTTCGACTTCCGCCACTCGTTTTCGTCAGACGATGCGGCGATCAGTTGCCGTAGACGTCGAAATCGAAATATTTCTTGTTGATTTCGGCATACTTGCCGTTGGCGCGGATGGCCTCGATCGCGGCAGAGAACTTGTCTGCCAGCGCTGTTTCACCCTTGCGCACGGCAATGCCTGCGCCTTCGCCGTTGATCTCGACGTCCACTTCAAGCGGGGTCAGGATCTTGCAGCAGGTGCCGGCATCCGACTTCAGCCACTCCGACAGGACGACGATGTCGTCAACAACGGCGTCCACGCGTCCGCCTTCGAGGTCGAGCTTGTATTCGTCAGCGGTCGGATAGAGCTTCAGTTCGGAATCCGCCATGTGCTTTTCGGCGTAGTTGGCGTGCGTCGTCGAAGACTGTGCGCCGATCGTCTTGCCCTTCAGGCCGGCGAGATCGGTGATCGGCGAATCCTTCGGCACGGCGACGGCCGGCGGCGTGTTGTAGTACTTCTTCGAGAAGTCGACCTTCTCAAGACGCTCGGGCGTGATCGACATGGAAGCGATGATCGCGTCGAACTTCTTGGCCTGCAGTGCCGGGATGATGCCGTCCCAATCCTGGGTCACGAACTCGCAGGAGACCTTCATTTCTTCGCAAAGCGCCTTGGCAATGTCGATGTCGAAGCCGACGAGGGAGCCATCGGCTTCCAGGTTGTTGAAGGGCGGGTAAGCGCCTTCGGTGCCGATGATCAGCTTCTCTTGAGCCATGGCCGAGCCGGCAAAGAGCGACAGGGCCGCGATCGAAGCTGCGGCCAGAAAACGTGTCGGAATACGCATAGGATCCTCTCTGTTGTTGGACGCCGCTTGTTGTTTTGCCGCGGCTGTCCATGATCGTGTGGCATGGTCGGCCACACTTGGGCCCAATATTCGTCTTGTTTGAGGGACGAAATCAACAGGAAACGGCAATGTCACCGAAAAATGCGCTGGTTGATGAATTCTGAATGGGTGGAGATCTTCCGGAACGTCCACGGACATGGCTAATGGAGCAAAACGCGTCCGAACTCGTTCAGGCAGGGTTAATCATGCCGAACCTAGCTTGGCGGCAGCTGCAGTGTGCGTCATCGGCGCTTTATTGAATGACATCGTCCGAACGATCTTGTCGGAAACGGTGTGTAGGGAAGGAAACACGAAGCAT
>CALSAF010000170.1:0-10883 GCA_943372805.1 Rhizobium sp. Q54
TCGAGGGTCAGGGCTGCGAGCAGTTCCGGCGTGACGAGGCCGTTCGCTTCCATGCCGACGGTCTTCTGGAACACGGCGATTGCGGTCTCGGTGCGCGGGCCGATGACACCGTCAGCCTCGCCATCATACAGGCCCCGACGCAGGAGTTCGGCCTGGACCTTGCGGATGAGGTCTGCGGTCTCGGCGGCATTGGCCGGCAGGCTCGCAAGCTTCGGGCTCGCCGGATCGCCGGCCGCCTGCTCCGGCGTGCTTTCGGCAGGCGTCTCGCGCTGGATGCGGAAGGTGGTGACGGTATCGGGATCCCGCTCGCTCAACAGCGGGGTGCGCGGCACGCCGGAGAGTGCGGTGAAATCCTCGGCGTCGCGGGTGCGCAGGAAGGGTGAGGGATGCTGGCCCGGCTGGTACCAGAGGGCGTTGGCAGCGATCGTGCCGAAGACCAGGGTGAAGCAGGCGGAGCCGCCCAGGGCACGCGGATAGCGCCCGGCCAGTCGCGCGAGCGCGCCCGCGCCCACCGACAGAAGCCGGAAGGCGCTCAAGCCAACCTTCTTCTTCTCAGGCGATTTTCGCTTCCGCTTGGTCATGCCCCGGTGCTTTCCCACCCGTCTTGCGGCCGGCTCCCGCCTCGGCGAGGCGCGGCGGGAATTCGACCATGTTCGTTTCGTCTGCAGCCCTGGCGCCCGAGCCGTCGACCGGCAGGGTCACCATGACGACAGTTCCCTCACCTGGCCGGCTTTCGATCCGGAAGGTGCCACCATGGAGGGCCGTCAATCCCTTTACCAGCGAAAGGCCCAGGCCGGAACCCTCATGGTTTCGATTGAGATCGTTCTGCACCTGTATGAAAGGTCGGCCGATCAGGGCCATCTTTTCCGGCGCGATGCCGATGCCCGTGTCGCTGACACTGATGGTCACCTCGTTGCCGGTCCTGATGGCATCGATGATGACGGCACCGCCGGTCTCGGTGAACTTGATCGCGTTGCCGACGAGATTGATGACGATCTGGCGCAGCGCCCGGCTGTCGGCGGTGATTTCACCCAGGCCCCTGGGCAGGCGGCTTGTCAGCTTCACACCCTTCGTCTGAGCCTGCAACGAGAGCATGCGCTCGCATTCGGTCAGGGTATCGGCGAGGTCGAAGCCTTCGAGCAGGAGTTCGTAGCGGCCGGCCTCGATCTTCGACATGTCGAGCATGGTGTTGACGACAGACAGGAGATGGGCGCCCGACTGGCGGATCAGCTGGACATATTCGCGCTGGCGGTCGTTTTCGAGCTTGCCGAAATATTCGCCGGCGAGGATGTCGGAAAAGCCGAGGATGGCATTGAGCGGAGTGCGCATCTCGTGGCTGACGGCGGCGAGGAAGCGGCTCTTGATCTCGTGCGCAGCGTTCGCCTCCTCCTCCTTGCGGGCAACCGCATCGCGCATCAGCATCTCGCCCTCGATGTCGAGCATCTGGGCACGGACGGCGAGGAGTGTGCCGTCATCCGCCCGTACGGCGGTCATGTCGAGGCGTACATTGAGGAACTGGGCCTGGTCGAGGCCGATGACCGGACGATCGAGCCGCAGATCGGTGACCACGACATCGGCGCCGAGGCGCAGTTCATCGAGCGCCTGGACGAAGGCCAGACGGTCGGAGACATGCACCTGCTCGACGAAGGGCCGCGCCAGCGGCTCACGCAGGAAGGAGAGAAACATCTGGCGGTCGCGGCCGCCAGCGGAGCGGACGATACCGCCGGCGTCGACCGTCAGAAAAAGGCCAGGGCAGAATTCATATGGATCGGCGGCGATGCCCGCAGGCGGCAGCACCTGCGCCTCGGCACCGGCGGCCCCGAGACGGCGACCAGCGACCAGCGCGACGGCGGCCAGCAGATAGAGCGCGGTGGCGAGGGCAAAGCCGATCGGCAGGCCGGTGGCGGCGCCGAAGAGAAGGGTGAGCCCGGCGGGGACGGCGAGGAAGGCAGGCGAAAGGGCAAATGTCAGCCGGCGCAGTGCGGCGATTTCGGCCCGGTCGATTGGGCGGCCGGCGGCGTGACGCGACAGCAGCCGGGCCAGCAGCCCGTCCATCGTCACCGTCAATGCATCCGACACTCTACGCAATACAACCACGCCAGAAATCCGCGACCGGTTCCTCTGATTTACCCGGGGAAGATAGGCCGGACGCGCTTAAGGAATAGATAAGGCTGGGGGCCGCGAGAGCCCGCAAGCGCTGGTTCTGACCCGAAACAGGACAGCCGGAGGAGGCTTTCCAGAACATGGTTAACGGAGCGTAAGCGCTGAAATCATTCGATTTTTTGCGATGCCGTTAACACTTGTGGTGACGCAATGCCGCAACAAGCGGTGGATTGTCGGGCGCGCGCCACATTTATGCTTAACGCCAACCGCTAAACTTTGACACGAGTGCCCCGAAACGCCTGGATCACTCGAATTTTAGTCAAATTCGCCTCAAAGCCGAACGGGTTTGGAAAAGCGATTTTCGCGAATCAAACCTAGGGTGGCATCTACGAGTTCGGGGAGAAACCCGGGCCGTTCCGGCAAAGACCGGCAACAGGGATTTGGTGAAGACCATGTGGTTTCTGATCAAGGGAACTTTCTACTGCACCGCGACGCTCGTCGCGCTGTCCTTCCTCGCGGCACCGCCTGCAGAGGAAAAGGACGGCGCCGGCTTCGACATGGGTGCGGCCGTCACCGCCGCCAGCGGTGCCTATGACTACGTGACCTCGCTCTGCGTCGAGAAGCCCGAGGTCTGCGAAAAGGGCAAGGAAACCTTCCAGGCGCTTGGCCAGCGGGCCCGCGAAGGTGCACTTGTCGCCTACCAGCTGCTCGACAAGCAGTTCACCGACGACGGCACGACGGCGGTGGCGGAAGACACGCCGGCGCCGAAGACCGGCGGCGTGGACATCATCAAGCCCGCCGTTGAAACACCGCGCCTCGCAAGCGTCGAGACCGAGGCTCCCGTCATCACGGGCACGGTGACACCGACGGAACGCCCGAAGCACCTGCCGAAACCCTACCAGCCGCCGAAACCCTGACGGCCAGACCATTCCATCCGATCGCCATCCGGCAATCCTTCAAGAATTCCGGGGCGGATGCCTGCCCCTCACCTGCTTGCAACCGGCCCTGCCATGGACCGGATGCCTGTCTGCCTGTCCCTCACTGAATTCGGCATTTGCCGAGCCGCGTAGCGCAAGCTGCGCGGCTTTTTCTTTTTCGACGGATGCCGGAAAGCCACCTGCAGGTTTCCTTGCCGCAGCCGGTTCAAAAGGGCTCGGGTCTGGCCTATATGGGGCGGACGAAACGAGCGGGTGCAGCATGGCGACTTTGAACGAGATGATCGACGACTTCGGCTTCCTGGATGATTGGGAGGACCGGATGCGCTATGTGATCGAGCTCGGCAAGGCGCTGCCGGACCTGCCGGATGCGGAAAAATCGGCGGAGAACAAGGTTCAGGGCTGCGCCAGCCAGGTCTGGCTCTCGGTCACCTCCGACGACGGCGCGGATCCGATCATGACTTTCCGCGGCGACAGCGATGCCTTCATCGTGCGCGGGCTGGTCGCCATCGTGCTCGAGGCCTATTCGGGAAAGAGGGCGTCCGAAGTGGTGGCTTTCGATGCGCTGGATCTCTTCAAGCAGCTTGGGCTTCTCGAACACCAGACCGCGCAGCGCGCCAACGGCCTGCGCTCGATGATCCAGCGGATCCGCGAAGAGGCCGCGCGCCGGCTGGTCTAGGCCCGGGAGATCAGGCGCTCACCCCATCTCCGGCCGAAAGCTCTCATCGCCCCAGTGCCGCGACCGCGATTTCGTCGGTTGCGGGGTGTAGTGGCGGGCGAGCGAAAGCAGGGCTGCCCGCAGCATGAGCTTGGCGGAGCGGGCCGGCCATTGACGCTCGCGCTCGACGGTTTCGAGCCCCTTCCCGAAGCAGCAAACATCGAGCGCCACACCTGCCAGTTCTGGACCCATGGCCTCCATGGCACGGGTGACGCGGCTTCGGGCCGAGAGCCTGTTGTCAGTCAGCTCGACCGCCGCCGGCGGAGCGCCCTTGCTGCGGCTTGCAAGCCTCGGCTGCCAGCTTGCGGTGATGCGCGGCTGCAGGCCGGCGAAGTCGAAATCTGCGGCGAGCCGTTCTCCGGCGGCAAGGGCCTCCTCGGATAGAAAGGGACGTCCGTCCTTCTCCTTGAGGCGCAGCAAGGGAAAGAGCGGCGTCTCCTGCAGGTTGCGGCGCGCCGCCTTCCGCCCGTCCGGCATGTCCAGCGTCTCGACGACGACGGTGCGGTGCTGGCTGGCATGGGCCTCGTCGGGCAGATCACAGAGATCGCGACGCAGCCAGGCGGCGGTTTGGGGCGTGGCGACGAAGCCCCCGGGTGACGGTGCAAGCAGACCGTCGGAAACCAGCCGGGCGATGAGATCGGCAGCCATGCCGGCCGAGATCGCGGAGCTGCTGTCGGCGCCCCCCTCGGGGCGGGTGGCGCAAGCAAGAAGCGGCGCGGCAAGGGCGCGGCGCAGGATCTGGCGGATCTGCCGTCGTTCGCTGCGGGTCATGATCTCCCCCCCTTCAGATGCGACGGCCGGCGAGCAGATGCACGGCGCTCGCCATGCGCTCGACAATGGCGACGAAGGTGTCGTAGGCGCGATCGTCACGCCGGTCCTCGACCATACGGCAAGCATGGCCGACCGTGGAACGGTCGCGACCGAAGGCCTGGGCCACCTCGCCCATGGGCATGGAATAGGCGACATGGCAGACATACATCGCTACCTGACGGACATGGTTCGCGGCCCGCCGCCCGGGCTCGTGATCGTGGTCAAGGCCGGTGGCGCGCAGGAGCTCCTCGGCCAGTTGCCGGACAATCATGCAGAGAAGCCGCCGTTCGGGCGTCAGCGGACGATCATCGTCGATGGCCGTTGAGGTGAATTGGTCGTCGTCGGGCGTCCATTCGATGGCCGGCGCTGCCGACAAGGGGTGAGCGGGAGAGACTGGCGAAGGATCGATGGTCATGGCGCATCTCGCAATAGGATTTTCTTCCTATTCAGATTAGCAAAGCGCCAGCGCTTTTGTACCCCACAATTTGAGGGACTTTAACAAATTCATGTTTTCGCACCGCGCGCCTGCGTGCCACGACTCCACCACAAATGCGGAATATTTTCCTTTCCCGATTCACAAAAAAAGGCCGGTCGCTGGACCGGCCTCTTTTTCTGGCAACGGATGCACGGGGCATCCGGACCGGCTTACTTGGCGCGCTTGCGGCGCTGGCCGAGGCCCATTTCCTTGGCGAGGCGCGAACGCGCTTCGGCATAGGCAGGGGCTACCATCGGATAGTCGGCCGGCAGGCCCCACTTCTCGCGGTATTCTTCCGGCGTCATGTTGTAGTGGGTCATCAGGTGGCGCTTCAGCGACTTGAACTTCTGACCGTCCTCAAGGCAGATCAGGTAATCGTCCTCGATCGACTTGCGGATCGGAACCGGCGGCTTCGGCTTTTCGACGACGACCGGCACCGGGGTCGGCGAGGCGGTGTTGCTCAGCGCCTGGTGGACATCGGAAATCAGATTGGTCAGATCGCTGACCTGGACCACGTGGTTGCTGACATAGGCTGCCACGATGTCAGCCGTCAGTTCCACCAGCACCTGCTGGCTGGGTCCCTGTTGTACTTCACTCATTCACGTCTCCTGTTCATAAGCCTGCGGCTTTCCGCCGTCGCCCGCAGACACGATTCATAGTGCCCCTCCCCTGCCGCGAACGGCAAAGAGAGAAGAAGAAAACAACCCCACGAAGATCAGCTGGAATACCGGACGACCCCAAACCGCCCAGGCACCTGCAACGCCGACCCTGGCGAAGATCTGGCGCTTGCGTGTGGCAATACCTAGATTCAACTTCACCTACAGATCAGGCACGCAACAGATCAGCGCCCTCGATATGGAATTACCACTCTTGGCATAAATGTCTACCGGTTATTTCTACTAGATATGACGGGTATAAATCGGCTTTATTAGACGTTCGTCCGATTTTGCACTGCAAGGATAGAACTGCGATTTTACTACAATGCACAGCTCAACCATAACTTACGTCAATTAAATCATGTTCTCATATCGTCACGTACCGATACGGACGAGAGCGTATAGCCCACCTTGTGCGCCGCGCGGGCCAGCAAGTGCGCAGACACGGGTGCGGTGAGAATGAAGAACACGACACCGGCCAGAGCACGACCGAAGGTGGCGACATCGGCCGCATGAAAGCCGACGGCAAGCAGCAGCAGACCTGAACCAACCGTACCGGCCTTGGAGGCCGCATGCATGCGCGTGTAGAGGTCAGGAAGCCGGTTGAGGCCGATCGCGGCGATCAGGGAGAAGAGCGCCCCGACAACCATGATGAACGCGACGAAAATGGCTGCGAGCATGGCCATCACTTGACCTCCTTGCCGCGTGCGGCAGCAGATTTGGACGATTTGCCTGTTTTGGCAGACTTGTGGGCGGTCTTGCCCTTGACCGCGGTACGCTGCGACTGCGGGCCGGACTGGACCTGCTCCCCCTCCCCGACCACGCCGCGGGCGAGGATGAAGCGGGCGAAGGCAACGGTCGCCAGGAACCCGACGAGGCCGAGCGCAATGGCGATGTCGATATAGAGCGTGTAGCCGGTCCTGAGCGCGATCACGGCGATGAAGCCGATGACGATGCCGACCAGCATGTCGAGCGCGATGACGCGGTCGGGCAGCGTCGGACCGACCACGGCGCGGTAAACGGTCAGTAGCAGCGCGATCACCAGGACGACGATGGCGAAGATCGAGGCGTATTCGACGATGAGTTCGGGGGTCATCAGGCAAAGGCCTCCATGATCTTCTTCTCGAAGCCCTCGGCGATGTCACGCCGGGCCGCCTCGACGTCGCTGCAATCGATCGCATGGATATAGAGGGTCTGGCGGTCCTCCGAGACATCGACGGAGAGCGTGCCGGGGGTGAGCGTGATGAGATTGGCGAGCAGCGAGATCTCCCAGTCGCTCTTGACCGTCAGCCGATAGGCGAAGATGCCGGGCTTGAGATCCATGTTCGGCTTGAGGACGAGGATGGCCACGCGCCATGCGGACTTGGCGAGCTCGACGAGAAACAGCAGCACCAGCGCAAACACGCGGCGGCTGCGGCTCGTATAGTCGTGGTCGACGAAACGCTCGCGCAGCAGATAGAGCGTCAGCAACGACAGGACGAAGCCGAAGATCAGGTTGAGGAGCGTGAAGCTGCCCGAGACGGTGGCCCAGATCACCGCCATCAGGATGCTGATCGCATAAAGGCTCATCGGGCACCTCCTTCAGGGAAGACGGAGCGGATATAGGCGGTCGGATCGGCCAGACCGGCAGCCGCCTGCTGGCTGGCGACGATGAGGCTGTCGGGGAAGAGGCCGAACCAGACGACGAAGCCGGTCAGCAGCAGGATCGGCGCCATGCGCCAGCGCTGGGCACCGGCGGAGATGGCCGGGGCGACCGCATTGGCAGCACCCTCGACGGCCACCGGTCGCCAGAAGGCGAAGAGGAAGATGCGACCGAAGGCAATGGTGGTGAGGAAGCCGGAGACGAGCACGGAGGCCGCCAGCCACCAGGCGCCGATATCGATCGAGGCCTTGACGAGCAGTGCCTTGGGCCAGAAACCGGAAAAGGGCGGCAGGCCGCTGCCGGCAAAGAACAGCGCCAGGGATAGGGCGGCAAAGGCCGGTGCGGCGGTCCAGAGGCCCGCCACACGGTCGAGGCGGAAACTGCCGCCGATGCGGGCGATCTCGCCGGCGACCAGATAGAGGGCGGTCATCAGCAGGATGGAATGCAGCGCGTAGAAGATGGCGGCACCGACGGCCATCTCGCCACCAATCGCCACGCCCGCCAACATGTTGCCGATGCCGGCGATGACGACGAAGCCGAGGAAACGGCGGATATCATTCTGGGCGAGCGCACCGATGGCACCGAGAATCATGGTCAGGGCCGCAACGACGGCGATGACGAGGCTCAAGGCCTCTCGCTCGACGGGGAAGAGCATGACCATGACGCGCAGCAGGGCATAGACACCGACCTTCGTGAGCAGGCCGGCAAACAGCGCCGACACCACGACGCGCGGCGTGTGATAGGAAGCGGGCAGCCAGAAATTGACCGGGAAGGCAGCCGCCTTCATCGAGAAGGCGAGGATGAAGAGCGCCGACAGTGTCATCAGCGGCGCCGTCTCGGCATAGGCCGGTACCTTCAGCGCGATATCGGCCATGTTGAGCGTGCCGAAGATGCCATAGAGATAGGCGACCCCGATCAGGAAGAGCGTGGTTGCCATCAGGTTCAGCACCGCATATTTCAGCGCGCCGTCGATCTGCTCGCGTTCGGAGCCGAGGATAAGCAAGCCGAAGGACGAGATCAGCAGCACCTCGAACCAGACATAGAGATTGAAGATGTCACCGGTCAGGAAGGCACCGGAGACACCGGCCATCAGCAGCATCAGCAGCGGATAGAAACCGTAGCGGCGGCCACTCGTGCCGATTTCGACATGGGCATAGAGCGCCCCGGCGAAGGCGACGATGGCCGCAGCCAGGGCCAGCAGCGCGCCGGTGAGGTCCACCGTGATGGCGATGCCGAAGGGCGGCAGCCAGCGGCCCATCATCATGGTGATCGGGCCATCAGCCATGACCTGCATGAGCAGCAGCAGATCAACGCCGACCAGCAGAGCCAGAGCCGTGAGCGCCACCGGCGGATGCCAGTCCGTGCGGTGGCGGATCATCATCAGGATCGCGCCGACGCCGATGCAGAGCGCAATCGGAGTAACGGCCAGCCAGTGGGCAAGCGTCGCCGGCTCCATGACATAGGCGGCGGCGTAATCGACGGGCGTGGTTGTGGGGGCAGCCATGATGTCCTCTGTGTCTCCTGCTCAGTAGCCGCTCGGCGGCAACGGATCGTCCATCGGCTCTGCCACCCGCATTTCCGCGGAGTCATCGGTGCCGAGGTCCTGGTAGGCGCGGTAGGTGAGCACCAGCAGGAAACAGAAGAAGGAGAAGGAGATAACGATCGCCGTCAGGATGAGGGCCTGCGGCAGCGGATTGGCGGTGCCAAGCGGCAGCACATCGACCCCGCCGGGGATGATCGGCGGAATGGCAGGCGTCAGGCGGCCGGTGGTGAAGATCAGCATGTTGACGGCATTGCCGAGCAGCACGATGCCGAGCAGGATGCGGATGATCTTCTTCGACAGCATCAGATAGACGGCGGCAGCGAAGAAGATGCCGACAACGAGGGAGAAGATGACTTCCATCAGCCGTCATCCCTTTCTTCGAGTGCAAGCGCAATGGATGTGAAGGTTCCCACGACGACGAGATAGACGCCGATATCGAAGGAGATGACCGTGGCGAACGGCACCTCGACCCCGAACAGGCTCGGATAGACCCAGATGCCGGTCATGAAGGGATAGCCGAGCGGTGCGGAGACGACGCCGGACAAAGTCGACACCAGCAGGCCGAAGCCGGCAATCGACATGGGGTGGAACTTCAACGCGCGACGCACGGCCTGGACCCCGAAGGCGATGCCATAGATGGCGAAGGCCGAGGCGCCGATCAGGCCACCGATGAAGCCGCCACCCGGTTCATTGTGGCCGCGCAGCAGCACGAAGATCGAGAAGACCAGCATCAGCGCCGTGAGAAAAGGCGCGAAAGTGCGGAAGATCAAAGTGTTCATCAGCGTTTTGCGCCTTTCACCTTGGACGATGCGGCGGCCGGGGCCGGTGCGGGGGCGACCTCGGACGGGGCTGGCGGGGCGATCATCGGCTGGCCGACACGGATGCGGATCAGCGCCAGGATCGACAGGCCGGTGATCATCACCACACCGATTTCACCCAGCGTGTCGACGCCGCGGAAATCGACGATGATGACGTTCACGACATTGGCCCCGTGGGCGATGATCTTGGAATATTCGGCGAAGAAGGCCGACAGCGAGGCATCAAAGGGACCTGAGGTCGAGGCGACCAGCATCAGGGCAAAGCCGAGACCGCAGGCGATCGCCAGCGTGCCGTCAAACAGCCGCGCCAGACCCGGGCGGTGATCGGAGGGCGACAGCTTCAGACGGGTCATGACCAGCGCCAGGATGACGACCGAGAGCGTCTCGACCATGAACTGGGTGAAGGAGAGGTCCGGCGCACCATAGAGAAGGAAGATAACCGCGACGGCAAAACCCTGGATGCCGAGGCAGACGATGGCGGTCAGGCGGTCCCGCGCCGTCAGTACGGCGATGACCCCGATGACGGCGATGGCGAGAATGGCCATCTCATGCAGGTCGAATTCCGACGGCAGGTTGAAGCGCGTCGGAAGCTCGCCATAGACCAGCGGCGTGACCAGAAGCACCAGGGCGACAAAGACGAAGGAGGCGGTGATGTAGGTCTCAAGCCGTCCGTTCTGCAGGAAGCGGGTGACCACCGTGGAAAGGCGGACGAGGCCTGCGATGAAATGGTCGAAGCCGCGATCGGGGCTGACGCCTGGGCCGGTGACCAGACGATCGACGGCGCTGCGCAACCGGTCAAGGCCGAGATAGAGCACGAGACCGAGAATGACCGTGAGGACGGACAGCGCCAGCGCCACGCCAAGATGCGGAATGAGGCTGATGGTGACCGTCTGGGCCTCGCCATCGACGGCGCTTGCCATGGGCGAGGAGATGAAGCGGTGCGTGATGCCGGAGAAGAGGGCTGCGGCGAGCGACAGGACCGCCAGCGTCAGCGGTCCGAGCCAGAGCAGCACGGGGCCTTCATGGGCGTGTTTAGGCGTGTTACCTTCCTTCCCGATGAAGGGTTTCAACCCGACAGCGAAAGCGATGACGAACATCAGCGCATTGCCGATAACGGCAACGGATGTGAAGAGGATGGCGCGCGGATCGGACCCGGCCAGCGCATAATAGATCTCTTCCTTGG
>CALSAF010000171.1:0-10662 GCA_943372805.1 Rhizobium sp. Q54
TGTCGACAGGGAGCGCTCGTCGGATTTGCAGAGCCGGAGATAGGTGGTGAAGGCCTCGGCCAGCCGGCGGGCCGTCATTTCGTCCGCCGGGGCATCCGGATCAATGGTGCCAGCAAGCGCAAGCCATTCTGCGGCCAGCTCGACCCGGACGCCGCTCGCGGCCAGTTTCGTCGTGTTCTCGCAGAAGGTCCGGTAGTCCTGCCCGAGCAAGGGCAGGTCGAGCAGCCATTCGCCGGGATAGTCGACGATATCGATCGACAGTCGGCCCGCCGAGAGCATCCGGCTCCATGTGCTGGCGCTCTGGTATTCGATCGTCAGGCGCAGCTCGGAAATTGCGCGGGTGGAGTCGGGCCAGATTCGCTGGTCGACCAAGGCGCGGATATGGTCTTCGTACTGAAATCGCGGAACGGCATCGTCCGGCTGTTCCTGGAGCTTTGCGCTGGTCAGGCGACCTGACCGCATCGGTTCGAAGAGTGGCAGGCGCCCGCCGTGCAGCAGGTTGTGCACCAGAGAGGATATGAAGACCGTCTTGCCGGCGCGTGACAGGCCGGTCACGCCGAGCCGGATCGTCGGGTTGACCAGATGCGCCGCCCGATCGGCAAGATTGTCGAGAGCAATTGCGGCTTCATCGGTCAGGCTGGTGAGGGAAGGGGGCAAAGGACTGTCCTGCAGAGGCTATGGCGGCGCTGATCCCGGGAAGGGTTTCTCCGCCCTGATGCAATATATAAGGGTGCAAAGCGGCGCAAAAAAGAGGCAGATCCTGCGTCGCGCCTTTGCGTTCAGCCGACGAGGAAATCTCGCAGGGCAAAGGGCTCGCCTTCGATGGTGTCGATTACCGCGAGACCGGATGTGGGGTAGCCTTCCGGCACGGTGCGGGCCATGACTTCGTTGCCGCACAGCCGGGCAAAAACTTCCTCGATTGCCGGGTTGTGCCCCACAAGCATCAGGGCAGGCACGCCACGGGTCGAACTGGCAATCTCCAGATAGACCTCGGCGGGAGCGTTGTAGAGCGCATCGACATAGCGGAATTCGACGAGCCCGGAGAAGACGCGATTGATAGCATCGGCAGTCTGGCGGCAGCGCGTGGCGGTCGAGCAGACCACGAGATCCGGCCGGTAACCCTTGTCGGCTGCCGTTTCCGCGAGCAGTTCCGCTTCGGCGAAGCCCGAATCAGAGAGGCTTCTGTCGAAATCCCGGCCGCCAGGTTCGGCCCAGCCCGATTTCGCGTGGCGCAGCAGATAGATACGCTGTGGAAGCAGAATGGAGGGCGTCATCCGTTGGGGTTTCCGCGTGCGATGGTGCTCGCTATTGACGTACCGGTTATTGGGCCGTGCCGTCAACCATCCAGGCTGGTCCGATCGATCGTTCTATCGTGGTATCCTGGTTGCTGTCGCGGAGTGGCCTTGTAGAAAATTATGCTTAAAAAATAGAAATTTAGATGAAAAATGTAACAGATTTAAAAATGACTTTGCAACAGCTAGAAGGCTTGAACCGGTTGCTCTGAAAGGATATACAGCCGCCCATTGAGATGTTCTTCAGGAGAATCGCGTTGAGTGAGAAGATCAATCTTAGCAATTATGTGCTCTCGGAAGACGATGAGTTCATGAACGCGAACCAGCGGGCCTATTTCAGGGCCAAGCTTATCGCCTGGAAAAACGACATCCTCCGAGAAGCGCGTGAGACGCTTGACCACCTCGCAGAAGAAAGCGCCAATCATCCTGATCTCGCAGACCGGGCTTCCTCTGAAACAGACAGGGCTATCGAACTGCGTGCTCGCGATCGTCAGCGCAAGCTGATTTCGAAGATCGATGCCGCGCTGCAGCGGATCGAGGATGGCACCTATGGCTATTGCGAGGAAACCGGTGAGCCGATCGGCTTGAAGCGTCTCGACGCTCGTCCGATTGCCACACTGTCGATCGAGGCACAGGAACGTCACGAGCGTCGCGAAAAGGTCTATCGCGACGAGTGAGGTTGGAGCCTCAAAGTGAGCTTCTGAGTATCCAGGACCCGCCATTGGCGGGTCTTTTTTTCTTTTCGGGGGTTCTCGCAAGCAGGCATACCCCGCGCCTGTCACGGATTTCTGCTGGCCGACATTTCGCCGAATATGCGCGCGATTTCCGTCTGAAGATTGGGCTCCTGGCCCGGCTGCGGCGGGTTGGTCGCCGCACCGGGTGTGCGGTTGCCTTCCGGCAAAATGGCTGCGATCGGCGCGCGCGGGCGATCGGCGCGGGTTTCCGGAAGGATCTGCTGGGATTGCGGCGTTGCCTTCGGCGCCGGATCGGTCGCCAGATGCAGGGCCATCTCTTCTTCCAGGACGCGCTCGAAGTCGCTCATGTCGCGGGCTGCGGGCTCGGCCAGGCGCATTGCCGGCTGACTGTCTGTTGGCGGCTCGAACCGCTGCGGTTCAAACGGGCGTGACGGGATGGACGTTGGAGCGGGTACAAGCACCCTTTGGCGGGCAGCTTCCAGCAGATCCTCGGCGACCGGCGTGTCGATGACGGGCGGCAGCATCGGTTCGGGTTCGGCGCGTGCCACGCGAATGTCCTGAGTGGTCGCGGGCTTTGGCTCAGGCATCATCACCCGTTCGACAGGCTCGGCTCTCCATGCTTCAACCGGTGGCCTTCCTGCGGTGATGTCCTGCGCCTCTCGCGGAGCCGGTGGGGGCGTTGCCTCGCTCTGCCGCAAGATTTCGTGGGCGGACAGGACCGTTGCCTTGTCCACGTTCGCAATGACCACTGGCTCCACGGTTGCGGTCGGCTGGATGGAGGGCGCCTGCGGCTGTGGTGCAGCAGGTATGACGAGATCTGTTGCTGGAGTTTCTGCACGAACCGGTGCCGCGATTTCCTCGGGCACGACCGTTGCTGCAGTTACTGCAGCCATCGGTGTTGCGGTCGTCGCGGCCGATGGTGCCACCGGATTGACGGTTGCAGGAAGCTCTGCAACCACTTCTTGACTGCGCGCAGGTGCTGGCTGGGGACGGTGCTGGTCCGCCAGGGGCGGGGTGGACGGTTGTGGCCTTGCCGGCTGCGGAAGGGGCGCGGCGCGAACTGTTTCCACGACAGGCTGACGCCTGGCCGGTGGTTCGACAGCTGCTGCCACGGGCGCTGCTGTTGAAGCGACCATTGGCGAGGCTGCTTCGGTTACCGGAAGCGTTGCCTGGGTTGCCGGTTGCAGCAGGTCCTGCTGTCCCGCAATTGCTTGCGGATGGACGGGCCGGGCGCTGAAATACGGACGCTCATCGCCGATCCCGCTTTCGATAACGATGTCGGTCGGTCCGCCGATCATGACCAGATGTTCGACATTGTCGCGGCGGATGAGGACGATGCGGCGACGGGTGTCGACGGCAGCCGCATCCAGGACCTGAAGACGCGGCTGTCGGTTGCGACCACCGCGGACAAAGGGAGACGGCGCGCGATTGCGCAGGATCCAGAGCACTATGAACAGGCAGAGAAGGGCGAGGCTGACCCCCAGCGCCGCCACAAGAAAACGATTGCCATAGGCCGAGATAAGGTCGTCCAGCATTTGCGTGCTCCTTTTGACTGGCTTTCTGGCAGAAGACGTTCCACTCCGCAATCTTGCATGGCAGTCTCGACGACGATGCAGAGGGTTGGAAATGGCAGATGCTCCGTCAAGATTGCGGCAATCCTGTGGGAGAGCGACGAAGGGGCGCCCTTGGACCCTTTCTTTGCTTTTTGCTGTTGCGGCAAGTTGATAAACAGGTGACAGCGCCGATTCTCCCCTTGGTTCGATGAACCGTGCGCTCAGGCAAGAGGCATCAATGACACGACAGCAGAACGATCGAGATGGAGAGAGCCCCCTGGTCGATCGCCGCGGTGGCGCCGGCATGGCGCTGCGCATCCTGCTGCTCGCCCTCGTGTTGATCGCGGCCTCGGCCGCCTTCATCTTTTTCCGCGACCAGCTCGACAATCAGGTCGTACTCGGCGTTCTCGGAATTCTCGCAATGATGGGGATCTTCTTCATCGTCTCCGCGGTGATCGGGTTCGTCGAAGTGATGCCGCAGTCGCACGGCGATACGCTCGCGCGGCGGTTTCTTGCGAGCCAGCCGGAAGGCACGCTGATCACCGATGCCGAAGGCCGGATCATCTTCGCCAATGCCGCCTATGGAACGATGACCGGCGCCCGCAAGGCGACGGAAGTGCAGACGCTGGAAGCCCTGCTGTCGCGTCATCGCGAGTCAAGCGAGGCGCTGTACAGGCTGACCAATGGCTTGCGCGAGGGACGTGACAGCTACGAGGAGTTTCGACTGCTGAAACCACTCGGCAGCCAGACTGCCAATGGTTCGGGTGTGCATTGGTACAGGCTGAAGGCCCGCGTGTTGCCGGGCGAAGGACGAGGCCGCGCGCTTTATGTCTGGCAGATCTCCGACATCACCGCCGAGCGTGACGACCAGGAACGGTTCTTCAAGGAATTGCAGCACGCGATCGACTATCTCGATCATGCACCCGCCGGCTTTTTCTCTGCAGGCCGCAAGGGCGAGATTTACTACCTTAACGCGACGTTGGCGGAATGGCTCGGTCTCGATCTCACCCAGTTCAATCCCGGATCGATGTCGATCGCCGATCTCGTTGCCGGCGAAGGCATGGCGCTGATCAATTCGGTTCAGGCGGAGCCTGGCCAGGCGCGGACCGAGACGCTCGATCTCGACCTGCGTCGCGTGAACGGCCAAAGCCTGCCGGTTCGCCTCGTGCATCGTGTTCGTGCCGCCCGTGACGGAGCCCCCGGCGAGAGCCGCTCGATCGTGCTCGCTCGCCAACAGGGCGAGGGGGGAGATCAATCGGATTCGGTTGCCTCCATGCGCTTCACCAGATTCTTCAACAATACGCCGATGGCAATCGCCTCGGTGGATGGAGAAGGGCGGATCCTGCGCACCAATGCGCCATTCATGAAACTCTTCGCCGACATCATCTCGCGCGACGAGATCGAGCGGCGCGGGCTGATCGAGGTTGTGTTGCACGAGACGGAGCGGGATGGCTTCCGGGAAGCGCTGGCCGCCGCAATGGACCGCCAGGTCGACATCGCCCCGATAGACAGCCGGCATCCGACCAATGATGCACGGCATTTCCGCTTCTACGTCAATGCGGTGATCGATCAGAGCGACGAGGCGCCGGAAGAGGCGGCGATCGTCTATGCGGTGGATGTCACGGACCAGAAGGCGCTTGAAGCGCAGATGGCGCAGACACAGAAGATGAATGCCGTCGGCACGCTGGCGGGTGGCATCGCACATGACTTCAACAATGTGCTGACCGCCATCCTGCTGTCCTCCGACCACCTGCTTCTGCAGGCGCGGCCTTCGGATGCGAGCTTTGCCGATCTCATGGAGATCAAGCGCAACGCCAACCGCGCCGCCGTTCTCGTGCGCCAGTTGCTCGCCTTCTCGCGCAAGCAGACAATGCGACCGAGTGTCTTGAACCTCACCGACGTGATCGGCGATCTCAGGATGCTGGTCGATCGACTGATTTCCGGCAGCAATGTCAAACTCAGAGTCGAATACGGCCGGGATCTCTGGCCGGTGAAGACGGACCTCTCGCAGTTCGAGCAGGTGCTGATCAATCTCTGTGTGAACGCGCGTGACGCCATGCCGGATGGTGGTTCGATCACCGTGTCGACCCGCAATGTCGATGCGGACGAGGCAGGGGCCTTCGGCTATCGCGGTCTGCCGTCTGAAGACATGGTGCTGGTCGAAGTCGCCGATACCGGAACCGGCATCGCGCCCGAGATCATGGACAAGATCTTCGAACCTTTCTTCACCACGAAAGAAGTAGGCAAAGGCACGGGTCTCGGCCTTGCCATGGTCTATGGCATCGCCAAGCAGTCGGGCGGCTACATCTATCCCCAATCGGAAGTCGGCAAGGGCACGACCTTCCGGATCTTCCTGCCGCGACATGTGCCCGAAGTGCAGCCGGTCATCGAGGGAGCGGTCACCGCATCCGTGAACGGGGATGCGATCACGGTTGTGAAGCCCAATGGTAACACAGAGGCCCAGGATGCCCCGGATCTTACGGGCAAGTCGGCCGTGGTGCTTCTCGTCGAGGACGAAGAGGCGGTGCGGCGCGGCGGCAAACGCATGCTGGAGACCCGCGGCTATACCGTGCACGAGGCCGGGTCGGGCGTGGAGGCGCTCGATATCATGGAAGAGCTGAGCGGCGAGGTGGATATCGTTGTCTCCGACGTGGTGATGCCGGAGATGGACGGTCCCACCCTGCTCACCGAACTGCGCAAGAAATATCCGGACCTCAAGTTCATCTTCGTTTCGGGTTATGCAGAGGACGCCTTTGCCCGCAACCTGCCGGCGGACGCCAAATTCGGCTTCCTGCCGAAACCCTTCTCGCTGAAACAGTTGGCAGTGGCTGTGCGCGAGATGTTGGACGGCGAAGGCTGACGTCGTTTTCCAGTCTCACAGAATGAAGAAACCCGCCGGATCGCTCCGGCGGGTTCTTTTGTTTCGATGAGGCTTCCGGCGTCAACCGTTCATGGCGACAGCGATCTCGGCGGCCAGACGGGCGTTGTTCTCGACCAAAGCGATATTGGTCTTCAGCGACCGACCGCCGGTCAGGTGGAAGATGTTGTCGAGCAGGTAGGGCGTGACGGCCTTGCCGGCGATTTCGTCGCGTTCGGCATTGGCGAGCGCGCGGCTGATATAGATTTCCATCTCCTCGCGCGGGATCTCGTCGGCTTCCGGGACCGGATTGGCGATCAGCATGCCGCCGTCAATGCCGAGCTGATCGCGCATCTTCTGGAAATTGGCGATCGCTGCCGGGCTTGGCAGGTTCAGCACGCTCTTGAGGCCCGAGCTGCGCGACCAGAAGGCCGGGAAGTCTTCGCTGTCATAGGTGACGACGGGCACACCACGGGTTTCCAGCACTTCCAGCGTCTTTGGAATGTCGAGGATCGCCTTGGGTCCGGCCGAGACGACGATGACTGCTGTGCGGGCGAGCTCCTCGAGATCGGCAGAGATGTCGAAGCTTTCCTCGGCGCCGCGATGCACGCCGCCGATGCCGCCTGTCGCAAAGACATGGATGCCGGCACGGTAGGCGGCGATCATGGTGGCAGCGACGGTTGTCGCGCCATTACGGCGTTCGGCGATGGCGAAGGCGAGATCGGCGCGCGAGAGCTTCATCACGTGCTCCATCTGCGCCAGCGCCTCGAGCTCGGCGGGTTCAAGGCCGATATGCAGCACGCCCTTGATGACGGCGATGGTTGCGGGGACCGCGCCCTGCTGGCGGACGATATCCTCGACGCTACGCGCCATCTGCAGATTGCCCGGATAGGGCATGCCATGGGTGATGATGGTGGATTCAAGCGCCACGATCGGCGCGCCGCGCTGCTTGGCTGCGCTGACTTCGCTCGAATAGGTGATGGGCAACAGGGGGGAGATGGAACGGGTCATGGGGGGATCTTCCGCTTTGAAATTCAGGTTCTCATGACAGGAAACGGGCCGGCGGGACAAGTGCCAACTGTCGCTTGAGCCTTTCTTCCGAGAGATTCTCGTCGGTGGCATGGGGCGAGGCGAGGGTAATGGCTGCACTGGCCGTGCCGCGACGCAGCGCTTCGGCCAGCGAGGCGCCGGAAAGGCGGGCGTCCAGGAAACCGCTCGCGAAGGCATCGCCGGCGCCAGTCACGTCGGCTATCTTGTCGAGTGGCACAGGTTCCATGACTGCGACACCTTCCGCATCAAAGGCTATGGTCGGGCCGCCGCCGCTTGTTACGCTTGCGCCCCTCAGTCCCTTTGCCCGCAAAAGTGCGGGCCAACCTGTGGGATCCGTAGGGCGGCTGCCGGCAATCGCTTCGGCTTCGGCACCGTTCATGAAGAGATGGGTGAGATGAGGCAGGGCGCGCTCGAACTTCACCACTTTGGCCGGGGAGATGGCGATCGCTGAGATGCCGCGTCCGGCCGCATGGCAGTTTGCCGCCAGTGTTGCCAGCGTCTCGGCGGGCAGGTTGGCATCAGTCAGCACATGTCTCGCTTCGGCCAGACTGTCGCGCATGGAACGCGTTCTGAGCCGCCTTGCTGTGAAGGCGTCATAAAGCGCCATGTCGGCCAGCGCGATGATCAGGTTGCCGTCGCGCTCCAGGATCGCCGTGTAGCTCGGCGTGGCTCGGTCGAGGAACATTACCGGGTGATCGTCAAGGCCTGCACGCTCAGCGGCCTCGGCCACAGTGTGGCCTGCCGCATCGCCGCCGCGCGGTGCGACCAGGCGGATCTGCCGCCCAAGGCGGGACAGATTGCAGGCGGCGTTGAAGACACCACCGCCCGCCTCCTCGAACCATTGCCCGGGATTGCTGGCTCCCGGTTTGGTATCGGTAAAAATGCGACCGCGGCGGTCGATATGGGCGCCACCGACCGCCAGGATTTCTAATGTCATGTATCGGCTCCCGGGCTCTGCGAATGTCGAATCGAAACTGCCTTCAACTCCGTCGGACGTGCCGCCAACCGTCGCCGTGCCGCCAGCGATCGACGTGGCAGAACATGTTTCGAACACTCCTGCGAAAACGATTTTGAATCAATCGTTTGATGTGCTCTTGCAAAGCGAGAACAAAAAGAGTACAAGTTGCCCATCGGCGGCTTCATTGCCTATGCGGCCTCAATAACCTAAAGGTGGATCGAATGGCACAGAATTCTTTGCGGCTTGTAGAGGACAAATCGGTGGATAAAAGCAAGGCATTGGAAGCGGCGCTCTCGCAGATCGAACGCTCGTTCGGCAAGGGCTCGATCATGAAGCTCGGCGCGAACGAGAGCGTGGTCGAAGTCGAGACGGTCTCGACGGGGTCGCTCAGCCTCGATATCGCGCTCGGCATCGGCGGTCTGCCGAAGGGGCGCATCATTGAAATTTACGGCCCGGAAAGCTCGGGCAAGACGACGCTGGCGCTGCAGACCATCGCCGAAGCCCAGAAGAAGGGCGGCATCTGCGCTTTTGTCGATGCTGAACACGCGCTTGATCCGGTCTATGCCCGCAAGCTCGGCGTCGATCTGCAGAACCTGTTGATCTCGCAGCCGGATACCGGGGAGCAGGCGCTCGAAATCACTGACACGCTGGTGCGCTCCGGCGCCATCGACGTGCTCGTGGTCGACTCCGTCGCAGCGCTGACACCGCGTGCTGAAATCGAAGGCGAAATGGGCGACAGCCTTCCTGGCATGCAGGCGCGCCTGATGAGCCAGGCGCTGCGCAAGCTCACCGCCTCGATCTCCAAGTCGAAGACGATGGTCATTTTCATCAACCAGATCCGCATGAAGATTGGCGTGATGTTCGGTTCGCCGGAAACGACGACGGGCGGTAATGCGTTGAAGTTCTACGCTTCAGTGCGCCTGGACATCCGCCGTATCGGTGCGGTCAAGGATCGCGAAGAGGTCGTCGGTAACCAGACACGCGTGAAGGTCGTCAAGAACAAGATGGCGCCTCCCTTCAAGCAGGTCGAATTCGACATCATGTATGGCGAGGGTGTTTCGAAGACCGGCGAACTGGTCGATCTCGGCGTCAAGGCCGGAATTGTCGAAAAGTCTGGCGCCTGGTTCTCCTACAACAGCCAACGCCTCGGCCAGGGACGTGAAAACGCCAAGCTCTTTCTGCGCGACAATCCTGCGGTTGCCCAGGAGATCGAGATGGCGCTGCGTCAAAATGCCGGCCTGATCGCGGAAAAATTCCTGCAGAACGGCGGCCCTGACGCCAATGATGCGGATGGTGCCGACGACGCGTAAGTTTCTCGCAAGTCTTGTGAAAGTTTGGCGGCCGCGTTTCTTTCGAGACGCGGTCGTTTTCGTTGCTGCTGCTGGACAGCGTTGATGCCGGGCGATAAAAGCCATTGATTTTGCAAATTGGCCGGCTTCCCGGCCTGAATGAAGGGCGTGACATGAGCGGTGTAAACGACATCCGGTCGACTTTTCTCGATTACTTCAAGACGAACGGTCACGAGGTCGTTTCCTCCAGCCCGCTGGTGCCGCGCAATGACCCGACGCTGATGTTCACCAATGCCGGCATGGTACAGTTCAAGAATGTTTTCACCGGTCTCGAACAGCGCCCGTATTCGACCGCTGCGACCGCGCAGAAATGCGTGCGCGCCGGTGGCAAGCACAACGACCTCGACAATGTCGGCTATACCGCCCGCCACCACACCTTCTTCGAAATGCTCGGCAATTTCTCCTTTGGCGATTATTTCAAGGAGCGGGCCATCGAGCTCGCCTGGAACCTGATCACCAAGGAATTCGGCATCGACCGCAATCGCCTGCTGGTCACCGTCTATCACTCCGACGACGAGGCCCACGCCCTGTGGAAGAAGATCGCCGGGCTCTCCGACGACAAGATCATCCGCATTGCGACCAACGACAATTTCTGGGCCATGGGAGATACCGGTCCCTGCGGTCCCTGCTCGGAAATCTTCTATGATCACGGCGATCATATCTGGGGTGGCCCTCCGGGCTCGCCGGAAGAGGATGGTGACCGTTTCATCGAGATCTGGAACCTCGTCTTCATGCAGTATGAGCAGGTGACGAAGGAAGAGCGCATCAACCTGCCGCGTCCGTCGATCGACACCGGCATGGGACTGGAGCGCGTTGCCGCGCTGTTGCAGGGCAAGCACGACAATTATGACATCGATCTGTTCCGCGCCCTGATTGATGCTTCGGTCGATCTCACGGGTGTCAAGGCA
>CALSAF010000172.1:0-10564 GCA_943372805.1 Rhizobium sp. Q54
AGCCGCCTAAAGCCGATCTCTAGAAGAGGCGCGGAAAGTATTGCCGCTCTCCCGCCATATTGACGTCGGCCCAAAGCCAGGGCACAAAGATGGCATCCACGATCGCTCGCAGCAGGAAAACAAAGGAAAATCAAAGGCGAATTTGTTAAGTCTTTGAAATCATATGAGAATCCAGACTCTCCAGGCGGGCCATTTTAGGTCGGTTTTCCGCACAAAATCATCGACTGTTTCTCACAGAAAAAAGCGACGCCTTCTCAACAGCTTGAGCAATGCTGGCTGCTATTCGCCAGGGCATCCGTCGTACTGAAACGGGTCTCGAAAAACTGGCTGGGGACCCAAGAGCAATGATACAAACACGGCGGCGACCGGACAGTACCTGCAGTGGATATCGCAACATGCACAAAAGCTAGCTCAAAAGGCTCGCCTCTGGTCAGCCGAAGGCTGCTTGTGCAAACCGCCTCAACCTTTGGGGTCAATCAATGACATCCCCGTTACATCGCTCAACATGGATGCGAGGTTGCGGTTCGTCGCAAGTATCGCGTTCCCCTTTTCCCAGCCATCGCCCTGACGATAGTCGGAGACCATGCCGCCAGCCTCGCTGACCAGGATCAGTCCGGCCGCCACATCCCAGGGCATCATCCAGTCTTCCCAGAAGCCATCTGTCCTGCCTGCGGCACAATAGGCGAGCGCCAGGGCTCCGGAACCAAAGAAGCGGTAGAGGCCCCTTTGCTCCATCATGCGCCGCAAGACGGCGTGATGCCGCTCCGGGTCGGACTTGAAGCTGAAGCTGATCCCGAGGATGGCAGTATCGGCTGCTTCCGCCTGGGAAACCGCGATCGGCTTGCCGTTTAATGTCGCGCCTCGGTTCAAAGCTGCACTGAACATTTCGTCCGCATTGGGGTCGTAGATTGCACCGATGACTGGGCGTCCCCTTTCAACGAGAGCCACGGAGAGACACCAGAGAGGGATGCCTCGAACGAAATTGCTCGTCCCGTCGATCGGATCGATCACCCAGCTAAGGTCTTCGATCTTGCCGCCATATTCCTCACCGAGAAATCCGGCCTCGGGGCAAAGGTCCGCCAGGTCTTTCTTCAGAAGTGTCTCGGTCTCACGATCCACTTCCGACACAAAGTCCTGCGCGCCCTTGCTCAGGGTGGTGAAATCCCTGCGCTGGAAGCGGTCGAGCGCAAGCGTACCGGCCTTTCGCAGGGTCGCTTCCAATGCATGGCGGAGCGTGTCCAGCCGGTCTTCTTTCATGGTCTTGTCCTTCATAAGAAAAAGCGGGATTTCAGAACCATCAGGGCAGCGCCCGTGGCGGCCGGTTCGCCGACGGCTTCCCCCTTGACGAGCACAGACCGCGGCCACGGCGTGTCATATCGTGCCTTCAGCGGAAACTGGACGCGTGGGATCAGGAGTTCGGCCAGAGCTGACGGGATCTGACCGCCAAAGACGATGGCCTGCGGATCGAGGATGCCGTGCAGCCCGACCACGATGCGGTTGAGCTGCGGCATGATACGTGTGATCCAGTCCTCTACGCCGGGCCACTTCGGATCGAAGTTCTGGCGCAGGTCTTCAACACCCCCCAGTGTGATACCCTGCGCCTCCAAGTCCTTGACGAGGCCGCGCAGCGCCGGACGATTTTCCTGCTCGTCCGGATCCATATAAATCGTCGAAAACTCGCCGGCATTGCCATTGGCACCCGTCAGAGGTGCACCATTGAGGATGATCCCACCGCCAAAGCCATAGTCGAATGCGAGGTAGGCAAAGGTGTCGAAGCGCTTGCCTACGCCATTCAGCGCTTCACCGATGGCACCTGCCGTCGCGCTATTCTCTACCAGGACATCAAGCCCGAAAACCTCTTGAAGCTCCGGGCGAAGATCGACAAGTGACCAGTCCCGCAGGGGTTCAGGAGCATTGAAGGCGCGGTTGGGGCCGACGAAATAGCCGGGCATCGTGAAACCCATGCCGCAGCACCTAATGATGTCCAGCCCCGCATCCTTCAGCATGCCGTCGAGTTCGCCGCGGATGCGTGCCAGAGCCGTTGACCGCTCGGTCATGTCCATGGGCAGGCGACGTTCTCGGACCGTTGCACCTGTCAGGTCAACGATGCAGATCACCACGGAATCGGTATTGGCCAGCACGCCGATGCTATGGGACGCTTCGGGATTGAGCCGGATAATCGGACTCGGTTTGCCTGGCCCTTTTTTTTCACCTTCATGCAGTGTGACAAGCCCGTCCTCCAGCAACTGGTCGACAAGGCGGTGAACGGACTGCTGGGTCAGTTCTGTCTGATCGGCGATGGCGGATCGAGGGATGGCGTTGCCCCGCCTGACGATGTCCAGAATGATCTTCTGGTTTCCGCTGAGCGCGTGCTGGTCATGTATCAGAACGGCTTCCTCCTCGTGGACGGTTTCCGGTGCGAGAGCGGCTCGAATCAAGAAAACCTCTTGCCGTCACATATATTACACACTAAGCGTATAAATAATTACACACAAGGTGTAATATTGTTCCTGCGTGGAGTGCCAACGCGGAGCCGCAAGGGGGAGAGATGCCAAATCTGGAAATTGAGAATGTTGCCATGCGCTTTGGCAACTTTGAGGCCTTGCGCGACATGAGGCTGACGGTGAAATCCGGTGCCTTTGTCACGCTGCTGGGTCCGTCGGGTTGCGGAAAGACAACCCTTCTCAACATCATTGCCGGCTTCCTGCAGCCGACCCAGGGTCGGGTGCTCATGGATGGTCGCGATATCACGGCGTTGAAGCCGGAAATGCGCGATACGGCCATGTGTTTTCAATCCTACGCCCTGTTTCCGCATCTGAGCGTCCAAGACAACATCGCCTTCGGACCGCGCCAGAAGCGCGTGCAACGCTCGGAGGCTGCACGCCGGGTCAGTTCACTTCTGTCTCAGATGGAGCTTGAGCGGCATGCCGGGAAGCTTCCCAATGCACTGTCGGGTGGGCAGCAGCAGCGGGTGGCGCTGGCTCGCGCCCTCGCCGTTGAGCCCGGGCTGGTGCTCTTTGATGAGCCCCTTTCCAATCTGGATGCCAAGCTTCGTGATCAGGTGCGCACGGAAATCCGCAGCCTGCAGCGGGAACTCGGCTTCACCGCAGTTTATGTGACCCATGACCAGGCGGAAGCGCTTGCCATGTCAGACGAGGTCTTCTTGCTCAACAGGGGTGTGATCGAGCAGGCCGGATCTCCACGCGATATCTATTTCAAGCCACGGACCCGTTTTGTCGCTGACTTCATCGGGGCCGCCAATCTGCATTCAGGCAGGATTGCCGATGGGCAGATCAAGACACCCTTTGGGCTGCTTGGCGTCAACGCCCCTGATCGCAGCGAGGCATCGATCTGCTGGCGACCGGAAGCCGTGACCCTGGGAGGCCCACTCAAGGGCAAGGTCAAGGCCGCAGCCTTCCAGGGCAGCTATCTCGACCTGTTTGTCGAGGCCGAGCATGAGACGGTGCGTCTGCAACTGCCAGGCACTCTCGATCTCAGTATCGGTGAGGATGTCGCCTTCAGTGTTCCGGCTGACCGGGTCGTGGTTCTGGAACAGGAGGCCACCCATGCCTAGCGGGTTTCGGATCGCACTTCTGCTAACGCCCGGGCTTGGCCTTGTGGTGGTCTTGATGTCGATGGTTCTGTATCGGGCCTTCGCCCAATCCTTCGGCCTTTACAACTTCAATGGCGAGGACATGCTCAGCCTTGCCCATTGGCAGGAAATGTTCGAGACAGGCCGCTATTGGCGGGCCTTGCGCTGGTCAGGCTATATTGCCGTCACTTCGGCGACGCTGGCGGTCGCCATCGCCTATCCTCTGGCCATCTGGCTGCGCCGCCCGTTTCGTGGCTCTCTGCTCCTCTCGGCGCTGATCAAGATCCCCTATTTCGTGCCGGGACTGGTGGCTGCTTTCCTGCTGATCAATGTCATTTCCTATCATGGCATCATCAATGAAGTGCTTGTGCTTGCCGGCATCTGGGATCAGCCGGTTCGCATGCAGAATGACCGCAATGGCTATGCGATCATTGCGCTTCAGGTCTGGAAGCAGCTTCCACTTGCCTTCCTCCTTCTCTCGGGTGCGGTAGCAAGCATCCCAGACAGCGTTCTCAATGCAGCACAGGATCTTGGGGCCGGCAGCTTCGACCGGTTTCGCAAGGTGGTTGTTCCCCTGACCGCCAAAGCGATGCAGGCCGCACTCATTCTCATCTTCATCGGAGCCGCCGGCGACTACACCTTCCAGGCTGTGGCGGGGCCGACGCGGGAAAACTCGCTCGCCACGCTGATGGTGACCTATCAGGGCATCAATCACAATGACTGGAATGCGGCAGCCGTGATCGGCGTGACGCTGATGGTCCTGTCACTTCTCGGATCGGTCCTGTTTGCCGGATTGGTGCAGCTCCTCACCAAAGCCATGGAGCGCGCGTGATGACCTCCAAAACCCTGAATTCCGTGCTGGCCGGCCTCTTGATTGCAACGCTGGTCTTCTGGATTGCTGTTCCCTTTGCCATGGCCGTTCTCTGGTCGCTGGTCGATCCCGGCACCGCCTGGAGTTATCCCGACATCCTGCCACCCGCGCTCTCCTTCGAACGCTGGACCATCATGTGGGAAACATCCTCGCTAAAGACCGCGATGATCAACTCGTATTCCTTGGCTCCGGTGGCGGGCGTGGTCGCGATCATCCTCGCGATGCCAACAGCCTATGCCTTCGGCCGATATGAATTTGCGGGCAAGACGGCAGCACAGATCCTGATGCTGACGCCAATTGTGCTTCCCGGTTTCGTAACGGCCGTCTTCTTCGCCTCGATCCTTGTCTCGCTGGGCGCCTATTCACGTTACCTCGCCGTGCTCATCGGCCATGTGGTTCTGTTTCTTCCCTATGCGGTCCGGATCCTCACGGTTTCGTTCTCACAGGTGAGCAGGGACGTCATCAACGCCGCCCGTGATCTCGGTGCCTCTCCCATCGGCGTCTTTCGCACCGCTTATTGGCCCGTGATCCGGCCGGGCCTGCTTGCCGCCTATCTGATCGTTTTCATCCTGTCGATCGAGGAATTTGCGCTCGCCTTCATCGTTGGCTCGCCGTCCTTCACCACGGTCCCGACCATTCTCTACTCCTATCTCGGCTACGATTTCATCCGCCCCAACGCGGCTGTCGTCGCCATCATTCTCGTCGTTCCGAATGTGATCCTGCTCTTGGTCCTCGAACGGCTCATGCAATCCGCCAATCCCGCCAACATCTCGGGAAAAGGCTGATCACCCACGCAATCATTGGAGGACTAAATGTTGCGTAAGTTTATCATGACGACCGCATTCGCGGCACTTGCATGCTCGCCAGCCCTGGCGAACGAAACCTTGTTGTCGAAGTCTTGGGACGAGATCGTCGCACAGGCCAAGCAAGAGGGCCAGGTAACCTGGTTCAACTGGTATTTCGAGCCGGAATTCCGCACCGTCGTTGCGGCCTTCGAAGAAAAATTCGGCATCAAGGTCACGATCCCCGACGTCAACACCGCCGACGATGTCGTCAGCAAGGTCATGGCCGAGAAAGACATCGAGAAGACCGATGTCGACCTCATCTCGATGGGAGGCGCAACAGCCTTCAAGCTGAACCCGACCGATCTCTTCATGGGACCGATCGTTGCTGTCCTGCCGGAAGGTGATGCCCTGTCGAACATTGTCGAAGGTGCCGATTGGAAGGGATATGGGGCCCAGTTCTGGGGCAATCAGACCTGCATGGCCTATGATCCGGATCGGGTTGAGGAGAGCGAACTTCCCAACACGCTTGAGGAACTGGCTGCCTGGATGGCCAAGCATCCGGCGCAGCTCGGCTTCAACTTTGAAAATGGCGGCTCCGGGCCGTCGCTGATCCACAATGTTGCCCGCAACATCCTAGGCATCACCCCGGACAGCACCGTCGCCGAAACACCCGACCTGCAGCCTGTGTTCGACTGGTTCATCGCCAATGAAGACAACTACGTCCTGACCGCGTCGAATGCCGACACCTTGTCGCGTTTCAACGCCGGTGAATTCACGCTCGTCGCAACCTGGGAGGACTTCCTGGCGGGCAACATGAAGCGTGGCGAGGTCTCCGATCGCTTCAAATGCTATGTTCCTGACTTCGGCATGAATGGCGGCGGCAATGTTGTCTCGATCCCGAAAAATGCCGCACATCCTGCGGCCGCTCTGGTTCTTGCGGCCTGGCTGACCTCGGCGGAAACGCAGACCTTGTTCAATCGCGAATTCGGCACTGCACCAGCAAATGCCGATGCCGAAAGCAGCTTTGCGCTGGTCCCCGCCGAAGACCGCATCAATCGCCGTGACTGGGGTGCCCCCCTGCCCAGCGGTGATGTCATTCCAAAAGTCATCGAACACGTTTTCCAGCGCTAAGCACACGCACTGACCCGGTTTCGCCTCCCGAAACCGGTCAGCGGGGGCGAAGACGTCATTCTGTCTTCGCCCCCGCCTCTCCACACCAATACCCCCCAATTATCCAAAGAGTTGAGACATTCATGACAAGCCGCCCCCTGAACATCAGCCAGGCCCTTCGCACTCTCTCCAGCAGACCCTGGATCATCGCTCATCGCGGTGACTGGCGCAGTTTGCCGGAGAACTCTCTTGCAGCCATCCTCTCGGCTTTCGACCTCGGCGCCGACATGGTCGAAATCGACGTGCAGTCGATTGCTGACGGCACCTTGATCGTGATCCATGACGATGAACTTGACCGCACGACCAATGTCAGCGGTCGGGTTCAGGACCTGAGCGCCGGTGATATCGCCGATATCCGGCTGAAGGCTCGCGATGGCGGTGACGCCAATCCCGAGACGGAACTGTCACTTCCCGGGCTCGCCGAAGTCTTGGAAGCTGTCCGCGGCAAGGGGCTCTTGAACCTGGATACCAAGCATCGCCGTGATCTTGATGCCGCCTGCGCCCTTGTTCTTTCGATGAACATGGAGAAACAGGTCCTGATGAAGATGATCGTACGCGAGGACGACGACGGATCAGATTTCGTGTCGCGGCCCTGGTTTGGAAAAGTGGCATTCATGCCGGTGATCCTGGACACCCCAAAGGGCGGTCTTTGCAAGCGCGTCACCCAGATCGCGAAAACGACAAGCGCACCAATCGTGGAAATTCTCTTTGAGGACGAAGGTGAATTGTTCCAACTGGCCAAGGAGCTCGAGACCATGAATGTCGGGATCTGGACCAATACGCTCGATCCAGTGCATTCGCTTGAATTCAGCGACGCCCGCGCAGTCAAGGATCCACAGGCGGTTTGGGGAAAGCTTCTGGACCTTGGTGTGCGCGCTTTCCAGACAGATCGCCCCGAAGAGCTTCGCATGTTTTGGGGGCGTTGAACGGGTCCAAGCCAGCGTCAGAGCCGAGCGGGTGGAGAGTCGGTCGAGGTTGCGAAGGCAGAGCATGATTGCTGTCTCTTCGTGAAGCGCGATTGCCCGGATTTCCGCGAGTTCCGGATGGCATATGCCTCACGGCATCTTGGCTGGTATCCACTAACTGCCCGCTCCGCCCTGTCGTGTTCTGCCAAGGCCTTCGGCTTCAAGGCCACATTAAGCCAACGTGTATTAAGTTGGCCCTTGGGCCAGATTGGACGTGTATCGGCTTTCTGGAAGACGTTAGCGGTTGGCACGCCAGCGCAATTTCGACGCGAAGCGGCCACGCGGAAATAATTGCCGCTCTCTCGCTATGTTGACGTCGGCCCAAAGCCAGTGCACAAAGATGGCATCCACGGTCGCTCGCGGCAGGAAAACAGAGGGAAATCAAAGGCGTTTTTATTAAGCCTTTGAAATCATGTGAGAATCCAGGCTCCCCAGCCAATCTCTCATTTTTCATATTTTTCAGACACTTAGCCGACCTGCGTCAAGGGCAACCGGAACAGTTTTCCGAACCACTTTTCCGGATCACACCGACCCGAGGCGAACGGCTGGTTGCCCTCTATATAGGCGCCTCCCTGCCCATGGCTTGCTGTGAGTCCCGATCGGGTTGATTTGGGTCCCTGATGGACGCCTCAGGCTGCGATCGTCCCGTTCGGTTCTTTTTCGTGCAATTACTCAACGATTATGGTTCAATCGTCCCGAAAGGGATGAATGACATGGCAACGATCTCTGATAGCGTAGCTCTCGGTCAGCTTATCCGCGCCGAGCGAAAGCGTCAGCAACTGACCCAGGAACAACTTGCCGGCGTCGCGGGCGTGGGCGTGCGGTTCGTGCGCGAACTGGAGAGCGGCAAGGAAAGCTGTCGCGTAGGACTGGCTCTGACCGTAATGCAAACGCTCGGCTTGACTGTGAGCATCACCTCCCGCGGTGCTTCCACATGAGCCGCGTGCTGGACGTCTATCTCAAGGATCGAAAGGCCGGCGAGCTCAAACAGGACAGCGACGCCTCGCTGACCTTCACTTATGACGGCGACTACCTCGCCAGCGATCCAGTGGCCGTATCGCTGTCCCTACCGGTGCGAGAAGAACCTTTTGCCGATCGAATCGCCCGCCCATTCTTCTCTGGCCTCTTGCCTGATGAAGGCGCCAGACGTCGATTGGCTGCAGCACTGGGCATATCCTCCGATAACGCCTTCGGGCTGCTCGAGGTCATCGGTGGCGAATGTGCGGGCGCCTTGTCGCTTGTTCCGCGAGGACAGCTCCCACCGGCTTCGACGACAGACGATGCCGAGGTGCTCGATGAGAAGCATCTGGAAGAGATCCTTTCTTTGCTCAGACAGAGGCCCCTGCTCGGCGGGGAAGCCGACGTGCGCCTTTCGCTTGCCGGCGCCCAGGACAAGCTCGCCGTCACCGTCCTCAAGGGCCGGATACTGCTGCCTCGGGGCGGCCGACCGACGACACACATTCTGAAACCCTTCATCGAGGGACTCGATGGCACGGTGGAGAACGAAGTGTTCTGCATGAGCCTGGGGCGGCGCCTCGGCCTCGATGTCCCCGCTGTGTCGAAGGGCACGGCTGGCAAGGTCGATTACTTCCTGGTCGAGCGCTACGATCGCCTGGCGCTTGAGGACGGGCGGATCGAGCGGCTTCACCAGGAAGACTTCTGCCAGGCGCTGAGCGTGCCTCCGGAGCTCAAATATGAGGAAGAAGGTGGCCCTGGCATCAGTCACTCCCTCCAGCTGATCCGGCAGACAACGGCCAAGCCTGCGGCCGAGACATTGCGCTTCCAGCGAATGCTCATATTCCACTACTTGATCGGCAATGCCGACGCTCATGCCAAGAACTATGCCCTGCTCTATCGTGGGAAGGCGCCGGACCTGGCACCGATGTATGACGCCATCTGCACGGCGGCCTATCCACGACTGTCAAAGAAATTGGCGATGGCACTCGGCGGCAGGTCACTGCCAGACACCATCCAGATGGAGCATTGGGCATCGCTCGTGCCGTCCAACAAGGCCGCGACGCGCATGCTTGCCGGCGAGCTGGTCCGCATGGCGGACACGATTGGGCTGGAAGCCGACGCATTGTTGGAAGAGATGTCCGAGATCGGCACCTACCATCCAATCCTGAAGACCGTCCGGAAAATCATCGACACCAGATGCGCCCTGGTGCGGAGGGCGCTGGAACAGACGAACCTGTAGGCGCTGCTGCCTCGCAGGAAGGACGGCCTACCGTTCGACGTCAGTCTTGTTCGCCGGCTCCTGGGCAGCGTCCTTATCAGCCGCGGACAGCCTCAGCGCTTCCATGAGCGCCCCGTGGCGTTCATACTCTCTCGCGACAAGGTCTCCAGCTGCTAACGACTTGTGGCTAGGCCTGGCCCGGCGTTGATTTTCGCGCTGTTGTCGTTCATCGTCTTTGCGTCGCAGTCGACCAGTCGGAGGCAGTTTGGTTCTGCCAGCTCGGCGAAAGTATCACACTTCGGGAGCCAGCCAGCCGCCCCGAGGCGGGGAATGGCAGCGATCATAGGGATCGATCGCTGACCTGAGACACAGGTGCTCCCTCGCGACACCTCTTCTTGCCGCGGCTTACTATGATCCGCTGGCGCCATGCGACGACTCTCCTTCTCGCCCTTTCGCAGAACGATGGTAGCGATGCGTCTGATTTCTCCGCCGTCGGTATTTTCATAGAGAACGATACGTTCGGCAGGGCCTTTGCCTTCTGCTTCCTCGACAAGGAGGCCATTCTGCTTGACGAATGCCCTCAGTGGAAATCAACACAGAGTAGTCCAACGAGGGCGATCTCGACCCACTATTGGCACCTTCATTGCCGCAGTATTGCCTAGGCGCCAGATGCCGCGCGATCTTCGATGATCCTGCCGTCCTCCAGCGTGATGATGCGATCCGCGAGATCGAGGATGCGGGAATCGTGGGTGACCATAACGGTCGTGGTACCACGCGCGCGACCAAGTTCCTTGAACAGGCGCACCGCCGTCATTCCGCTGACCTTGTCGAGCGCTGCGGTCGGCTCGTCGGCGAAGATGATGTCGGGGTTCGAAACAAGCGCGCGTGCGATGGCCACACGCTGTTTCTGCCCGCCAGACAGGTTCGCCGGACGGTAGTCCAGCCGCTCGCCAAGCCCAAGGAGGCCCAGAAGGTGATCCGCCGCTTGGGCGTGCCTCTTCGGAT
>CALSAF010000173.1:0-10525 GCA_943372805.1 Rhizobium sp. Q54
GCAAGAGACACGGCAAAGGGCACCTCCATCTGTCCACTGTATCGTCCGTGGTTGCCGTCATCATTCTTGCCAGCCTGTCCGCTTGGACCTCACTTTCACCCATGGCACTGCGCAGCGAACCGCCGGTCGCGTTAACTCCGGCGCCGCCGGAACAGGCAAACCTGGTCGACAGCGAGGCAGATCGGCAACGGACCGAGACATCCGCAGGAATCGCCACAAGTGGTCCGAATGACGGTGCCGTCATCCGCCGTACCACGACGCCCGACGGCAATGTGGTCACCACATTCATCCCGAATACGCGTAGCGGCCCGGTCGTCATAGGTACGGCATCCACCCAGGATCCGCGACTGGCCGGCCAGCCGAACGAGGATTTGATCGAAGTGACGGATGCAGGAAAGCTGCCGGTCGTCTCAGGCTCAGGCCTGCGCCCGGTCGACTTCTATGCACGGCCCTGGTCTGGCGCCCGTGGCACCCGCATCGCCATTGTGATCGGCGGTATCGGCCTCAGCCAGACCGGCAGCCAGAAGGCGATCCGCGACCTGCCCGAGGACATCACGCTTGCCTTCGCCGCCACCGGCAACAGCCTGCAGCGCTGGATGCAGGAGGCCCGCCGCAAAGGCCACGAGATCGTCCTGCAAGTGCCGATGGAGCCCTTCGACTATCCGGCCAATGATCCAGGACGCGGAACGTTGTTATCCGGGAAGACGGCAGACGCCAATCTCGCCAACCTGCATCTGGCGATGGCCCAGATCACGAACTACACCGGTATCATGAACTATATGGGGGCCCGCTTTCTCGCAGACGACAAGGCCATGGACCCTGTGATGCGGGACATCGGCAAGCGCGGGCTGCTTTTCCTCGATGATGGCTCCACCGCCCGCTCGCTCTCCGGTGAGTTCGCCAAGGCAATTGGCTTGCCGCATGGCTATGCAGACGTCATGATCGACGCGCAGGTTGATCGTCAGGCGATCTTGGCCAAGCTCGATGAACTGGAGCGCATAGCAAGGCGCAACGGCCAGGCGATTGGCGTAGGAGCCGCCTTCGACGAGACGATCGAGGCCGTCGCCGAGTGGCGCGACGAGGCCGTTGCCCGCGGCATCGAATTCGTCGGCGTTTCCGCCTTGGCCAACGAAAACAGACCCTGAGGACACCATGACAAAGCCCGGAGTGACCAAACCGCAGATAAAAACCGAGGACCTGCCCTATCGTCCCTGCGTTGGCATCATGGTGCTCAACCAGGAGGGCCTGGTTTGGTCCGGTCAGCGTATCCCGGAGGGCAATTCCGAATATGATGGCTCGCCGCAGCTCTGGCAGATGCCGCAAGGCGGTATTGACCCGGGTGAGGATCCTTTGCCGGCCGCCATGCGCGAACTCTATGAGGAAACCGGCATTCGAACTGTATCACTTCTCGCCGAGGCGAGCCGCTGGATCAATTACGATCTTCCCGCCGAATTGATCGGGATCGGGTTGAAGGGCAAGTTCCGCGGCCAGACTCAACGCTGGTTCGCCTTCCGCTTCGAAGGTGACGAAAGCGAGATTGCCATCAACCCGCCGCCCGGTGGGCATGAAGCGGAATTCGACGCCTGGGCCTGGAAGCCGATGCAGGACCTGCCGGGTCTCATCGTGCCCTTCAAGCGCCGCGTTTACGAAGAGGTCGTCGCCGAATTCGCCCATCTGGCACAGTAAGGTTGGCCTCTAGCCTGTGCGCTGGACCCGCCGATAGCGCTGCACGTGATCGACGAGAGCACGCAGTTTGGGCGGCATGTTGCGGCGATTGGGAAAGTAGAGATAGAAGCCCGGATAGGGCTTCAGATAGCCGTCGAGCACCGAGACGAGTTCGCCGCTTGCGAGATATGGCTCGAAGGTCTCGCGCACCGCATAGGTGAGCCCCGCACCCGCCAACGCCATGCGAAGCATCAACCGCAGATCGTTGGTGGTCATCTGCGGCGTAATCGCCACGTCGAAGCTGTGCCCGTCCTCCTCGAACTCCCAGGGTGCAGGAACCTCGTGCGGCGCCGGCCGCCAGCCGATGCAGCGATGCCCGGCAAGCTCCTTCGGATGCTGCGGCACGCCGTGACGGGCAAGATAGGCAGGTGAAGCGACCACCGCCTCGCATTGTGCACCCGTCAACGGGATCGCCACCATATCCTTTTCGATCACCTCGCCCAGCCGCACGCCCGCATCGAAGCCGCGGGAAACGATGTCCCAGGTCTCGTCAGTCACCGTTACATCGATGGTGATATCAGGATGCGCCTCGGCAAAGCTGCCAAGCAGCGGCCCGGATAGAAAGGCGTCGGCAATCGAGGTAACGGCAATCTTCAAGTGCCCCGCAGGCCTCATATCCCCGCCGAGATCCTCCAGTGCCGCCCCGATGTCCGCCATCGGACGGCTGAGCATCGCCAACAGTTTTGTCCCGGCTTCGGTTAGCCGAACACTGCGCGTCGTGCGCACCACAAGCGCGATGCCACAAGCGTTTTCAAGCCGCTGAACGCCCTGGCTGACAGCCGAACGGGTTACACCGAGGCGGCGGGCGGCGGCGGCAAAACTCTGCTCCTCGGCCACGGCGAGAAACAGCAGCAACAGGTTCAAATCCAGCATCATTGTAAAGTCTTACTCACCAATCTGGTCATTGTCAGTTGGATACCGACGACAACGCCATCCGTCTAGGGTCCCTTGCATCGGCGAAGCGATCCACGCTGACCGAAAAGACGAGAGGATTTCTCAATGACCATCACCATCAGATCGATCCTGACCGGCGCGCTTGTCCTCGCCACCCTCCCCATGGTCCTGAGCCAGGCGGCAGCAGCCGATACAGCTTGCGCCACATCAGGCGCAGAAAGCCCGCTGGAACTGCATCGCGACTGGATCATGGAAGGCTGGGAACGGCGCGAAGGCGACCCCGCCTTCGTTTTCGCCAAGAAGATGCAACGCTATTACGATCTCGAGCAGACAAGGGGCGTGTTCTACGACAACTTCGCCCCCGGCAAGACGCAGCTCTTCAGCGATTCCAGCCGCTACGGCGCCAACTGGGAAGATCTGCAAAATGCCGCTCGCTCCGTTCGCCACGGTCTGACCTCAGGCCATGACCAGCTGGTCGACGGCAAGGTTGCCTCCACCACACTCGGCTTTGTCGGTCGTCTCGAACGACTGAATGGCGAAGTGCTCGCCTTTGACGGTCGTTCTCAGCTTGGTTGGACCTGCACAGACGGCGCCTGGAAGATCCGCCAGGAGCTGAACTATGCCTGGGTCGTCGAACCCGAAACCATTGCCGATGTGCTGGGAAAGGGAGAACTCACTCCGTGAGCGATGACGCCCAGGCAAGCCATCCCTATGTCGGTCTATGGGTGACGGAGGACGGGCATATCCGCCATGAACTTCTGCCCAACAACCGCTATGTCGAAGCACGCGGCAATCGCGAGCGGGCCTATTTCGGCCGCTACGAGGTAACCGGAACCCATATCGACTATTGGGACGACACGGGCTTTACCGCTGATGGCGATTTTCGCGATGGTGTCCTCTACCATGCCGGCATGGTCTTGCGCCGGCTACGCTGATCCCGATCCGTTGTAGGGCGGCTCCACTGAGCCGCCCTACTGCCTGACACACCATCAGGCAGCAGCACGAGCACCGGTACCCACGGCAAAACCTTCATCCGCCCAGCCGGTCATACCACCGATCATCACCTTGACCCGGCGCCCCAACCGCGCCAGCCGGAGCGCTGCGCGGTCGGTACCGTTGCAATGCGGCCCGGCGCAATAGACGACGAACAACGTCTCCTCGGGCCATTCCGCCATCTTCCGCTCGGTCATCTTGCCATGCGGCAGGTTGATGGCACCTGGCACATGCCCCCGCTCGTAAAGCTTCGGTCCGCGCACGTCGAGAAGCACGAAGTCCGCCTCGCCCCGGCTCATCACCTCATGCACATCCCAGCAATCGGTCTCGAAGGCGAGCCGCGCCGCATAATGCTGCGCGACGAGGGCGGGATCGGCGGCGGGAATTTCACTGACGAGGCTTGGCATTGCAGGCTCCTTTCGATGTTTGATGGAAGGACCTTGCCTTTTCCTGGAAAGTTGGGAAACTGGCCTGAATGACAACATGCGTAAAGATTACGCCAATGACGCCAGCATCGCCTCTCCCATCCTCGCCGCTGACGGGACCCCGCGTCGTGACGCTCGCCTATGACGGCCTCTGCACCTTCGAATTCGGGGTTGCCGTAGAAGTCTTCGGCCTCTCGCGACCGGAAATGGGAGAGCACTGGTATCGTCACGCAACGGCTGCGATCGAGCCGGGTCCTCTGCGCGCCGCCGGCGGTCTGACGGTCAGCGCTTCGGGCGGGCTCGAACTTTTGGCAGAGGCAGACCTGATCGTCGTGCCCGGCTGGTGCGGGATCGACGAGCCTGTCCCAGCCTTGTTGATCGAGGCGCTGCGGGCAGCCCATGCCCGGGGTGCGCGCCTGATGTCGCTTTGCTCCGGCGTGGCGGTGCTGGCCGCGACCGGCCTCCTCGATGGCCGGAAAGCCACGACCCACTGGCGCTATGCCGACACGATTTCGCAAAGGCATCCCGACATCCATCTCGATCCCGATGTGCTCTATGTCGACGAAGGCCAGATCCTGACGGCCGCCGGCAGTGCTGCCGGCATCGATCTCTGCCTGCATGTGGTCCGCCGCGATTTCGGCACCGAGACCGCCAACAGCGTTGCCCGTCGTCTTGTGGTCCCGCCCCATCGGGAAGGCGGACAGGCGCAATTCATCGAGAGGCCCGTGCCACAGGAGCGCGAAGGACAGCGTATGGGGCCGCTGATCGACTGGATCGAAGCCAATCTGCAGCGCGAGGTGACACTCGCCGAAATGGCGGCACGGGCCGGGATGAGCAGCCGGACCTTCCAGCGCCGCTTTCGCGACCTGACAGGCCAAAGCCCCGGCGAATTCCTGATGACCCGCCGGCTGCGCCATGCCTGTGACCTGCTGGAGCGCAAGGCAAACCTCTCACTCGACGACATCGCGGTCGCTTCAGGCTTCGGCACACCGGCGACGCTCCGCCATCATTTCCGCACCCGGCTGCAAACCAGCCCCGCCGCCTACCGGGCCCGCTTCGGGCAAGCCGGCTGAAAACCCTGGGATGATGGGCCGAAATCAGCGATCGGCAGCGGCGGCCTCTTCGGCGCTTGCCTCGATACGCTCCATGTCGTCATCGGAGAGACCGAAGTGATGACCGATTTCGTGGATCAGCACATGGGTGATGATATCGCCCAGCGTCTCCTCGTTCTCCGCCCAATAGTCGAGGATCGGCCGACGATAGAGGATGATGCGGTTCGGCATCATGCCGGTTTCCATCGAAAAACGCTCGGAAATCCCACGCCCCTCGAACAGGCCAAGCAGGTCGAAGGGGGTTTCGAGAGCCATGTCCTCGAAGACTTCATCTGTGGGGAAATCGGCGATCTCGATGATGAGATCGCGGCTTAGGTCGCGGAACTCCTGCGGCAGGTGGCCATAGGCCTCGATCGCCAGCGACTCGAATGTGCTGATCGTCGGGGCATGCCGTTCGCGCCAATCCTCGCTCTGGTCTATGCGGGCCATGGATACTCCTTACTTGCCGAACATATAGGCGTTTTGCCGGATCATTTCGAGAGTGAATTCAAGCAAGGAATAAATTCTTATCTGAATCCGGTTGACTCTTTTAGAAAGCTCTGGAATCCATAGGGAACAAAAAGAGAACAATTCATCAGGAGAGATCGTCATGGGCGAGAGCCCTCAGGCGCGCGAGACGCTTTTTGCCTTGCGGGAGGCGATTGCCCGGATCGAGGGAAAGCCGGATCATGCCGCACGCCTGACGGCGACCACAGCACCTGCGGAGAGCGGAAGCGAAGGCGCACCCCGGCAACCGAAGCTCGATGCGACAACACTTTTCGATTCATTGCAGGGGGATCTTCTGACTACAGGCATCATGGCCGAACTACGCGGCGAGCGACTTCAGCAAGCGGGTGCCGTGACCGGTTTCGGCCTGGCGGTGGCGCTGATGGCTGGCAAGAGCGAAGCCGCAACAGGAAAGCGCCTGCTCTTCGTCGCCGATGCCCATGTCGTACGGGAAGCAGGCCTCGCCTATGCACCCGGACTGATCGACTTCGGCATCGCTAAGGCCGGACTGGTCCATGCCCTGCCCCGCCGCATCGAGGATGCGTTGTGGCTTGCCGAGGCGGCACTTGCGTCGCGCGCCTTTTCGACCGTGCTTCTGGAAGTACACGGCAATCCGAAGAAATTCGGCCTCACCGAGAGCCGGCGCCTGAGCCTCAAGGCGCGCGCAACGGGTGGCAGACTGCTGGTTCTCCGCCAGGCGGGCGAGGAAGAGGCTTCAAGCGCCCTTCTCCGTCTGTCTGTCAAACCCGCGCCGGCGGCGGCGCGGCACCTCGCCGACGGGTCCCTGCTGGGCGGCAGCATCGGAGCCGCCGTCTTTCGCATTGTGGCTGAAAAATCCCGAATCCCGGGATCACCTGAACTTTTTCTGGAGTGGAATTCCGATGACCGCCGCCTTCACCCCTTCGCTCCTTCCCGGTCACCCGGGTTCGGAGCGCCGCATTCTGTCGCTCTTCTTTCCAAAACTTCCGACCGACCGCATCGCCCGGCGGCGCTGGGGTCTGTCCTGGCGTTTGCCCCCCGTTTCGACCGCGCATCCTGAACGTCCGCCCCTTGCCTGTGCCGGCCGCATTTCAAACACCCTGCGCATCACTGCACTGGATGAGGCCGCAGAGAACGTTGGCCTGCGGATCGGCCAAGGCCTGGCGGAGGCCCGGGCCATCTGTGCGAAGCTCGACGTGGTCGAGGCCGATCCGGCCGCCGACAGGGCCCTGCTCAACGCGATTGCGGACTGGTGCGATCGCTACACGCCGCTGGTCGCGATGGACGGCCTGGACGGCCTGATGCTGGATATCACCGGCTGCGCCCATCTCTTTGGTGGCGAGGAGGGACTGATCCAGGATGTCGAGCGACGGCTCACCGCCTTCGGTCTCGCCGTCAATATTGCGGTCGGTCCGACACCGGGGTTGGCCCGCGCCTGCAGTCGCTTTGGCGGGCCGCAGCGCGTTGCCCCCTCCGAGGCGACCGCAGCGCTCGCCCCCCTGCCACTAGCGTCGTTGCGCCTTGAACCCCAGACGGTGATGGATCTCGCCCGGATCGGTCTGAAGACGGTAACAGACCTGCTGGCCGCCCCCAGGTCGCCGATCACCCGCCGCTTCGGGACAGCGCCCATGCTCCGCCTCGACCAGGCGCTCGGCCGCGAGGGTGAACCGATCTCGCCCCGACGGCACCTGCCGCTTCTTTCCGCCGAGCGTCGTCTTGCAGAGCCCATCATGACCGAAGAGCATGTGCTCGATCTTGCAAGCCGCCTGGCAGCCGGCCTGAAGACATCCCTCGAAGCACGCGGTGAGGGAGGACGCCTCTTCGAGCTTCTGGTGTTTCGCGTTGATGGCCGCGTCTTCCGCATCGAAGTCAGCGCCTCCGCACCCTTGCGCGATCCCGCGCGTATTCGGGCCCTGTTCGAGGAACGGCTCGCTGTGTTGCGGGATGATCTTGACGCCGGCTACGGCTTCGAACTCGTCCGCCTCAACGTTCTCTTGAGCGAGGCCTTCGACATCTGCCAGGCACCTCTGGCCGGCGAAGACGGCCAGGGGGAAGGTATGACCCGCTTCCTGGATCAGGTGGCCGCCCGCCTGGGTGAGCGGGCGCTGCACCTGCCTGTCTCCCTCGCCAGTCACTGGCCGGAACGCGCAGCCATGCATGCCCCCCTTGCCAACGGCCTGCAAGCGTTAGACCGGACGTCGGGTACCACTGGCATGCAGGGACCGCCTGTGCGGGGTCTTCGTCCCTTGCGCCTGCTCCCCCACGCCGAAGAGGTCGAGGTCATGTCCACCGTACCCGATGGCCCGCCGGCAAGCTTCCGCTGGCGGCGCGTACAACGTCGCATCACCCGTGCGGAAGGCCCGGAACGTCTCGCCCCGGAGTGGTGGGTGGATGGCGAAGATGCCCCGCCACGGGACTATTTCCATATCGAGGATACGACCGGCCAGCGATTCTGGCTCTACCGGGAGGGCCTGTACGAGCGCCGCACGATCCGCCCGAGCTGGTTCCTGCAGGGTTTCTTTGCGTGAGGTATGCGGCGTGAAGGACCAACCCTTTTTCGAGATCGGCCTGCGCAGCAACTTCTCCTTTCTCGACGGAGCCTCCCATGCCGAAGAGCTTGCGGAACAGGCGGTTGCGCTCGGCCTGTCCGGTATCGGTCTTGCCGACCGCAACACGGTTGCCGGCGTCGTACGCCTGCATGCCTCGGCCAGGTTGAACGGTCTCGAATTCCGCCCTGGTGCTCGTCTCCTCTTTGCCGACGATACGCCGGAGCTTCTCGCCTATCCGATGAATCGGCGCGGCTGGGGCCATCTCTGCCGGATGCTCAGTGCCGGCAATCTTCGATCGAAGAAAGGCATATGCACCCTCCATCAGGCTGATCTCCTCGACTGGTCGGAAGACCTGCTTTTTGTCGCGATCCCGCCAACCATGCCCGAAAAAGCCGATGCCGTGGCCTACGAGGCCAGCCTCGACCGCATTCGGCCGAGGCTGGAGGATCGGCTGTATCTCGCACTCGTTCCCCGTTATGACGGCCTCGACCACAAAACCTTCGGTGAGCTTGCTCTGATTGCCAGCCACCTCAATCTGCCGCTGATCGCAACCAATGACGCAGTTTACCATGCGCCGGAGCGCAAGCCGCTCGCCGACGTGACAATTGCCATACGCGAGCATGTCCCGATTGCTAATGCCGGCTTTCGCCTCCATGCCCATGCCGAGAGGCACCTGAAGAGCCCGGCGGAAATGGCGCGCCTCTTGCGCGCCTGGCCGGACTCACTGGATAACAATGTCCGTTTCTTTAGCCGACTTCATTTTTCACTGGACGAACTGTCGCATCAATATCCCGAAGAGATCTTCGACGGAGATCCACCGGCACTCGCGCTCCGCCGGCTGACCTATGAGGGTGCTCATAAGCGTTATCCGGACGGCATTCCCAAGAAAGTCGCGGGCCTTCTGGATTATGAACTGAAGCTGATCGCGGAAAAGCGCTACGAACCGTATTTCCTCACAGTCTATCGGATCATCTGCCACGCGCGGCAAGCCGGCATCCTCTGCCAGGGGCGCGGCTCGGCTGCAAATTCCGCAGTCTGCTTCTGCCTCGGCATCACAGAGGTCGATCCGCAAAAGACAACCCTGCTTTTCGACCGCTTCATCTCCACTGAACGCGACGAACCGCCGGATATTGATGTCGACTTCGAACACGAGAAGCGCGAGGAGGTGATCCGGTTTATCTACAACACCTATGGCCGCGAACATGCCGCCCTCACTGCCGCCGTCATCAGTTACCGCGCCCGCTCTGCAGGTCGCGAAGTGGCAAAGGCCTTCGGCCTTTCGCAGGATGTGCAGTCGGCTCTTGCCAGCTCGATCTGGGGCTGGTGGACCAGCGATTTCACCGAGGAGCAGGCGAAGGCGGCAGGGCTTGACCTGCGGGATCCAACCACACGCCGCGTTTTGTCCTATGCGCAGGCCCTGCAGGGTTTTCCCCGGCATCTGTCACAACATGTCGGCGGCTTCGTCATCACCCGCGATCGGCTGGACGAGGTCGTGCCGATCATGAACACGGCCGATGGTCGCTACATGGTAGAGTGGGACAAGGACGACCTCGACACGCTCAAGATTCTCAAGATCGATGTGCTCGCGCTCGGCATGCTCACCTGTCTTGCAAAGGCTTTTGACCTGCTCTCCACCCATTACGGTCGTCGGGAAAGTCTCGCCTCGGTCAATGAAGACCAGCGCCCGGAAGTATACGACATGATCTGCCGCGCTGACACGATCGGCGTCTTTCAGATCGAAAGCCGGGCCCAGATGAGCATGTTGCCGCGTTTGAAGCCCCGAAAGTTCTACGATCTCGTCATCGAGGTGGCGATCGTCCGGCCGGGCCCCATCCAGGGCAACATGGTGCATCCCTATCTGAAGCGAAGAGAGGAAGTGCTGGCCGGTCGCCCGATAGACTATCCGAGCGATGAACTGCGCACCGTTCTCGAACGCACGCTGGGTGTCCCCCTCTTCCAGGAACAGGCGATGCAGATCGCGATCACGGCTGCCGAGTTCACACCCGCCGAAGCCGATCGCCTGCGTCGCGCCATGGCCACCTTCCGCCGCACCGGCCAGGTCTCGAGCTTCCAGAAACGCATGGTGGAGGGCATGGTCCGGCGCGGCTACGATCCAGATTTCGCCGCCCGTTGCTTCAGTCAGATCGAGGGCTTTGGCGAATATGGTTTCCCCGAGAGCCACGCTGCCTCTTTCGCGCTGCTCGTCTATGTCTCCTGCTGGTTCAAAGCCTTTTATCCGGACATCTTCTGCGCTGCGATCCTGAACTCACAACCGATGGGTTTCTACGCTCCGGCCCAGCTGATCCGTGATGCCCGCGAGCATGGCGTGGACATCCGCCCCGCAGACGTGAACCACTCGGAT
>CALSAF010000174.1:0-10362 GCA_943372805.1 Rhizobium sp. Q54
CATCCGGTCGCCGAGTTCGCCGAAATCCTTGCCACCGCCGGAGATCTTGGCCTTGCCTTCGACCAGCACCAGAATGACTTCCGTCTCGCCGGTCTGTTCCGCCGCCCGCTCGCCGGGCTTCAGATGATAGAGGCCGAAACCGACATAACCCCAGCCGGCGCTGGCGGGGGTGATGTCATGCACCTTGCCACTCTTGGCAACAGGCTTGCGCAACAGATCGGTCATTGCTCGTCTCCCTTACTCGGCGTCGGAGCGTTCGGCCTCTGCCGCGATCCGCGCCCGCTCGGCTTCGGCTTTGGCCTCTGCCTTTTTCATCGTGTGGTCGTACATGAACAGCAGCTCGTAACCGGCATAAAGGCCGGCCACGACGAACACCATTGCCCAGCCGGTCGCACCGTTCGAATACTCCACCCCGGACCAGGCCAAAGGCAGCACGACGCAGAGAATGCGGCGCCACAGCGGCTTGAAGAAGGGATGGGTCGGATCGAGGATCTGGAACTTCAAGGTCTGCTCCCGGCAGTCAGAGGTTTGAACGTTGCCTGCAATAGAGCCCAAATCCGCGATCTGTCAAAACACGAGGCGGAGGGTCTGCTCCGCCTCGTGGTGCCATCAGATCAGGCCGGCTTCCTTGGCGAAGCCCTTGAGCGATTTCAGACCCAGGCTTTGATACTCTAGGGGATTGCGGACATCCGGGTCCTGCTCGGCCTCGATGACGATCCAGCCCTGATAGCCATGCTCGGCTGCGATCTTCAGCACCGGCGGGAAGTTCACGCCGCCTTCGCTGTCACCCGGAACGGTGAACACGCCGCGACGAACACCTTCGAGGAAGGAGAGCTTTTCGTTCCGCACCTGATCGGCGATCACGGGACGAACATTCTTCGCGTGGATATGGCCGACGCGGTGCATGTATTTCTTCGCAACCGCTTCCGGATTGCCGCCGCCGAAATAGCAATGGCCGGTGTCGAGCAGCAGCTTGGCATGCGGACCGGTATGCTCCATCAGCTTGTCGATCTCGGCCTCGGTCTCGACGACCGTGCCCATGTGGTGGTGGTAGACCAGCGAGATGCCCTGCGAAGCCGAGAATTCGGCCAGCGCCTCGACGCCGGCGCCGAACTTGGCCCATTCGGCATCGGACAGGACAGGACGGTCGGCCAGCGCCACATCATCGGCGCCATGAATGGCGTTCGAGGTTTCGCAGACAATAATGACCTTGCAGCCCATGGCCTTGAGCACATCGAGGAAGGGCTGCATGGCGGCCTTTTCTTCCTCGATCGTATTGGTGAGCAGGTTCAGCGAATGCCAGCCGGACACGAATTTCAGGCCGCGCGGCTCGAGAACCGACTTCAACCCGGTCGGATCGGTCGGCAGCTTGTGGCCCTTTTCGATGCCGTCGAAGCCGATCTTGGCGGTTTCGTCCAGGCACTGTTCGAGGCTGATATGGGCGCCGAGACGGCGGTCGTCATCGTTCGACCAGGCGATCGGGTTGGTTCCGAAAAGGATCATGATCAGGTTCTTTCCTTCAGAGCCGCTTCATAGGCAGTGCGGGCTTGATTGACTTCGGCGCGGGCGGAAACTTCCGGCACCGCGACATCCCACCAGTAGCCGCCGGCTCCAGTGGTCGGATAAGGATCGGTATCGATGACGATAACAGTCGTCTCGGTCGCCTCGCGGGCGGCGTCGAGGGCTGTCTCCAGCTCTGCAATCGATGACACCTTGTGGGACCGCGCGCCCATCGACGCTGCATGGGCTGCAAAATCGATGGCGATGCGGCTGACATTCGAATGGGCGTAGAGGTTGTTGAACTGCGCGCCGCCGGTGCCCATCTGCAGCCGGTTGATGCAGCCGTAGCCGCGGTTGTCGGTGACCACGAGCGTGATCTTCACGCCCATGCCGACAGCGGTTGCGAGTTCCGAATTCATCATCATGTAGGAGCCGTCGCCGACCATGACGATGACGTCGCGGTCCGGTTCTGCCATCTTGATACCGAGACCGCCGGCGATCTCGTAGCCCATGCAGGAGAAGCCGTATTCCATGTGATAGGAGAGCGGCAGCTTCGACTTCCACAGCTGATGCAGCTCGCCCGGCATGGTGCCGGCGGCGCACATCACCACCGTATTGTCGCGCGAGGCGCGCTGCACGGCGCCGATGACCTGCATGTCCGTCGGCAGCGCATTGCTATCGACAGGGGCTGCCGTGACGGCATCCGCCTTGGCGAACCAGGAGGCCTTCAGGCCGGCATCGGGTGCTGAATACTTGTGATCGCCGAGAGCCGCCGAGAGCTTTTCCAGGCCAATCTTGGCGTCAGCGACGAGCGGGATCGCATCATGCTTGGCGCTGTCGTAAGGCTGCACGTTGAGCGCCAAAATCTTGCGGTTGGGGTTCTTGAACAATGCCCAGGATCCGGTGGTGAAATCCTGGAAACGCGTGCCGACGCCGATGACGAGATCGGCCTTTTCCGAGACGACGTTGGCGCTTTCGGCACCGGTCACACCGACAGGACCAAAGTTCAGGCCATGATCCCACGCGAGCGCCGACTTGCCGGCCTGCGTCTCGACAACAGGGATCTGATGCTTCTCGACGAAGGCCTTGAGCGTGTCGGTGGCACCTGCAAAATGCACGCCGCCACCGGCGACGATCACGGGGTTTTTCGCAGCCTTGAGGGCCGCAACGGCTGCCTCGAACTCCACGACGTCAGGCTCCGTTCGGCGGAAACGCCAGGTCTTCCTGGCAAAGAAGCTCTCGGGATAATCATAGGCCTCGGCTTGCACATCCTGGCAGAAGGCGAGCGTCACGGGGCCGCAATCGGCGGGATCGGTCAGCGTGCGCATGGCGCGCGGCAAAGCGGTCAAAAGCTGCTCCGGCCGCATGATCCGGTCGAAGTAACGCGAGACGGGGCGGAAGCAGTCATTGGCCGACATCGTGCCATCGCCGAAATCTTCGATCTGCTGCAGAACCGGATCCGGGCCGCGATTGGCGAAGACATCGCCGGGAATGAAGAGCACCGGCAGGCGGTTCACATGCGCGAGTGCCGCCGCTGTCACCATATTGAGCGCGCCGGGGCCGATGGAGGAGGTCACTGCCATGGCGCGGCGACGACCGAGCTGCTTGGCATAGGCGATCGCCGCATGCGCCATCGACTGCTCATTCTGGCCGCGATAGGTCGGCAACTCCTCGCGGATGCCGTAGAGCGCTTCGCCGATGCCGGCCACATTGCCGTGACCGAAGATCGCCCACATGCCGGCGATATAGGGAACGCCGTCCTCGTTCATCTGGTTGGCGAGATAACGCATCATCGCCTGGGCGGCGGTCAGCCGGATCGTCTTCATGCTTTTCCTCCCTTGGCGGAAACCGCCTTCTCCCGTGCCGCATCCCAGATCGCACAGAGGCTCTGGTAACGGGCCGCCATGTCCTCCAGGGCCTGGGCGTCATTGATGCTGCCGGCGAGCCACTTGCGCGCGGCATCACCGAAGATCGTGCGGCCGACGGCGAAACCTTTGACCAGATCGAAGCCGGCAGCAAGCTGGAAGCTCTCCTCAAGCTCCGCCTGCGGCGCATCAAGACCGAGCACCACGATGCCGCGCGTGTTCGGGTCGTTGCGTTCGATGGCGTTGCAGGCATTGGCCCAGGACGCCGTGGTCTTCATCGGCTCCAGCTTCCACCAGTCGGGATAGACTCCGATTTCATAGAAACGCTCGATGATCTTGGCCACCGTCTCGTCATCGCAGGCGCCGACCTTGGAGGGGATGACCTCCAGCAGGAATTCCAGCCGGTTGCGGCGCGCCGCATGGAAGAGCCGCTGCACGGTCTTTTCCTGCTCGGCCTTCATCTCGGGCGTATCATCCGGGTGATAGAAGCAGAGCACCTTGACCACATGTTCGAGCGGCCATTCGACGAGGCCGCCGAAATCGGGGCCGATTTCCGGCTCCAGTGTCAGCGGACGCGAGCCCGGCCATTCGACCGGACGACCGATCCAGAGACCGGTGCCAGCAGCGCGGCAGAGCGCCTCGCGACCGAGACGGCTGTCACAGAGCAGGCCATAACCGGCTTTACCGTCAGACACCTTGAGGGCGGCATCGAGGCAGAGGTTCTTGAAGGCACCGATCTTCTCGTCGGCAACGCCGGCATCTTTGGCCATGGCTTCAAGCTGCATGCGATGATCGAAGGCGAAGACCCGCATCGTCGACCAGTCAATCTTGCGGTTGGTCGACCAATGCACCTGCTCCAGGGCCTCGTCCTTGCGCAGCGCCTTGTTCTTGATGCCAATGCGGAAGAAGTATTGCAGCTCATCCCAGCTCGGATAGGCCGGCGTGCAGCCGTGGCGGGAGACGGCAAAGGCGCCGCAGGCATTGGCGAACTTCAGACTGGTCGGCCAATCCTGGCCGGTGAGCCAGCCTTTCAGCAGTCCGGACATGAAGCCATCGCCGGCGCCGAGCACATTGAACACCTCGATCGGGAAACCCTGGCCGGTCTGGCCGGCATCGAGACTGTCGGGGATCGCACCGTCGAAGACCACAGCGCCCATCGGTCCGCGCTTGCACACCAGCGTTGCCGAGGACACCTTGCGAACCGCCTTCAGCGCCTCGATCGTATCGGTCGAACCGCCGGCGATGTGGAATTCCTCTTCCGTGCCGACGATCAGGTTGAAGAGATGCAGCGTCGACTGCAGCTTGGCCGTCACATCAGCGGATTCCACGAAGCGGCTCTCACCGTCGCCATGCCCGGCGAGACCCCAGAGGTTGGGGCGGTAGTCGATATCAAGCGCCGTCAGACCGCCCTTTTCGCGGGCGATCTTTAGCGCCTTCAGCACAGCGGCTTCCGTGCGTGGATGCGAAAGATGCGTGCCGGTCGCGCAGACGCAGCGCGCCTCGGCGATGAAATCCGGATCGATATCCTCTTCCGACAGCGCCATGTCGGCGCAGTTCTCGCGGTAGAAGATCAGCGGGAACTGGTGTTCGTCGCGAATACCGAGCAGTACCAAGGCGGTCAGCCGTTCCTTGTCGGTCTTCACGCCGCGCACATCGACGCCCTCGCGAACCAGCTGCTCGCGGATGAAGCGACCCATATGCTCATCACCGACGCGGGTGATCAGCGCCGATTTCAGGCCGAGCCGCGCAGTGCCGGCCGCGATATTGGTCGGCGAACCACCGATATACTTGTTGAAGGAAGCCATGTCCTCCAGCCGACCGCCAACCTGGGCCCCGTAAAGGTCCACGGATGAGCGACCGATCGTGATCAGATCGAGCGAAGCCAAGCGATGTCCTCCCTGTGATGCGGGATCTGACGCCCCGCCTCGCGACCGCTCCCGTTTTGGAACAGCCATTCATAAAATGGACTATAAATTCTATTTTGCAGAATTTCAATACAGACGTTCAGCCATCCTGACGCGCAGTCCCGACGGCGACGGAAAGCGCAATCGCCAGACAGAGCGTGGCCGACAGCGAGCGGAAAGCACCGAAATCGACTTCCGAAACGGAGAGCAGAGTAGCCCCCATGCGGCGCAGTGGACTGACGACCGTATCGGTGACCGCGACGACCGGAACGCCGCGCGCCCGCACCTGCTCGACCAGCTCAAGCGTTTCGGCGGAATAGGGAGAAAAGGTGACGGCAAGCAGGGCATCACCGGCCTGGATCGCATGGTGATTGTCGAGCCGCCCGACGACGCTGTGCAGCATCGCCGGCACACCCATCTTCTCGAAGGCATAAGCCATGTAGCTTGCGACAGGAAACGAACGACGAAGACCGATGATATGGATCATGCGCGCCTCGGAAAGCTGCCTGACGGCCACCTCCATGGCCTGCGGATCAACGGTTTTGACCAGGTTTTCCAGCGACAGCCGGCCCGCTTCGACGAATTCGGCCAGCAGAGCGGAAGGAGACCCTTCGGCCTTTTCGCGCAAATGCTGGAGGCGCGTGGAATAATCCGGCCAGCCGCCGACAAAGCTTTCGCGAAACAGCTTCTGCATCTCCGAGAAGCCCGAAAAACCCATGATCTGGCAAAAGCGCATGAAGGCCGAAGGCTGCACGCCCGCACCCTCCGCCATCTCGGCCACCGTGGACACGGCAATACGATCCTTGTTGGCCGCAACATAGTCAGCGCACTGCTTCAAGCGCTTGGGCAGACCGCCGGAAACCTCCAGCAGACGATCCTCGAAGTCCTTGATTGTCTGCGGTCCGCCGTTCTCGCCCATTCGCTCTCCAACTCTTGCCCGGACACATCGTCCCGCTTGACAGAAACCGTATCACAATCTAGCAAAATGGAACATATATTCCAAAACGCGGCATTTGCCAGCGGCAAATGGAACACGGATCAGGCGCCTCCTTCAGGAGCGCCCAACGACATCACAATCGCCTCCTCTTGACGAGAGACCAAGGCGTGACAGGGAGGAAATGAACATGGTCACGAGACTGGCACTTCTGGGCGCCGGCCGCATCGGCAAGGTGCACGCCAAGGCAATCGCCGAAGATAAGCGCGCGAAACTCGTCGCCGTTGCCGACGCCTTCGCGGATGCCGCAAACGCGATCGCGGCCCAGACCGGCTGCGCGGTAAAGACGATCGAGGAGATCGAGGCCGACAAGGACATCGACGCCGTCATCATCTGCACGCCGACCAACACCCATGCCGATCTGATCGAGCGTTTCGCCAAGGCCGGCAAGGCGATCTTCTGCGAAAAGCCGATCGATCTGGATGTCGCGCGCGCAAAGGCCTGCCTTGAGACCGTGCGCGCCGTCGGCGGCAAGGTCATGCTCGGCTTCAACCGCCGCTTCGACCCGCATTTCCAGGCCGTGCGCAAGGAGATCGACAAGGGCTCGATCGGCAAGGTCGAGATGGTGACGATCACCAGCCGCGACCCGGGTGCGCCGCCCGCCGAATACATCAAGGTCTCCGGCGGCATCTTCCGCGACATGACCATCCATGACTTCGACATGGCCCGCTTCCTGCTCGGCGAAGAGATCGAAACGGTCCAGGCCTCGGCCTCCGTTCTGGTCGATCCCAAGATCGGCGAACTCGGCGACTACGACAGCGCCTCGCTTATCCTGACGACGAAGAGTGGCCGCCAGGCGATCATCTCCAATTCGCGCCGCGCATCCTATGGCTACGACCAGCGCATTGAAGTGCACGGCTCGCTCGGCTCGGTTTCGGCCGAGAACCAGCGCCCGGTCTCGATCGAGGTCGCCAACAAGGACGGCTATACCCGCCCGCCGCTACACGACTTCTTCATGACCCGCTACACGGCAGCCTATGCCGCTGAAATCTCGGCCTTCATCGACGCCCTCGACAACGGCACGCCGATGGCACCCTCGGCGGAAGACGGCCTGATCGCCCTCGCGCTCGCCGATGCGGCCGTCAAGTCGGCCAAGGACAAGTCAGCCGTCACCGTCGCCTACTGAAACACAAGAGCTCCCGCGTTGCCGCAAGGTGACGCAGAATGGAAGCGCCGCCCGAACCTCCTCGGGCGGCGTTTTCCGTTTCCATCGCTGACTAGACCGCGAGTTCGCGCCGCTCGACTTCCGTCAGCATGGCAAGATCGAGGATCTTCTGCAGATTGGCGGCATGTCGGAAGCTCGGCTCCTGGACATAGCCGGAGCGGATCGCGGTGATGAACTTCTGATAGTTCGTCTCGACGGGATCGACCTCGATCTCGCGCCAGACGGCCTTTTCGACATCCTCCTGCAGGCAGGCCCGAAGGCTCGAACCGTCGAGGCGGTGGATGACCTCGAGCGCACCCTTGTCGCCATGCACGCGAAGCCTGAGCTCGTTGAGATGACCTGTCGCCCAGCGGCTCGCATGGATGACACCCATGGCACCGTTGGTGAACTCGGCGGTCATGGTGAAGCTGTCATTGGCATCGAGATCATATTCACCGATCTTGTTGCCCGGCGCCTTCTCGAAGGTTTTGAGCCGCGCAAAGACGTGATCGATGTCGGTCGCGGCCCCATAGCCGGCGAAATCGAGAATATGGATGCCGACATCGCCGAGTACGCCGTTCGACCCGTGCTTGGTCGACAGCCGCCAGAGCCACTGGCTCTCCGTCGACCAGTCTCCCCAGGCCTTGGACACCAGCCAGCTCTGCAGATAGGAGGCCTCGATGTGGCGCACCTTGCCGATCTCGCCAGCCAGCACCATCTGCCGCGCCTTCTGCACCTCCGCCACATTGCGATAGGTGAGGTTGACCATGTTGACGAGACCGGACGCTTCCGCCGCCGCCGCCATCTCGTCCGCCTTGGCATAGTTCTCGGCCAACGGCTTTTCGCACATCACATGCTTGCCGGCGGCAATCAGCTTCAGCGTGGTCGGATGGTGCACGCGATCGGGCGTCACGTTGGTCACAGCGTCGAACTCACCCCAGGCGATCGCCTCGTCGAGCGAGGTGAACGTATTGGGAATGTTGTGGCGGGCCGCAAAGGCGCGCACCGTCGCCATATCGAGATCCACCGCTGCGACAAGCTGTACTTCGGTGATGGTCGAAAAATTCATGGCATGGGTATTGGCCATACCCCCGGTCCCGAGGATCAGCAGACGAATGGGAGCAGCACTCATTTGTAGCCTTCCTCGCCGGCCTGATGCAGACGCGGGCCGCGTTCCGTGATCGGCTCGAGTGCCTGCTCGACCGGAACATTCGGTGCGTCATGCACGGCCGAATAGCGCGGCATCGGATTGTAGGCCCATTTCACGCCATTGCGAATGACCTGCTGGACGGTCGCGTCGTGATAGGTCGGATAGGTCTCGTGGCCGGGGCGGAAATAGAAGATGTTGCCCGCACCGCGACGCCAGGTCAGGCCCGAGCGGAAGATCTCGCCACCGGCAAACCAGGAGATGAAGACCGTCTCGAGCGGCTCCGGAACGGAGAAGAACTCGCCATACATCTCTTCGTTTTCGAGCACGAAGTTTTCCGGGATGCCCGCCGCAATCGGATGGCCGGGATTGACCGTCCAGATCCGCTCGCGCTCGCCCGCCTCACGCCATTTCAAGGCGCAGGGCGTTCCCATCAGGCGTTTGAAGGGCTTCGAAAAATGTCCGGAATGCAGGACCAGAAGCCCCATGCCTTCCCAGACCCTTTTCGCCACGCGCTCGACGATCTCGTCGGAGACTTCGCCATGTGCCTTGTGGCCCCACCAGACGAGCACATCCGTTTCCGCCAGCCGCTCGACCGAGAGGCCATGCTCCGGATCCTGCAGCGTCGCCGTCGTCGCCTCGATATCCGGATCCGTGTTCAGCGCGGCGGCAATCGTCGCATGCATGCCGTCGGGATAAATCCCGCGGACAGTGGCGTTCTCCCGCTCGTGAATGTTTTCACCCCAGACAACCGTTCTGATCGTCACGTGCTTTCTCCTTGTTTAGCGCCAGCGCCACCCGCCGTCAGCATCGCCTCGAAGCCGCCTGCTGCTCCCTCTTGCCTGGGCAAGAGCAAAACCAGGAGAGGCAAGAGAGAGATTGAAACCGCTTTCATTTGTACATTTGCAGCCGCCCGAACGCCTGTCAAATCGCATTTCCAAGATACTTGTGCAATTCCAGCATATCAAGAAGATCAATGGATGCCATAAAACGGAGGTAGATTTGGAAGCGCTTTGACAACGGCCAGCGAGAATTGCCAGAATGCCCGAATGCATGGGATAAGCGGCAGAAGCCGGGAGGTTGCCACAGGAGTTCGACGACAGGCATGAAGCTCAAGGAATTCGCGCAGCAGATCGGATTGTCACCGACCACGGTGAGCCGCGCCCTCAGCGGCTACCCGGAGGTGAACGAGGCGACGCGCGCCAGGGTGATGGAGGAGGCTGCTCGCCTGGGCTATCGCCCCAATATCAATGCCGTGCGCCTGGCGACAGGGCGAGCCGGCGCCATTGGCGTCGTCATGACCAAGGCAGGCGACTACCAGTTCTCCGAATTCATGAGCGGCATGGCCGATCGTCTGAGCGGCGCGGATCTCGACATCCTCATCACGCCGATGGCCGAGCATGATACGGGTGACGAAATCCAGCTTTACCGACGCCTCGCCGAAAGCCGCCGCGTGGATGCGATTGTCGTTCACTCCCCGCGCCCCGGGGATCCGCGCATCGCCCTCCTGCACCAGTTGAATCTGCCCTTTATCGTGCACGGGCGCTCGGCGACCGATGTGCCGCATGCCTGGCTCGACATAGACAACGAGGGCGCGATCCGACGCAGCACCGAGCACCTGCTCGATCTCGGCCATCGACGCATCGCGCTCCTGAACGGACGCGAGGGGTTAACCTTCACCCTGCATCGGCTGGCGGGCTACAAGACGGCTCTCGCCGAACGCGGGGTGGACTTCGACCCTGCTCTCGTGACCCACGGCAACTTCACCGACGAAATGGGCTGTCACCATGCCCGCGCCATGCTTGAGC
>CALSAF010000175.1:0-10243 GCA_943372805.1 Rhizobium sp. Q54
CATCGGCGCGACCGGCCTCGGCATTCTGATCTCCATCTTCGCCGGCATTGGCCTCGTCCTCACCTTCAAGGGTCCGATCGGCCAGATCACCGGCGCCATGCGCCGCCTGGCGGAAGGGGTGCTCGACACCAAGATCACCGGCGAAGCCCGCGTCGACGAAATAGGCGAAATGGCCCGCGCGCTCGGTGTCTTCAAACAAAACGCGCTGTCCAAGATCGAGATCGAAAGCCGCAGCGAGGCCGAGCGTGCCGAGGCTGAAGAAGAGCGTCGCCGCAACGATCTGGAGAAGCAGGAGATCGACCGGCAGATCGACTTTGCGGTCACGGCGCTTGCGTCCGGCCTCGGTCGTCTTGCCAAGGGCGACATTTCAGAGACCATCAATACGCCGTTCCACGGTCGTCTTGAGCAATTGCGCAACGACTTCAACCAGTCGCTGGAGCATCTGCAGGATACAATGACGCAAATCCGCTCGAACACCTATATGATCCAGCGCAATGCTGCCGAGATGAGCAGTGCGGCCGACCAGCTTGCCAAGCGCACGGAGCAGCAGGCGGCGTCGCTTGAGGAAACGGCGGCTGCCGTCGACGAGATCACCGTGACCGTCAAGTCGTCCGCCGAACAGGCCGAGGACGTGAACAGCATCGTTGCCGATACCAAGGGCCGCGCCGATACCTCGTCGACGGTGGTTGGAAACGCCATTGATGCGATGGGCCGGATCGAAGATGCATCGGGCCAGATCGTTCAGATCATCGACGTCATCGACGAGATCGCCTTCCAGACCAACCTTCTGGCGCTGAATGCCGGCATTGAGGCGGCACGTGCTGGTGAAGCCGGCAAGGGCTTTGCGGTTGTCGCGCAGGAAGTGCGTGAGCTTGCCCAGCGCTCGGCCGGTGCCGCCCAGCAGATCAAGGATCTCATTCACAAGTCGAGCACGGAAGTCTCGTCCGGCGCCAAACTCGTGCAGCAGACAGGCTCGGTGCTTGCCGAGATCTCAGCCAATATCATCACGGTTGCCGACCGCGTCTCGGTCATAGCCATGGCGAGCCGTGACCAGTCGAATGCCCTGGCAGAGGTCAATTCCTCCGTCAACGAGATGGATCAGATGACCCAGCGCAACGCTGCCATGGTCGAGGAGACCAATGCCGCGACCCGTCAGCTGGCAGATGAGGCGGATGCGCTGATGCAGCTTGTCAACCAGTTCAAGCTCGCGCCTGAAGGTCGTCGTGCCTCCGCGCATTCCCACAGCCGCGCGGCCTGATTGCCGCAAAACGCTGCAGTGCTTCGAGCCGCTGGACCCGCAAAGGCCCGGCGGCTTTTTCGTGAGCCGAGGCCGCGTTAGCAAGCCGGCTTGGAAAGCGGCAGTCAGGTCGCTATCCTTGCGCTCGGAGGAGATGGCCCGTGACGACAGCAACGACACCACCGGCGCGACGACTGGCTGTGGCACGGCGCATGATCCTCGCGCTCGTGCTGATCCTCATTGCTGCAAGCCTTGCACTCGCCACCATCGGCAACCGGCTCCTCACGCGCAACGTCATGGCGGAGGCTTCGCTGCAGGCCAACAGCGCCTTGCGCCTGGCGACTTCGGCGCTCTCAGGCCATCTCAGCCGCTATGAGACCCTGCCGGCGCTGATCGCCGACCACGAGGACATGAAGGAACTCATCCTTGATCCTGGCAATCCTGACCTTCGACAGGCTGCCAATCTATATCTCAAGGAAATCAACACGCTGCTCGAGTCCTCCGACATCTATGTGATGACGATGGACGGCAATACGATTGCGGCGAGCAATTTCGACGGTGCGGCGAGCTTTGTCGGAGAGAACTTCATCTACCGTCCCTATTTCTACGAAGCGGCGGCCGGCAAGCAGGCGCGTTTCTACGCACTGGGCACGACCTCGGCCAAGCGCGGCTACTATTTCTCCGCACCCATCGAGGTGGATGGGACAGTCCGTGGCGTCATCGCCTTCAAGGTCGATATCGAGGGCATCGAAACATCCTGGCGGGGTGGGGAGTACAAGATCCTCGTGCATGATCCCGAGGGGATCATTTTCATGACCGGGAATCCCGAATGGCTCTATGCCTCGGTGCTGCCGCTCACGCCCGAACGCCTTGAAAGGACCACCGCCTCACGGCGCTATTCCGATGCTGTCTTGCGGGAGTTGCCGATCAAGCGAAGTGCGCTTGATGATCATGTGCTGATGACCGTCAACCAGGGGGCGGGATCTCGGGAATATCTTGTCCTCGAACAATACATGCCGGACGCCGACTGGACGGTGAAGGTGCTCTTCGACACCGGCACTATCCATGCCCAGGCACGGACCATGCTGGTCGCAATCCTTCTGTTCCTCTGCCTCTTTGGACTTGGACTTGCCGTTGTCATCCAGCGTCGCGCCCGGTTGCAGGAACGCATGCATATGCAGATCGAGGCGCAGGCCGAGCTGGAGCGGCGGGTCGACGAGCGCACGGCCGATCTCGCCCGCGTCAACCTCCAGCTCCGCCAGACGCAGGCCGACCTCATCCAGGCCGGCAAGCTTGCAGGTCTCGGCCAGATGTCAGCGGCACTGTCGCATGAATTCAATCAGCCGCTTGCCGCCGCCAAGACCTATGCCGACAGCGCGACCATGCTGATCGATCGCGACCGGATCTCCGAGGCGCGGGACAATCTGGGGCGTATCTCCAATCTCATCGACCGGATGGCTTCGATCTCGCGGCACTTGCGCAATTTCGCGCGCAAGCCGAACGAGAAACTCAGCGCCATCTCGATCGAGGAGGTGGTGGAAGAGACACTCGAGATCGTCTCGGCGCGCCTCGGCACGGCAGATGCGACGTTGTCGCTGAACTTCGAGCCGGGGCTGCCGCCTGTCCAAGGCGGATCCGTGCGCCTGCAGCAGGTGCTCGTCAATATCCTCACCAATGCCTGCGATGCTGTCGAAGGGCTCGATGATCGCGCGATAGAACTTTCGGCACGCCGGGAGAATGGTCGTGTGGTGATCGAGATCGTCGATCGGGGACCGGGTGTGCCACCGGCGATCATGGAGCGGATCTTTGATCCGTTCTTCACCACAAAGGGAGTCGGCAAGGGGCTTGGGCTCGGCCTGTCGATTTCCTACAATATCATCAAGGATTTCGGCGGAAGCCTGACGGTTCGGGAGCGTGAGGGTGGCGGCGCCCTGTTCCGGATCGATCTCCTGGAAGCGGAAGCATTGCACGAGGCGGCGGAATGAATTCAGGTCTGGTGTTGCTCGTCGATGACGAGGAGGAGCTGCGCTTCTCCACCAGTCAGGCGTTGGAATTGCATGGTCTGCAGGTCAAGGCCTTTGCCTCCGGCGACGAGATCCTCTCGCGGGTCGGCTTCGGCTTCGATGGCGTGGTCGTGAGTGACATCCGCATGCCTGGCATGGACGGAATGACGCTTCTCCACCGGATTCGGGAACTGGATCACGAAATCCCGGTTATTCTGGTGACGGGCCATGGCGAGGTGCAGCTCGCAGTGAAGGCCATGCGCGAGGGCGCCTATGACTTCATTGAGAAGCCGTTTGCCAGTCAGGCGTTGGCGGGCGTCGTGCGCCATGCACTCGACCGCCGGTCGCTCGTTCTCGAAAACCGGCGTCTGAGGGCCGTTGCCGGCAAGCGCGACGATATTGAGACGCGACTTCCAGGCCGAACGCCTGTCATGGTCGACCTGCGCTACCGTGTGCGGGCGATCGGTGCGACGGAGGCCGATGCGCTGGTGATCGGCGAGACCGGTGCTGGCAAGGAGGTTGTGGCTCGCAGCCTGCACGACATCAGTGCCCGGTCGAAGGGGCCTTTCCTTGCCATCAACTGCGCGTCGCTTCCCGAGACATTGATCGAGAGCGAGCTCTTCGGGCATGAGGCCGGCGCCTTTCCCGGTGCATTGCGAACCCGTTACGGCAAGTTCGAACACGGGCGCGGTGGAACCATTCTCTTGGATGAAATCGGCTCGATGCCCTTCGACCTGCAGGCAAAATTCCTGCGCGTGCTGCAGGAGCGGACAATCACGCGGCTGGGGTCGAACGAAACGGTTCCGCTCGACGTGCGCTTCCTTGCCACGAGCAAGGTTGACCTCGAAAGCGAGGTGGCGGCAGGGCGCTTCCGCGCGGACCTCTTCTACCGACTGAATGTCGTGACACTCCGCGTGCCGTCGCTTGCGCAGCGGCGGGCCGACATTCCGCTGCTCTTTCTGCATCTCGTGCGCGAGGCTTGCGCACGCTACGGGCGGGCCGACCTTGATGTCGCGCCGGAGATCCTGTCCGAGATCGCCGAGCGCGACTGGCCGGGCAATGTCCGCGAGCTGCGCAATGCGGCCGACCGACTGGTGTTGGGCCTTGAGACCGGACTCGATAGCGCGGCTGCCCTGGAGTCCGCCAACACACGCCTGGCTGACAAGGTTGCGGCCTATGAGAAGCAGTTGATCGCCAATGCGATCACGGCGCATGGGGGGGCGTTGCGGCCTGTCTACGAGCAGCTCGGCATCTCGCGCAAGACGCTTTACGAGAAGATGCAGAAGCACGGTCTCGACAAGAGCCTGGCCTTCGACGGTCGCGATTGAGGCGCTGGGACAGCCCGCTGAGGCGGCTTGTGGGTGGAAATCCACACATCATCTGCCACCCTTGGGCGGAAACCCACCCATGTTGCAGCGCGGCAGGTCAGAAAACTTTAACACTCTCGTCTCCTGGTGATTGTGACGCGACCCCGGTTGAAGAAGATCGGGCCATCCAATGCCGGGAGGGAGGAGCCGACCGGCAGGATCAATCGAACCGGGAGGCTTTCATGACTTTCTTCAAGTCGCTCTTCAGCGCGACCGCCATTGCGGCAACCTTCATCGCAGCATCTGCATCGGCCCAGACCTATCCCGAGCGCTCGATCACCATGGTCGTACCGTTTGCGGCTGGTGGTCCGACCGACACGGTCGCGCGTCTCGTCGCTGAATCCATGTCCAAGGATCTCGGCCAGCAGGTCCTCGTCGAGAATGTCGGCGGTGCCGGCGGCACGCTGGGTGCCGGTCGCGTCGCGAGCTCGGAGCCGGATGGCTACACCATCCTTCTTCACCACATCGGCATGGCGACCAGCGCGAGCCTCTATCGCAAGCTCGCCTATGATCCGCTGAATGCCTTCGACTATGTCGGTCTCGTCACCGATGTTCCGATGACCATCGTCGCCCGCAAGGACTTCGAGCCCAGCGATCTCAAGGGTCTCGTCGACTATGTGAAGGCCAACAAGGACAAGGTCACCGTTGCCAATGCCGGCATCGGTGCGGCCTCGCATCTCTGCGGCATGCTGTTCATGAGCCAGATCGAGACGCCGCTCGTCACCGTTCCCTACAAGGGCACCGGTCCGGCGATGACCGATCTGCTCGGCGGCCAGGTCGACATCATGTGCGACCAGACCACCAACACGACGAAGCAGATCCAGGGCGGTACGATCAAGGCCTATGCCGTGACCTCCGCCGAGCGTCTGCCGGTTCTGCCTGATGTGCCGACGGCTGCCGAAGGCGGCCTGAACGACTTCCAGGTCGGCATCTGGCACGGCGTCTACACGCCTAAGGGCACGCCGGCTGAAGCGATCGAGAAGCTCAACGCCTCGCTCAAGAAGGCACTCAAGGACGAAAACGTCGTCGCCCGCTTTGCTGAACTTGGCACCGCACCTTCGCCGGACAGCGATGTGACTTCTGCGGCCCTCAAGGCCAAGCTCGAAGGCGAAATCGCCCGCTGGAAGCCGGTTATCGAAGCTGCCGGCCAGTACGCCGACTGATCCATCCACATCTGCGCGGATCCGGTCTTGCGACCGGGTCCGCGACTTGTCGTGCCGGTCGGCCAAGTCCAGGGCCGTCCGCACCTTTTGTCGGGGGACATCATGAAATCCTTACGCTTCGACACGGCCAACCTGCTTTGCGGTCTGCTGTTCATCGGGCTTGGCCTCTTCTTCGTCATTCAATCCTTGTCGCTGGAACTTGGAACCGCCTTTCGCATGGGCCCGGGTTATTTCCCGCTGGTGCTTGCCGGTGTGCTGACGCTGCTCGGTGTCGTCATCCTCGTGCAGTCCGTGAAGGTCACCGGTGAGGTGATCGGCGCGATCGCTTGGCGCGGCATGCTCTTCATTCTGCCGGCACCGATCGTCTTCGGTCTCCTGGTGCGTGGTGCCGGTTTCGTGCCGGCCCTTTTCGTTGCCGCCTTCATCGCAAGCTTCGCCTCGGAGCGGCTCCGTGTTCCGGCGGCGCTCGCGCTTGCGACAGGCATTACCTTCTTCTCGGTCCTCGTGTTCAGCTACGGCCTCGGCCTGCCGTTCGAACGCTTCGGCCCCTGGTTCCGTTGAGGCGGCGAACATGGATTTCATCAGCAATCTCGCCCTCGGCTTCTCGACAGCCGGTTCCATCGAGAACCTGTTCTTCTGCCTGGTCGGCGTCATCCTTGGCACGCTGATCGGCGTGCTTCCCGGCATCGGGGCGACAGCCACGATCGCCATGCTTTTGCCGATCACATTCCAGCTCGAACCCGTCTCGTCGTTGATCATGCTCGCCGGCATCTATTACGGCGCGCAGTATGGCGGCTCGACCACGGCGATCCTGATCAATATGCCGGGCGAGTCTTCTTCCGCCGTGACCGCGATCGACGGTTACCAGATGGCCCGCAAGGGCAGGGCAGGGGCAGCACTTGCCATCGCCGCGATCGGCTCCTTCTTCGCCGGCACCGTCTCCACCTTTCTCGTCGCGATCTTTGCGCCGCCGCTCACCGCCATCGCGCTTGAATTCGGGGCTGCAGAATACTTCTCCCTGATGATCGTCGGTCTCGTCTCGTCGATCGCACTCGCGCATGGCTCGATCATCAAGGCGCTTGCGATGGTCGCGCTCGGCCTGCTGCTCGGGCTTGTCGGCACGGACATCTATTCGGGCACGCCGCGCTTCACGATGGGGATCACCGAGTATGCGGATGGCCTGAATTTTGTGGCAGTGGCCGTCGGTGTCTTCGGTGTCGCGGAGATCCTGCGCAATCTCGAAAGCGATCGCAACCGCACCGTCCTGATCACCAAGGTCAGCGGTCTGATGCCGACGCGTGACGACTTCAAGCGGATGGTTGGCCCGGTGCTGCGCGGCACGGGCATTGGCTCGGCGCTCGGTATCCTGCCGGGCGGTGGCGCGATCCTCGCGTCCTTCGCCTCCTACACCGTGGAAAAGCGCATGTCGAAGAACCCGCAGGAGTTCGGGCATGGTGCCATCGAAGGGGTTGCAGGGCCGGAATCGGCCAACAATGCCGGCGCGCAGACCTCGTTCATCCCGCTCTTGACCCTCGGCATTCCCGCCAATCCGGTCATGGCGCTGATGGTCGGTGCGATGATCATCCAGGGGATCGTGCCCGGTCCGAACGTTGCCAGCGAGCAGCCGGCTCTCTTCTGGGGCATCATCGCCTCGATGTGGATCGGCAACCTGATGCTGCTGGTCTTGAACCTGCCGTTGATCGGGCTCTGGGTGAAGCTGCTGACGATCCCGTACTATGTGCTCTTCCCTGTTATCATGGCCTTCTGCTCGATCGGGGTTTACAGCGTCAACGGCAACATCTTTGACCTCTATGCCGTCGCCTTTTTCGGGCTCATCGGCTACGTGCTGGTCAAGCTGCGCTGCGAGCCGGCACCCCTGCTGCTCGGCTTCGTTCTCGGGCCATTGCTTGAAGAGAACCTGCGGCGAGCGATGATCCTGTCGCGCGGCGATCCGTCGACCTTCGTCACCCGACCGATCAGCTTGACACTTCTCCTGATCGCGCTTGCCGTTCTGATCGTGGTCTTCCTTCCGAGCGTCAAGAAGAAGCGCGAGGAGGTCTTCCAGGAAGAAGACTGAGGTCTGTCATCCTGTCATTCTCAAAGGCTGGCTGCGACGCCAGCCTTTCTTTATTGCTGCGGGGCGCCGGGTGCGAAGAGCGAGGTCCAGTTGCGGATGAACTCTTCCCGGGTTGCTCTGTCCTGGGCGGCGAGCAGGGCGGGGCCAACCCGGATCGGCCTGCCGATGCCGGATTCGATCAACGAGATCGGGCCGTCCACCCCCGGCGGCAGCGGGGCGTTTTCGGCGAAGTAAAAGGCCTTTTCGCGGGCCACCGTCTGGCCGCGCTCCGAGACCAGATAGTCGATGAAGCGGGCGGCGAGATCCGGTTGGGGCGAATGGGTCGGGATCATCGCGCCGCGTGTCAGGATCAACGTATAATCGCGGGGTACCACGACCCGCATGTCGTTGTTGCGCAGGTAGCGCGCATAGGCATAGGAGCCGAGGATGTTGTAGGCGATCTTCAGCCGGCCGTTTTCGATCAGATCCAGTACTTCCTTGTTGCAGCAACTGGTCACCACCTGGGCGCGGCTGAAGCTTTCGAGCAGGCGGCCATAGCTCGTCGGTGCCTGCTGGGCGTCGTGAAAGGCCAGCAGATAGCCGACGCCTGACAGTTGGACGTTGTAGGTGCCGATCCGGGTCCAGTACTCGTCCGGTTTGCGGCGCAGAAGCTCAGCGATCTCGACATGCGAGCGCGGCACGTCCTCCGGCGGCACCTGGGAGGCATCATAGACAATGACGGCCGGCTCGAAGGCGAAGCCGAAGATTTCGTCGCGCCAGTTGGCCCAGGCAGAGACCCTTTCGGTCTCAGCTGACTGATGGGCTCGCGCGCAGCCATCATTGGCAAGCTTCACCAGATGGTCGACGGAGGAGGAGATCCAGAGGTCGCCATGGCTGCGTTGCTGGCGGCAGGCCATCTCGGCTTCGCGGAAGAGGTCGTTGCTGACGTAGTCGTTGAACTCGACCGTCACGTCTGGCGCCGTCTCCTGGAAGTCACGGATCAGCGGTGCGATCACATCGGCATCAGTGACGCCGTTGATGACAAGCCGGGTGCGCTCTTCCGCCGGTGCCGGGAAGACCGAGCGATCGCCCTCCAGCGCAAAGACCGAGGTCGTACAGAGGGCTGCTGCGACGAGAGCTGCGGTGAACGAGCGTGTTGTCGTCGACAGGTTCATGTGGCTGGCCTCGCATCGATCAGGGGGAGTTCGAGGAAGACGGTAAAGCCGGTCTGAGGTGTGCGTTCGCGAAAGGCCAATGCACCGTTCAATGTCGTTGCCACTTCCGAGGCGATCGCAAAACCGAGGCCGGAGCTGCCTTCGCCTGTTTTCGACGAAACGAAGCGGCGCGTGACCTGAGCCCAGTCCTGGGCCGGGATGCCGGGGCCATCGTCTTCCACCTCGACCAGGACGAAATTGCCTCGCTTGATTACACGCACGGCAAGGCTTGCTTCGACGCCGTGGCGCAGCGAATTGTCGATGATGTTGACGATCGCTTCTCGCAGGCTCAGGGCATCGCCCATCACGATCAGCGGTTCCGGCGCGGCCTCGAAGGAGACGACGATGTCGGGGTCTATGGTGATTGGAACGGCGGCGCGGAAGGCCTTGCGGGCCACGTCGACCACATCGGTCGGCGACAGCTGCACGGAATCGAAGCGGTGGATCACCATGGCGTGGTTGAGAAGTTGCGTGGTGAAGCGGGCGAGTTCCGCGGCGCGGTCCTTCACCCGGTCGAGATGGCGGCGATCGTTTTCGGAAAGCGCATTCTCGTCGATCAGGCTGACCTGGGCGGACAGCGCCGTCAGCGGCGTACGGATCTGATGGGCGCTATCGGCGATGAAGCGTTGCAGGAGGCGCAGGCGGTCGTCGAGACGGCGCATGAAGTGATTGATGGATTCGACAAAGGGCGAGAGTTCCCGGGGCACGTCGACGGCCAGCGGTGTCAGGTCCTGGCTGTCGCGGCGGCGGAGCGTATCGCCCAGCGCATCGAGCGGACGTAGTGAGTAGCGCACCGCGAGAACCGTGCCGCCGAGCGCCAGAAGGCTCATCACCCCGACGAGGCCGAGCGCACGCGTGGTGAGTTCGGTTGTCAGCGCCTGCCGGGCTTCGGTCGTCTGGGCAATCAGCACATTCGCCCAGCCGCCGATCACAGGATCGGCAATGGCGCGGCTCGCGGCGACCATGCGGACCGGTTGATTACGGAAGCTCGCCGTCTCGAACAGCGTCTCGGTGCGGGCATTGGCGACATCGGCGGGGAAGTCTAGATCTTCATAGCCTGTCAGTGTCGAGCCGTCGGGTGCCACCACGCGGTAGAAGATCTTGTCGCGTGGCGCGAGACCGAGGAGCTCAAAGGCGCTCGGTGGCAGGTCGACGGTGATCCGGCCCTCCTCGACCACCAGGCTGTCGAGTATCTGAATCGCT
>CALSAF010000176.1:0-10205 GCA_943372805.1 Rhizobium sp. Q54
CAAGCTCAAGAAGGGCGGCGTCGTCAAGGTCGGAACCAAGATGGATGAGGCCGGCACTGAGGTCCTGGATCTTGAGGCGATCTCCGAGGTGGCTCCGGTCAAACCGAAGCCTGAATCCGAAGTTGTCTCTGCCAAACCCGCGAAGGCAAAGCGCAAGCCTTCTCCCAAGGCCGTGGTGATTGTTGAGGACGGGGAAACCGCCGTGATTGATGACAAGCCGAAACCGGTGAAGCGTTCAGCCGTGCCGAAGGTGCCGAAGAAGAAGTAAGCGCCGATACCGTACAAAACCCGTGCCGGGCTTCATGCCCGGCACTTTCTTTTTGCCGATCCGGAATTTCAAATGTTTGCGGTTTCTTCCGATCAGTCTCAGGCGAGGTGGTTTTTCATCGGCATGCGCGGCCTCTTCAGTCTGCCCGCGATCATCCTGATGATTTCCTTTGTCGGCTTTTCTGCGTTTGCTCTGCAATCGGGTGTCAGCCGGGCCGAGGCCATGTTCATGACGGCCACGGTCTGGGCTTTGCCGGCGAAGATGATCCTGATCGGTACGATGACAAGCGGCGCAAATCTGCTGGCAATCTTCCTTGCCGTCTCGCTCTCCTCCATCCGCATGATGCCGATGGTCGCCTCACTGGTGCCGGAGATGCGGACCGAACGCACGTCGACCTGGCTGCTGCTCGTCCTGTCTCATTTCGTCGCAATCACCGCTTGGGTTTTCGCGATGGGCAGCTTCAAGAATGTACCCCGCGATCGTCGCGTCGCCTATTTCGCCGGCTTCGGCATCACGCTTGTGACGGTGAACACGATCCTCGTCGGTGTCTGTTACGGGCTTGTCGCCCGGTTTCCGCCTCTCGTCGCGGGCCTGCTCTTCTTCCTCACCCCCGTCTATTTCATCGCCTCGATCTGGGCCACCGGTCGGCAGTCGGTTGTCAAGGTCGCCTTCGTCGTGGGTGCCGTCTCCGGGCCGCTGCTCGCGACGGTCGTGCCGGGCTTCGATATTCTGATCGCCGGTCTCGGGGGCGGGACCCTGGCCTACCTCTTCGATCGCTATCTTATACGCGGCGACAGGGCTTCAGCGTCTGCAACCTCCGCGGCTGACGAACAGAACGAGGAAAGGGTGTGATGGCAGACTACTGGCCCTTTATTGTCATAATCATCGCTGGCTGGCTGGCGACGGACATGTGGCGCTGGCTGGGCGTCATTGCCGGCAATCGACTGCAGGAAGGATCCGAGGCGCTGAACTGGGTGAGGGCGGTCGCCACGGCCCTGGTCATGGCCGTGACGGCGAAGCTCGTCGTCTTCCCGACCGGCGCGCTCGAAACGTCGCCACTCTGGCTCCGGTTGACCGCTGCAGGCCTCGGCTTCGCTGCCTTCCTTCTGGCGGGGCAGCGCGTCATCGTCGGGGTTGTGGTTCCGCTGGCGATCCTTGGTGCAGGCCTGCTCTGGCTCTGAGATCGCAGGTGATCACAGATGTGTGTCGGGACTGGTCTTGCCGCAATTGACTTCCCAGATCGAGGCAAACGATCCATATGAGGAAGACGAAATGTCAAAGGTAGTACGCTTCCGAAAGCTGAAACATGGTGATCCGCCCCGGTTAAAGGTGTTGCCGGATAAACTGCCGAAACGTTCACGCCGAAGAGAATATCGGTCTTCTATCGGCGTTTTCCCGATCATGGTTTTAGCCCTGATCGGGATCGCCGCAATATTGGTCGTCGGCGGCTTCGTTGCCTGAGCCAAAAGCCGAGGCGAGCATGCGCTTCAGAGCGCCGCCTTGATCTTTTCGGCCTGCGCTTTCAGCATCTCGACATCGGCCATGCCGCCGGCATGCGGCTTGAGCGGCACACCCTCGTGGCGCGGGATCACATGGAAATGCAGGTGGAAGACGGTCTGGCCGGCCGACGGCTCATTGAACTGCGCGATATAGATGCCATCGGCCTCGAAAGCTTCTTTGGCAGCATTGGCCAGTTTCTGCACGACCGGCATCAGCTTTGAGAGCACCGCCGGATCGGCATCAAGCAGATGGCGCGAACCCTGCTTCGGGATCACCAGAAGGTGGCCCGGCGCCTGTGGCATCACATCCATGAAGGCGAGTGTATCTTCGTCCTCGTATAGTTTCACCGATGGAATATCGCCGGCGAGGATCTTGGCGAAGATGTTGTTGGGATCATAGGCGGTCATGGCTGTCTCCTCGATTGTCGGGGCCACTTAACGGCAAGCCTGCGCCGGCTTCAAGAGCGCGGCGGCGCTCTCAACCGTCGAATTCCTCGCCGTCGCGCGGCAGCCGGTCGCCCTTGCGGAAGGGGGTGTGTTCGCCGAGATATTCGCCAGCCTGTGCCACCTCGCGGCGCTCGTGTGCGAGATAGTCGGCGACAGCCCGGCGCAAACCCGGATGGGTGATGAAATGGGCGGAATGGGTGAGGACGGGTTCATAGCCGCGTGCCAGCTTATGTTCCCCCTGCGCGCCCGCCTCGACCCGATCGAGACCCTTCTCCAGCGCGAAGTCGATCGCCTGATGATAGCACACCTCGAAATGCAGGAAGGGATGGTCTTCGACGCAGCCCCAATGGCGGCCATACAGGGCCTCGGCGCCGATGAAGTTGATGGCGCCGGCCACATATCGTCCATTGCGCTTCGCCATCACCAGCAGGATGTCGTGGGGCATGCGCTCGCCAACCAGCGAATAGAAGAGGCGCGTGAGATAAGGCCTGCCCCACTTTCGGCTGCCTGTATCGATGTAAAAGCGGAAGAACTGGTCCCAGATCTCCTCTGTGAGGTCGGCACCCGTCAGCCAGTCGATGCTGATGTCGTTTTCGAGGGCAGCCCGGCGCTCCTTGCGCAGGTTCTTGCGCTTCGACGACGAGAGTTCCGCGAGAAACGCCTCGTGGTTCGCATAGCCGCGATTGATGAAGTGGAACTGCTGATCCGTCCGATGCAGGAACTTGGCTTCCGTAAGGGAAGTCAACTCACCTTCCGGAAGGAAGGTCACATGTGCCGATGAGGTGCCGAGTTCAGTGGCCACCTGCTGAAGTCCATATGCCAGCAGTCCCTGGATCCGCGAGACATCCTCACCATGGCGCACGAGCAGCCGCGGCCCTGTTGCCGGGGTAAATGGAATGGAAGCCTGGAGCTTGGGATAATAGCGCCCGCCGGCCCTATGGAAGGCATCCGCCCATCCATGGTCGAAGACATATTCGCCTTGGCTGTGGCTCTTGAGATAGCAGGGAATGGCGCCGACAAGGCGTCCTTCCTCTTCCAGCAAAAGGTGATGGCCCATCCAGCCGGTCTCGGCTGTCGCCGAGCCGGATTCTTCAAGTGCCGAAAGGAAGGCATGCGAGGTGAAGGGATTGTAACCCGGCTCCGAACGGGAGGCCCCGGAGAGGAGACCCCATTCGCTGGATGGGATCTCCTGGAAGGAACGCACTACGCGGATCGTCACCTCGTCTGCCATGGATCTCCCGTCAGGCAATCGCCGGCGACGGGCGCGGGTCGAAGCCTTCGAATGTCATCTGGTCTGCATAGGTATAGGTCTGTGCCCGCATGATTTCATCCCTGACGGTCCAGGTAATCACGGGTGTGCCCTTTTCACGCAGTCCGGTGACGAAATCATTCGGCAGATGCGCCACGCAATAGGAGGTGAAGTCCAGTCCGAGATCCATGGCTTCCTTGTGCGCGCTGAGGTTCTCCGGCTTGATGCCTTCCGCCGTGAGGCCGACCGGCCAGGGGCATTCCGCCACTTTCAGCGCGCGCAGGAGGTGATAGTCGAAGCTCATGAGCGCGACCTTGCCCTCATAACCCTCCAGCACCTCCAGCACTGCCTCGACGAAGCCGTCATCCTGCTCGGCGTCGATGCCCTTGAGCTCGATCACCAGCGGCACCCGGCCCTTCACGAGGTCCAACATCTGACGAAGCGTCGGGATCTTGTCGGCGGTTCCACCGATCGACAGCATGCGCAATTCGCCGGCGGTGCGCTCGCGCACTTCACCATTCATGTTGCAGAGCCGCTGCAGGTCATGGTCGTGGAACACCATCGGCACGCTGTCGGACGAAAGCTGGATGTCACATTCGATGGCGAAGCCTGCCTCGATAGCCCGGCTGAAAGCCGAAAGTGTGTTTTCCCAGATTTCCTTGTTCATGTCGTGATAGCCGCGATGGGCGACCGGCAGGTCCTTGATCCAGTCAACCGAGCTCACAGTGCAATCTCCAGGATGGCGTCGATTTCGACGGCGGCATTCAGCGGCAGCTGCGCCACGCCCACGGCAGCGCGCGCGTGTTTACCGGCGTCACCCAGCACGTTTGCGATCAGGTTCGAGGCACCGTTGATGACGAGGTGCTGCTCGACAAAGCCTGGAGCGGATGCGACGAAACCATTCAGCTTCACGACACGGCTGATCCGCGACAGGTCGCCGGACAGCGCGGCTTTCGCCTGAGCCAGGATATTGATGGCGCAGAGTTCGGCTGCCCGCTGGGCGTCGGCGAGCACGACATCGCCGCCGACAAGACCCGTCACCGCCACTTTTCCGCCTTCAATCGGCAACTGGCCGGAGAGGAACAGCAGGTTTCCGCTGATCACATAGGGCACGTAATTGGCGGCAGGGGCAGCAGCTTCAGGCAGGCTGATGCCCAGCGCTGCAAGGCGGCCGTCGATTGTGTCGGACATGGTCGATTCCCGGTCTGTTGATAAAAGTTGAGAAAGTTGTGGCGACGAAAAGCATGTCTCGCTTTTGCCGGATGTGTTCTTATAACATCGATGACGAGTCCAACAGGAGGGTGTCGATGTTTCCTTTGCGAATGGCGGTCCGTGCGACGCTTTCCCTTGCGGCCTTTGGCACTGCAGGGCAGGCGGCCTATGCGGCGACCGTCGGCCTTGTGCCGCATCGCGCCGTCTACGAGATCGTGCTGAAAGAAGCATCTGACCGCTCAGGGATCGAATCCGTGCGCGGCCGCATGGTCTATGAATTCAGCGGCTCGGCCTGCAAGGGCTTCAACACCCAGTTTCGCTTCGTGACCCGCATCGACGTGGGCGAGGGCGTGCGCGTCACCGACCAGCGCTCGACCACCTTCGAGGACGTGCCTGCCGGCAAGTTCCGATTCGAGAACAAGTCTTTCACCGATGACCAGTTGGACAAGGACGTCAGCGGCGCTGCAGCGGAAGCCGGCGGCAAGGTCAAGATCGAGCTGACCGGGCCCGACAGGCGCGATATCGAGCTCGCCGACAGCCGCTTTCCGGCCGAGCACATGCTTGAAGTGATTGCCCGCGCACGAAAGGGCGAGCGCGTCTTCGAATCGCGGATCTTCGACGGCTCCGAAGACGGCGACCAGACCTTCCTCACGACCACAATCGTTGGTGGCCCGCAGAAGTCTGCGAAGACCGATCCGGAAGCCAAGGCTCTGGCAACGCTCGGAACTCAGGACTACTGGCCGGTCTCGATCGCCTATTTCGACGAGAAGACGAGGGGCGACCAGGAGCCGATCTACAGCCAGTCCTTCAAGCTCTACGAAAACGGCGTGACCCGTGACCTGACACTCGACTACGGCGACTTCGTCTTGGCCGGCAAGCTGACCAAGCTCGAAGTGCTCGGCAAGCCCGACGGCGATTGCCAGTAAACCGGCTCGATTGCTGGAATTCGGCACGTCCGCTATTGATTTTTGACCGACGCCCCTGTATGGCCGGCGTCATTCCACACGCGAGACTTGGGATCGTCAGGGAGAAATCCTGTCGTTTCCGCCCGGTGGCTGGCCGAAAGGCTCGCTGTTTGTCTCGCGGGGGTTAAACCGGAAAAGGAGAAAAAGGCATGGCATTGCCTGATTTTAGCATGCGTCAGCTTCTGGAAGCTGGCGTTCACTTCGGTCACCAGACGCACCGCTGGAACCCGAAGATGAAGCCGTACATCTTTGGCGATCGTAACAACATCCACATCATCGACCTGGCTCAGACCGTTCCGATGCTGTCGCGCGCCCTTCAGGTCGTGTCCGACACCGTTGCTCGTGGCGGCCGCGTTCTGTTCGTTGGCACCAAGCGTCAGGCTTCGGAAATCATCGCTGATTCCGCCAAGCGTTCGGCCCAGTACTACGTCAACTCCCGCTGGCTCGGCGGCATGATGACCAACTGGAAGACCATTTCGAACTCGATCGCCCGTCTGCGCAAGCTCGACGAGATCCTGGCTTCGGAAGCTTCTGGCTACTCCAAGAAGGAGCGCCTGAACCTCGAGCGCGAACGCGAAAAGCTTGAAAAGGCTCTCGGCGGTATCCGCGATATGGGCGGCACCCCGGACCTGATGTTCATCATCGACACCAACAAGGAAAAGATCGCGATCGACGAAGCCAAGCGCCTCGGCATCCCGGTTGTTGCTGTCATCGACTCGAACTGCGATCCGGACCTCATCGACTATCCGATCCCGGGCAACGACGACGCCTCGCGCGCCATCTCGCTCTATTGCGACCTGATCTCGCGCGCTGCCATCGACGGCATCGCTCGCCAGCAGGGCGCCTCGGGTCGTGACATCGGCGCGTCTGCCGAAGCTCCGATCGAGCCGGCTCTTGAGACCGAAGCAGAAGCTTAATCGCTTTGCGCGGCGGGTAACCGCCGCTTTTTCCCGTCAAGGGAATGGCCGCCTGCAAGCTCGCCTGAGCAGCGGGCGGCCTCCGTTCTTCAAGATGCCATTCGCGTCACGCGAGAAGGCGTCGAAGGCGGCCGATTGTTTCCGTGGTGACCCGCTTCATCACGTTGTCATACATCCGGGTACATTTCGTCCCCAACCTAGCGGTTCACCGTTCCCCTCGCGGCCACGGGTCGACCGCCTGAACAGACAAGAGGCACACAATGGCTGAAATCACTGCAGCACTGGTAAAGGAACTGCGCGAAAAGTCCGGCGCAGGCATGATGGATTGCAAGAAGGCTCTCATCGAGAACGACGGTGACGTCGAAGCCGCCATCGACTGGCTGCGCGCCAAGGGTATCGCCAAGGCTGACAAGAAGTCGGGCCGCACGGCAGCTGAAGGCCTGATCGGCATCAACGGCGCCGGCACCTCGGCCGTTGTCGTCGAACTCAACTCCGAAACCGACTTCGTTGCCCGTAACGATGCCTTCCAGGAACTCGTCCGCGGCGTGGCATCTGTTGCCATCGGCACCGACGGTTCGGTCGACGCAATCGGCGCTGCCACCTATCCGGCAACCGGCAAGTCCGTCACCGACACCATCAAGGATGCAATCGCCCATATCGGCGAGAACATGACGCTGCGTCGTGCCGTCAAGCTCTCGGTCGAAGACGGTGTTGTCGCAACCTACGTCCACAACGCTGCTTCTGAAGGCCTCGGCAAGCTCGGCGTTCTCGTCGCGCTCAAGTCGACCGGCAACAAGGACGTGCTGGCTGCTATCGGCCGCCAGGTAGCCATGCACATCGCTGCGACCAACCCGCTCGCCATCCGTTCGGAAGAAGTCGATGCCGCAGTCGCCGAGCGCGAGCGCAACGTCTTCATCGAACAGTCGCGCGCCTCGGGCAAGCCGGACGCCATCATCGAAAAGATGGTTGAAGGCCGCATGCGCAAGTTCTTCGAAGAAGTCGCTCTTCTCTCGCAGGCTTTCGTCATCAACCCGGACCTGACCGTCGGCGACGCCATCAAGGCTGCCGAGAAGGACGCTGGTGCCCCGATCGAAGTGACCGGCATGGCTCGCCTGCTGCTCGGCGAAGGCATCGAGAAGGAAGAGTCCGACTTCGCTGCCGAAGTCGCGGCTGTTGCCAAGGGCTGATTGCGCTTTTCCCCTTCTTCAAGGGAAAACATTGGGGCATCGCGTGACAACGCGATGCCCTTCGTGTATCCGGCTCAGAATTGTTCTCGGGAGCTTTCATGTCAGCCAAGCCATTGTTCAAACGCGTCCTCCTCAAGGCTTCCGGTGAAGCCCTCATGGGCAGTCAGGGATTCGGGATCGATGTCGCGGTGGCAGATCGGATCGCGGGCGATATCGCTGAAGCCCGTCGCATGGGTGTCGAAGTCGGCGTCGTCGTCGGCGGTGGCAACATCTTCCGCGGCGTAGCCGTGGCCTCCAAGGGCGGCGACCGCGTCACCGGCGACCACATGGGCATGCTGGCGACCGTCATCAACGCGCTGGCACTTGCGACCTCGCTGCGCAAGCTCGATATCGACACGGTGGTTCTCTCGGCCATCGCCATGCCCGAGATCTGTGAGAGCTTCTCGCAGCGTGCCGCCTTGCACCATCTGGCGCAGGGCAGGGTGGTGATCTTCGCCGGCGGCACCGGCAACCCGTTCTTCACCACCGATTCCGCCGCCGCACTCCGCGCCGCCGAAATCGGTGCGCAGGCCATCTTCAAGGGCACTCAGGTCGACGGCATCTATTCCGCCGATCCGAAGAAGGACCCGACCGCGACCCGCTTCGACCGCTTGACCCATGACGAAGTTCTGCAGAAAGGGCTTGCCGTGATGGACGTCGCCGCCGTGGCGCTCGCGCGCGAAAACCACATTCCGATCATCGTCTTCTCGATCCACGAGAAGGGTGGCTTCGGCGAAATCCTGTCGGGCGCTGGTCGCATGACCATCGTAACCGACAACTGATCACAGGCAAGGGCGGCCATCGCATGCCGCCGACTGACAGAGCAATGGGAGAACCATGATGACCGCAGGGGTTGATCTCAACGACATCAAGCGCCGCATGGACGGCGCAATCAACGCGTTCAAGAACGACATCGCGTCGCTGCGTACGGGCCGCGCTACCGCCAACGTCCTCGATCCGGTTGTGGTCGAAGCCTATGGCTCCCGCGTTCCGTTGAACCAGGTCGCCAACGTGACCGTACCGGAACCGCGCATGCTCGGCGTCTCGATCTGGGACAAGTCGATGGTCAACGCCGTCGACCGCGCGATCCGCGAAGCCAATCTGGGCCTCAACCCGATCGTTGACGGCCAGAACCTGCGTATTCCCCTGCCTGAACTCAACGAAGAGCGCCGCAAGTCGCTCGTCAAGGTCGCCCACGACTATGCCGAAAAGGCAAAGGTCGCCATTCGCCATGTTCGTCGTGACGGTATGGACGGGCTGAAAAAGGCTGAAAAGGACGGTTCGATCAGCCAGGACGACAGCCGCTCCCTCTCCGAGAAGGTGCAGAAGATGACCGACGAGACGATTGTCGACGTCGACCGCTTGCTCGTCGAGAAGGAAAAGGAAATCATGCAGGTATAAACGAGAGTCGTCTTTCGCCGTACTCTCCGAGCCGCCTGGATCCTCGCCAATGTCGACAGTTCAACATCGCATCGTTCCACAGCATGTTGCGATCATCATGGATGGCAATGGCCGCTGGGCAAATGCGCGCGGTCTTCCTCGCACCTTCGGCCATCGCAAGGGCGTGGAGACGGTGCGCGAGACGGTGAAGGCGGCAGGCGAGGCGGGTGTCTCGTTCCTGACGCTCTTTGCCTTTTCTTCCGAGAACTGGCGGCGTCCCGAATCCGAGGTCAATGAACTCTTCGGCCTGTTGAAGGCATTCATTCGGCGCGATCTTGCGGATCTGCACCAGGCAGGTGTCCGGATCAGGATCATTGGTGACCGGGAGAATCTTCGGGAAGACATCAGGACTCTGCTGATCGAGGCCGAGGACACGACGGCAGCAAATCCCGGAATGACCCTTGTTATCGCGTTCAACTACGGATCGCGCGACGAGATCGCCCGGGCTGCCGCGCGCCTTGCCGTTGAGGTACAAGCCGGTCGGCTTGCCCCCTCCGAGATCGACGCGCAGAAGATCAACGACTGCCTCGACACTGCCGGGATTCCGGATCCGGACCTTGTCATCCGCACCAGTGGCGAAGAGCGCTTGTCGAATTTCCTGCTATGGCAGGCGGCCTATGCCGAGTTGATGTTTGTACCTGACTTCTGGCCTGATTTCACTCCGGCGCTGTTCGATTCCGTGCTTGAACGCTACGCCGCCCGCGATCGGCGCTTCGGTGGCTTGTCGACCAAAGCGGTGGCGGTCGGCACATGACCCTGACGATGTCGCGCGAACTCCGGCTAAGGATCCTGTCCGCAATCGTCATGATCATCGTGGTCCTGACGGCGACATGGTTCGGCGGTTTCGCCTTCAAGTTGGTTGCAGCGGCAATCGGGCTATTGGTCTACTACGAGTGGTCGACCATCACGCGTCTGGCTGAAGGCAGCCTCCGGGCCAATGCCTTCGGCTGGTTCTCGATGGCGCTGGTCAGCTTGAACATGC
>CALSAF010000177.1:0-10068 GCA_943372805.1 Rhizobium sp. Q54
CAGCCTGTCACGTCCCCCAAGCGGAGACCAGCCCCTTAGTCGGCAACACCTTCCGCGACATGAGCGACATGGGGGTCAAGCTAATGGGCGAGGAGCACTAAAGATGCACAGGCTCCGCAATCTGCTCACATGGACATGGCGCGTCCTAACGACACCTGCGGCAACGCTGAGCCTCGCTTTCCTGACGCTGGGCGGCTTTGTCGGTGGCGTAATGTTCTGGGGTGCGTTCAACACGGCTCTCGAGCTAACCAACACAGAAGAGTTCTGCGTCAGTTGTCATGAAATGAAGACCAACGTGTATGAGGAGATGACGAGGACGGTTCATTTCTCCAACCGCTCCGGTGTCAGGGCATCCTGCCCAGACTGCCATGTGCCCCATGAATGGACCGACAAGATTGCCAGGAAGATGCAGGCTTCCAAGGAAGTCTGGGGCAAGATCTTCGGAACGATCAATACACGTCAGAAATTCCTCGATGAGCGATTGCGCCTGGCGCAGCACGAATGGGCGAGACTGAAAGCAAATGACAGTCTTGAGTGCCGAAACTGCCACTCGTCGGTTGCCATGGACCTGTCGAAACAGACGGAACGTGCTGCGGAGATCCACACGCGTTATCTCCTAAACGGCAAGGCGACGTGTATAGACTGCCACAAGGGCATCGCCCACGAACTACCAAACATGCAAGGCATAGACCCCGGTTGGAAGGTGCCGGAAGAACTGGAAGGCAAAGAGCTTCCCACCGCATCTCCGGTCGACGAGCTACGAGACGCAATCGACAGAGCGCATAGCGGACTTCTGGCTGAAGGCGGGATCTGATACTTGTCTCGACCGCCTATCAAGACGGTCCAGACATGTTGACGCCGCCGGGGATCACATCCCGGCGGCGTCGGTCGAACAACAACTGCTAGCACAAGGCCTTACTGGGCCGCAGCGACGGCTGCATCAATCCGTTCTCGGGCCTTTTTCGGCAGCTTGGCAGCATTGAATGCATCGAGATTGGCGGCGGGGGCATCACCGACGACAATGGCGGCGACCATACCCATGCCGACATGTGGTGCGCATTTTACACCGTACAGCCCCGGCACGTCGAACGTGACCTTGATTTCTTCGTTCATTTTGCCCTTGAACTCTGTGGCACCGTCAGGGATCATGCCCTTGATGATTTCAGCGTTGTGGCCCTTGTCGGTCGGGATGAAGGTAACGGTGTCACCGGGGGCAATCTTCAAGCCCGCGGGCTCGAACACCATGGCACCCTCTGCACCTTTGTTCAGCATCTTGACTTCGAAATCGGCAGCGATCGAGAGCGCCGGGGCCGAAAGCAAAAGAACGGCTGCCATTGTTACACTACGCAGTTTCATTTTCATCTCCTTGGACAGGAACACCTCGTTCCGTTGGAGAAGTGATAGGCCAGGATGAACAAGCCTTCTTTGCGCAATATCAAGTACGGCAACGCTTAACCTGATTATCGACGCTCCGGAAGAGAATCCGCCAGCGACGCAAGTTCAGCCATATCGCGCACCAGGAGTTTCTGCCGACCGCCTTCGATCAGGCCCTTGCTCTCCCATGAACTAAAAATGCGCGACACCGTATGAATTGTCGTTCCGGTCATCTCGGCAATGTCCTGCCTTGAGATCGGGAAATCGATCCGTATTCCCGCAGCCTCCGAGCGACCAGCCTTTTGCGCCAACCTCAACACGGTATGCGCAACTCTCTTCTCGACTTCTTGCGTGGACATTTCGCGAATGCGGACATGCGCTTCCTCTAGCCTCTGTCCGATCGTCTCCATTGCACTGACGGCAAGTCTTGGATTTCGCTCTACGAATTTCGGCCACAACTCTGTTGGCCAGGACAGAACGATGCTTTCAGCAGCGGCAAGTGCAGTGCCTGGATAGTCGTGTCGTTGCAGAGCCTTAGCGAACCCAAACAGGTCGCCGGGATGGACGACACGCACGATGATCTGTTGACCGGCGCTCGTCACCTGGGTGACCTTGAGGCGACCATGCAGGAGTAAGAAGAAATATGAGGCGGGCTGTCCCTGTTCAAATACGGACTCCCCGATCGGCAGCCGCCGGGTCTGCGCTGGAACAAGCAGCGCGTCCAACTCGTCATCGGTCATCTTGTCGAATAATGACAGAGACTTGATGATCGTTCGATCAAGTTTCAAAACAAATCCCTCTCCCGCCAACAACGCGCACTCTCAGGGCCCCGAATACCCAATAGTGGCTGTGGCGAGTGTCCAAATCGAGGGGCAACCTACCTCACAAGGCACCGATCGAAAAGAGTAAAGGAGCGTACCAGCGACGATCTTCGACTAGTCGGAAGCCGACATGATCAGGGGGAACTCCGACAGAACAGCCACCGCTTTTGGGGTCGCGTATGAACGAGCTCAACGGCGATCTGTGTTTTCCGGCGGCTATGTAGACGCCGCAGGCTTCGGTAGTGACTGGCTGCCCTTCCTTGACGAGATCGACACGTCGATTGCAGGTCGTCGTCCATTCCCAGACATTGCCGGCAAAATCGGCAAGTCCATGCTCGCTTTCGCCGAAGCTTCCATAGGGAAGCGGCTCCGGATCTTTGGATCGCTTGCGTGCCGCCTCGCGCTCGTAGTCGGCAAGCCAGCGCAAGGCCGGGTTCCTATTGTCCGGATCTATACCAAGGGCGTCATCCGGAAACTTTTCACCAGCGGCAAAGGCCAACTCAACGTCACTCGGCAGGCGCCAGATCCCCCCGCTCTTTTCCGAAAACCACCGGGCATAAAGTGTCGCATCGTCATGGCTCACGCCGGTTGCCGGCATGTCAGGGCGCGATGGGGTGGTCGACTCCCGGGCCGGGCACGCACTGTCGGCAACGCAGGCATCGTAGTCCTGGGTGCTGACCTGATACTTCATAATGGTGACGGGCGACGTCATGGAAAGGTCAGCCTTCGGCCCATCGACGGCGTATCCAGCGCGGTAGAATTCGCCAGGCTGACGATAGGCGAAACTGCCTGGTGCCACCGAGATGGTTGGAGGCGGCGACAGTTCGGCGCCGCCATTCAGCCGGACGATGCCTGACTGGAACACGACTGCGGTGGACAGAGCACTGATGAGCAGAAGTGGCAGTAGCACTGAGCCTATAGAATTGGACGGCCTGGGGGTGAGAACGGCGCCGGGCATGGCGATTTCCAACGAGTTAGAGAGGAAGTTCACGGGGTGCTCAACAAGCACCCCGTGCGTTCACGAGGGTCAGCTTTCCGGCTTCACCACGGCGGTCATCAGATCGTCGTTCCAGTCGCCGGTGACCTTGAAGTGGGCGGCGGCACCCTTTTCGAAGGCTTCGATCAAGTTGTGGTTCACATAGGCGTAGATGCCCGGCTGCTGGAAGGTGTAGTAGGCCGCGCCGGCAGCACCACCAGGGATGAACCAGGTTTCCTGGTCGAGCTCTGGCGGGTTGGCAAACTTGCCGGTCGCCCACACATAATCACCATGGCCGCCGATCAGGTGCGGACGGGTGTCACGATTGGCCTGCGAATGCAGGATCAAGACCCGGTCACCGACTTCAGCCGTCATCGCATTGTCGCCTGTCAGCGCTCCGACCGCGCCATTGAAGACGATGTGGCTCGGGGTCAGCGTGTTCATCACTTCGAGCACATCCGAATAGGCGTCGCCGGCACTCTCGTATTTCTTGTAATTGCCGTCGGCATCCTTGGGGACATAAAAGTCCTGCTCGCCTACATAATATACCTTGTCATAAGGCAGATCATTGCCCTTGTGGTCTTTCAGACCTTCACGCGGCAGGACCATGATCGCGCCATTCATGCCCGAGGTGACGTGCCACGGCACCATGCCGGGAGGTGCACAATGGTAGACGAAGACGCCTGCCTTGGTGGCCTTGAAACGCAGGACCGCCGTTTCGCCCGGATTGACCAGAGTCAGCGCACCGCCGCCAAGCGCACCGGTTGCCGAATGGAAGTCGATATTGTGTTGCAGCGTGTTGGTGTCGGGGTTGATCAGCGTCAGCTCAACATAGTCGCCTTCATGAACGACCATCATGGGACCGGGGACCGAACCGTTGAAAGTCATGGCATGCACTTCGGTGCCAGCGTCATCAATGACGATCTTCTTTTCCTCAATGGTGAGCGTGAACTCGACTACCTTCGGCCCGCCTTCGGCCTTCTGAGCATGCGCATGGACGAAGGGAGGTGCGATAAGATCGACCTTCACTCGCTCCAGCTTAGCGATGTCTGCGGCAACGGCTGCGGCGTTGGTCTTGATGTCGCCGCCTTCGGCGCGTGCCACTGTCCCGGTCAGAACGGGCACAAGCGCGCTTGCAAAGACAGCCCCCGCAAGCATTGTTCTTCTGGTCAAATTCAGGCACTGGGTCATGATCTTTTCTCCTTGTCCGGCAGCGAGCGTTTCGCTCTAACTGTTGACATTGTTTTACTTCATGACACGCCGTTCTATTTGACTTGGAACAATGAGCTGCTGAGTAATCAGTGCGTCATTCAGCCGCAGACCAAATAATAGATTTACTGCAGCCCTTTGATCGAGATCAATTACTTTGCCTGAAGATCTCTCAGGCAGGATCAATCGAAAATTTTTTGAGAACCGCTTCCATGGGCCATAAGGAACAATCGACCAGTCGCGGGATCCCGCGAGGCCTCCAACGCGACGGTCTCGCCCTGCTGTCCTATGGGTTTCGGCCCTTCTATCTAGGGGCGTCTCTGTGGGCCATCGCGACGGTCACAATCTGGATTTGCGCGATGAACGGCTGGCTCCAGGTGGCGGAAGTCTATGGTCCATCCGTCTGGCACGCGCATGAACTTTTGTTCGGCTTCATGCCGGCAGTTCTGGTCGGATACTTGATGACAACAGTTCCAAACTGGACCGGACGCTTTCCACTGTCAGGCAAGCCGCTTGGTTGCCTCGTCCTCACCTGGATTGCCGGCCGCATCTCCATGCTGATGGTCGCAGACACAACTGCCCTGATCACACTCCTGATCGATTGGATCTTCCTTCCACTCTTCGCGTATTTCTGCGTGAGGGAAGTATGGGTTGCGAGGAGGGTCGCGGATGCGAAGCCAATCCTTTGCCTCACGTCTCTCGCCCTGATCAATGCCGGATTCCACATCGTTGCCATGACAGGAGGGGATGTGGGGGCCTGGGCGCGGGCAGGCCTTTCAGTCTATGTCCTGTTGATCACGGCGACCGCGAGCAAGCTCATCCCGAGCTTTACAAACAACTGGCTTGCCCAGGCAGGCAGGCCACGCCTCGCCCCCGGAAATCGCGTGATCGATCGTTTCGTCCTTATTGCCACTCTCATTGCTGCGACGGCCTGGACCTTTGAGCTGGCCGGCCCACTCACGGCAATCTTGGCACTTGTGGCAGCCGGCTCGCACTTCGTCCGCGCAAGTAGATGGTTCAGGCCAATCATCCTACGATCGTCCATGATCGCAGCGATGCAGGTCTGCTACGGCTTCATCCCTCTCGGCCTGCTGGGAATTGCGGCAACCGCGCTCGATATACTCGGCCCGCTCGCTGCAATGCATCTTCTTGCTATCGGAGCCGTCACCGGAATGATGATTGCGATCATGAATCGTTCGATCCGGCTTCATACGGGTCGAGATGAAAAGTTCTCTTGGTGTCAACGGCTGTCCGTCCCACTCTTGCTGCTCGCAGCAAGCGGCCGCACCGCAGCCGACATCGTTCCGGGATACTATGGGGCACTTATCGCAACGTCTGGCCTTTTCTGGATTGCCGCCCTTGTATGCTTTCTAAGCGACAATGCAGTTCTCCTGTGCCACGTTCAGCGGCAACAAGGTCGTCAGGCCTCACCGCCAACTCGGATCAACATGCGATAGGCACGCTTTGACGCATCGAGATTGCCCACCCATTGGTGACCGCGTTTTTCCAACTCGGCGCCAAGAAAGCGCGACTCTTCTGAAAACACGGCGAAAAGCACTTCGCCCGGCTCCATAAGCTCGATAAGCGAGAGAACTTTCTCCATAGGAGCCGGTGGCTCCTGTTCAGTGAGATCGATCCTCCACAACGGATCGGGCCAAGCAGCGGCTTCTTCGGCACCCAACGATACGAGGACCGTTGGCGATGCCTCGGCAGCCGGGATAAACAGAACCTCCCACTCGCCGCCATCCAACTCCTTGAGCTCGGCCGAATAACCACGGCGCGCCATGACGCTTAACAGCGGCACTGGGCGAAAGGTCGCAAGCAGACGCAAGCCTTCCCCTGGCTTTAACGACTGAACTGCATCCATGATTGCGGGAAATGGCTCACCTCCGTCACGAAGGATGGGCCGGACGTCGAGTTCTTTGAAACTGGCTGTTGTCGACACTTGACCTCCCAATTTTCAACTTCACCTGTCTGATCACGATGAACCGGCATGGGAGCGACCGCTATCGCCCGATCGCTCCCATGCAGTTCAATGACCACCACCGCAGTTGCAGTTGCAGCCTTCGTGCTTCTTCCGGCGAATGCGGACTTCCCATATCTCCGGACCACGGGAAAGGTATTCCCACCCGAACATCCCATCATAATGCATCTCGAGATGGTAGTAGAGCGGAACCGGATCATGATCGACGGTCAGGATCAACTGGTAATCCGGAAGCAGTGAATTCAACATTCCGAATATACGGGGATGCCTTTCCACGCGCGGAATCTCGCGCACGTCGAGCTTGAGAATATGATCTTCAACAACAGTCATTCGCTGGCTTTCTTCAATGCAAGTTGCGGGAGTCGCATGCAGCGTAAGCTGCACCGCAGGATACTGAAGCACCGGCGCCTAGGCTTCGTTGTGCTGTAACAAGCAAAACCAGGAAAGCAGTGTTCCTGTTTGCCTTTCGACAACGAAGCGATGGCACCTGGCACTATCGTTAGGGCACCGAACCGGAGCGATACAATGAACACAGAGATTATCCGCCGTTATGGCGAAAGCCGCCTGCCCCGTTACACAAGTTATCCGACGGCGCCCCGCTTCTCGCCCAGTATTGGAGCAGGCACCTATCGTGATTGGCTGGCGAACATCCCCAAAAGCGAACCGGTGTCGCTTTACCTTCACGTGCCCTTCTGTCGATCCATGTGCTGGTATTGCGGCTGCCACACCACGATCACCCAGAAGGACGCACCGATCCTCGACTATCTGACCGTGCTGAAACAGGAAATCAGGCTGGTAGCAAAAGCCATCGGGCGGCGACAGGATGTCAGCGACATTCACTTCGGCGGCGGCACACCCACGATCATGACGCCGGAGGAGTTCCTCGATCTGACTACCACGCTCACAGCGGCCTTTGGTATTGGCGGCGCGACCGAACTGGCGGTGGAAATCGATCCGAGAACGCTTAGCCCCGAAATGTCAGAAGCACTCGGAGAAGCGGGAATGACCCGTGCGAGCCTTGGCGTGCAGAGTTTCGACCCCAAGGTGCAGAAAGCGATCAATCGCATACAGTCGGCAGAGCAGACGGCAACGGCCCTGTCGAACCTGCGCAGGGCTGGAGCCAGAAGCGTCAACTTCGACCTGATCTATGGCTTGCCCCATCAAACCGTAGACTCTGCAATTGAAACTGCGCGCATGGCTGCTGCTATGCGCCCTGAACGCTTTGCCGTCTTCGGTTACGCCCATGTCCCGGCCTTCAAGAAGCACCAACGCCTGATCGACACGGCAGCGCTCGGCGACGCACATGATCGACACGCCCAGGCGGAAGCCATCGCGGCGACGCTGTGCGAAGCCGGATACCGACGGATCGGTCTCGACCATTTTGCGCTTCCTGAGGATCAGCTTTCGATTGCCGCCGATCACCGGGCGCTGCATCGCAACTTCCAGGGATATACGACCGACACTGCGTCGACGCTGATCGGGTTCGGCTCGTCGGCGATCGGACGTCTTGCCGAAGGCTATGCGCAAAACGATGTCGCCATCGGACGATATGCCAGCCTCATTTCTTCCGGGAACTTTGCCACATCGAAAGGCTACCGCCTCACACAGGAGGACCGCGTCCGCGCCTGGATCATCGAACGGTTGATGTGTGACTTTCAGGTGGATTTTACAGCCAAGCCGGATGGCTTTGAACTTCCCGAGGGGAGCTTTGGAAAAGCCAATCTGCTGCTCAAGACCTTGTCGGACGAAGGCATTGTGACCTGGCGTGGCGATGTGCTGAGCGTGGACACACAGCACAGGTTCCTGGTCAGAACGGTAGCGTCCTGCTTTGACGCCTATCTGGGAGAAGCGGGCAGAACACACGCCACCGCGGCCTGAGACAAAACGGCGATAGACGAGAAAGCCCGGTCCGACTGCTCGGTCCGGGCTTTCCCTTTGCGCGATCGCGGATCAGCGAACGAGCGCGCGGTAGATCTGCGGCAGGGCTGCCGGCAGGCGCCGGATATCGGGCACGACGGCATAGCCGTGATGGCCGAAGACGGCGGGCACATAGGTTTTGGCATCCTGATCGACGGTGACGCCGAAGACATGGATGCCACGTCGCCTTGCTTCGATCACGGCCCGACGCGTGTCTTCAAGAGCAAAACGTCCCTCATAGTGATCGACATCGTTCGGCTTGCCATCGGTCAGGACAAGCAGCAAGTGCTTGCGATTGGGGCGCTCAGCAAGCTTGGCCGTCGCGTGACGGAGTGCTGCCCCCATGCGGGTATAGTAACCGGGTTTCAGCGCGGCGATGCGATGGCGCACTATCGCACTCATCGGCTCGTCAAAGTCCTTGATCGTCTCGACACGCACCCAATCCCGCCGTCTCGACGTGAAGCTTAGGATTGAATGCATGTCGCCACAGGCGGCAAGCCCCTCGGTCAACACCAAAAGGGCCTCCTTTTCGACATCAAGAACCCGGCGGTCGTTGAACCAGGCGTCAGTCGACAATGAGACGTCGACCAGCAGGGTCACTGCGAGATCATGGGCCTGGGGCCGGCTTGCGAGGTGGATGCGGTCGGAGCATTCACCGCTCGCGGCAAGTTCAGTGCGGCTACGAACCACGGCGTCGAGATCGAGATCGGCACCGTCGACCTGTGCACGCAGCACCTCATGGCGCGGGCGCATCGCCTCGAACTGCCGCCGCACACGACGAACCAGCGCTTTCATCTCTGCCGACAGGATAGGCGAAGGGCCTTCGTCAGACGCCGGACCTGCAATGACCCGGCAGTGGTTCTTGAGATAGACCCCACGCCTGTAGTCCCATTCGGGATAGGTGAGTTCCGCCTCAATCGCGGAATGGATGAGCACTTCCGGCGGCAGGTCGAGGTCGAACCGAAATTTCGCGGCTGGCCGGCCCTTGCGTTCACCAAGCACCATCTCGTCAAGTTCGTCAGCGGCCGACGCATCGTGATCGTCACTGTCGTCGGCGGGACGGTCGACATTGACCATCTCGGCCATGGCGAGGATCTTCTCGAAGCGATTCAGGATGAAGGAGCTGCGCTCGCCCTTGGCGGCGGAATCCTTCTCGCGAATTGCCACATGGCGTCCGGCCGCCTGCGCATCCGCCTCGCTGGAGCCAACTGGCTGATCGACTTCCTGGCGGCCGGCCCATTCTTCTCTAACGACCGCCTGCGGCCACAGTGGCACGGGCAACATCGGCAGATAGCCCGCAGGTGCCTGCGTCGGCATATCATTACCTGCAGAGAGCGGGGCAAGCCCCGCGCCACGGCGCAGGAGATCAATGATGCAGTCCTCCAGCAGCCCCTCCACCCGAGGCAGCGAGCCGCGGCGGCGCTCCGACAGAAGGGCGCGGCAAAGCCGACTATAGCGATCGACCAGACCGGGGAAGGTCTTCAGGACCTGCGCTTCAAGCGCCGACGCCGCGTCCAAAAGTGCAAGATCTGCCTTGAGGGGATCAGTCTCGGTCATCGGTTGAAGCGGCATCACGGCCATGGCGGCGGCCAGCCAGACATAGAGGTCAAGATTGAGCGACTGCTCCGGCATGAGATCCAAGACTGGGGGCAACATCACGCTAGCTTCGTCCCGCGCCGGATGAATGAGCTTTTCTTCGCCCAGCCCCATGCGTTGCCGAAACTTCAGCCGATGTTGCGATGTCTTGCCCCGCGCCGGTACCAGTTGAACCGTCCGTTCACCGCCGA
>CALSAF010000178.1:0-10027 GCA_943372805.1 Rhizobium sp. Q54
GAAGACCTTGAAGCCGCTGCCGCGGAAATGCTCGGAGACGTCCTGCATGACCAGCGGATTACGCAGGTCTGGCTTGTCGGAACCGTATTTGCGCATCGATTCCGCGTAAGGGATGCGCGGAAACGTCTGCGTCACCGGCTTGCCCTCGGCGAAATCCTCGAACACGCCGCGGATGACCGGCTCCACCGCCGCGAAAACGTCCTCCTGCTCGACGAAGCTCATCTCGACGTCGAGCTGATAGAACTCGCCCGGCAGGCGGTCGGCACGCGGGTCCTCGTCGCGGAAGCAGGGCGCGATCTGGAAGTAGCGGTCGAAGCCGGCAACCATCAACAGCTGCTTGTACTGCTGCGGCGCCTGGGGCAGCGCGAAGAACTTGCCTTCGTGGATGCGGCTCGGCACGAGGAAGTCGCGCGCGCCTTCCGGCGACGAGGCCGTCAGGATCGGGGTCGAATATTCGGCAAAGCCGGCAGCGGCCATGCCCGTGCGCATCGACGAAATGATCTGGGTGCGCTTGACGATGTTCTTGTGCAGCGTGTCGCGGCGCAGATCGAGGAAGCGGTACTTCAGGCGCACGTCTTCGGGATAATCCGGCTCGCCGAAGACCGGCAGCGGCAATTCCTTGGCGGCAGAGAGAACCTCGATTTCCTGAGCGTAAAGCTCGATCTCGCCGGTTGCCATGGCCTTGTTGGTGGTCTCTTCCGAACGGGCCTTGACCAGGCCGTCGATACGGATGACCCATTCGCCACGGACGGTTTCGGCCAGCTTGAAGGCCGGGCTATCCGGATCGGCCACGACCTGGGTGATGCCGTAGTGATCGCGCAGATCGATGAAGAGCACGCCGCCATGGTCGCGAACGCGATGGACCCAGCCCGAGAGGCGGACGGTCTGACCGACGTCTGACTTGCGAAGAGCGGCACAGGTGTGGCTGCGGTAACGATGCATGATCAGGTATCCCGAATGTGACGGTCGAAAAGGCACCATCAAGACAGGCGCGCGACCGATAGAAAATCGGGCGGAAAAGCGCATGGTGCGCCTGATTTGTCAAGGCTGCGTGGTGTGGGGCAGCGGCGTTCGTAGATTTCAAGACCAGGTCAAGGGCGCCAAAAGGCAGAAGTGAGCCGAAGCTAAAAACTAAACCTTTGGGCATTGCATAAAGCAGCGACTGGAGCGCGGGCTACGTCTGTCACGCTTCCATTCCAATTACTGCTAGCCTGACGCTGACAATTGCATGAGACCAACCATTGCATTGGCTCTTTCCGATAGCAGTTCAACGATCTGTCACCCAGCACCGCATGAACGACTGCCTGCTTAAACTTGGAGCATAGTGCCACCGCGTAAGTTAGTCGTAGTAGTCGAAATCAACAGGGTTTCCGTCCCAAGGGTGAAAAAGGTTGCTCCCATCCCAAAAAGAAACGGTGCCATCGTCCCATACACGTTTCTTGGTACGCCACACCGCGTCTGCTCTATGGTGCTGCAGCGCTCCAGCGTCTATACGGGGGGCTTCGGTGCCACGTTGCCCGTAGCCATCATCCGTGACGTTCTGACTTGGCAAGCTCATTATCAGAGCCGCATGCCGTGTTTCCTTGAGCACGACTGCAAAGGTGTTATGTGTCGAGTTATACCCCCATCTGGCGTGAAGGACCCGACTATCTTTCTTCTCCCTTACTTCGAGGAGAAGGCGTTCAACAGCGACAGGGGACACAAGGCTTGACTTGTCGCGGATTATTCCACTTTCAGCAGCTGCGCACCATGCAACAACGTCCTCTGACGTTCTGAGGTCAACAAGACCAGACGTTCGAGCGGCAAACTCTCTGGCTCCCGGCAGATACGACGACGTTGTAACAACCATACCCTTTGCCTTCTCCACGAAGGCTGCTCCGGTGATCGCTTGGACCGTCTCGAGCCCTATCTTGTTTCTAGGAGAATATTTTTTCACCAGGACAAGGGTAAGAAGGTCACCAATAGGATCGCGTTGCAGGAGACGAATGTCCACACCTCCGTCGCCCTGGCCCGGCCCCAGTTCGACATTAAATCCTTGGGTCTGGAATATTCGGGCCAGCAACACTTCGTAATCCCGCCAGCCGAGGCGATGCAAATCCGCGGGGTGCGCAGCGAAATGGCTGTAAAGCTCCTCATAAACGTCAGCGAAGTCTTCTTTTACAAGACTACACACCCACAACCAGCGAAAATAGCGGCCATAGGCTTGGCAGCGCGCGCCTTCTTCAGGATAGTAGTGAATGTTCCCGAAGCTGGCGACCTCGTACCAAAAGCCGTGCCGCTTCAACAAATCGGAAAACTCAGCTTCCAGATCGCCGTACAAAGCCTGCTCGAAGTCGGAACTGTAGTACTGAATGCAGACAACTGGGTCGGTTTCCGACGGCTCGCCGTCCACATGATCGAGATATGATTTGAACCCGCAGTCGAACCATATCTCTCGGGCCTTAGCCCAAGTCTCCACCGCGAGCTGAAACTCTTTCAAGTCAGCTAGTAATTTTTCGTCCGTGTAAGGCAGTATGTTATTCATACATATAGCATACGAAAACGCGCCACCGTTGGTACGCAATTCTTCTCCAGCGCCGATGATAGCCTTGGTTTAGAGCAATCTCGCAACGATGTTTATCTCTGCTGCCCAAAGGACCGTCAACTCCATTCTATTACCAGAGAAAGCCAAACAGATAGCCACGCTGGTTAATCGTTCTATTTGACGCTCGGGCTGACCGGTCGGGCGGCGGATCGGCAAAACTAAAGCAAAAATCAAAACGGTTGAGAGGGAAGTACAGGCTTACCCGCTCCCCATCACTCCGGCAACAACACACTCGCCAGATCCAGCGGCGCCGCGAAGGGCTCGCAGCCGGTGCCGCCATCGCCTTCCGGCGGCAGCTTGCCGTCGATCATCAGATGCGCATGGCCGTGGATTTGCGACCAGACGAGTTGCTCGACGGCCGCCCTGCCCTCCGGGGTATCCAGCTTCATGCGCTTTGCCACCGGCCAGGAGATCTCCTCGAGCACGGCATGGGCGGCGTTCGCCGGCGGGCCGATGGCCGGGTCGTCCCAGTCGAGGCGGTTGGCGGTGAACATCAGGCGGAAGAGATGCGGACGCGTGGTCGCAAAGGCGAGATAGCCACGCGAGGCGGCGCGCAGCTGCTCCGGCGGATCATCAGGGGCTGCCGCCATGGCCTCCCGCATCGAGGCGGCAAACAGCCTGAAGCCTTCGACGGCAAAGGCGGTCATCAGGTGCCGCAGGGTCGGGAAGTGATGTTCGGGTGCCGCATGGGACACGCCGACCCGGGCGGCGAGCTTGCGGAGCGTTAGCCCCTCCAGGCCCTGCTCTTCCAGCATGTCGAGCCCGGTGCCGATCAGCGCCTGGCGCAGGTCGCCATGGTGATAGGATTTCTGTCTTGCCATGCCCCTTCATAACCGCTCGAACCTAAGTCGTCAAAATCAATCTTGACATTGCCAAGTTATCCCGCATGCTTATCTTGTCACCGTCAAGATGAGGCTCCCATGTCCCCCGACACCGTGTTTTCGATTACCAGCAGCACTGCCATGGCCGGCTGGTTGCTGCTTATCCTCGCGCCGCGCTGGCCCGCCCTCATCGCCTTCATCCGTTTCGGCCTGATCGGCGCGCTGTCGCTCACCTATGCCGTGCTGATCCTCGTCTATTTCTTCCGCGTCGAGGGCGGCGGGTTCGGCTCGATTGCGGAGGTGCGGGCTCTCTTCATGAGCGATCCGGTGCTCGTCGCCGGCTGGGTCCATTACCTCGCCTTCGATCTCTTCATCGGCACATGGATTGCCGTCGAGGCGGACAAGCGCGGCTACAATCGCCTGCTGCAGGCGCCGATGCTGGTGGCGACCTTCATGTTCGGCCCGCTGGGCCTCCTGCTCTTTTATCTCACCCGCGCGACGGAAACCGCGCTTGAGCCCCGAAAGGCCTGACCGATGACCATGCTCTTCAACGACAGTGTTGCGCTCGCGCCATCGCCGGATCTCGCCGCTGCCGAACAAAGAACCCGCCGTGTGCTGATCGTCGGGATAGGATTGTCGGTGGCGCTGGCCTTTCCGAGCCTCGTTGCGCTTGGCCTCGACGACCGGCTGATCAATGGCATCAGCGTCTGGAGCAAGCCGCTGAAATTCCAGGCTTCGCTCGCCATCATGCTTCTCACGCTCATCCTGCTCCTGCCGCTGATCGAGGCGCGGACGCGGGCCGGGATCGGCGTTTTCCTGGCGAGCCTGATGGCGGCGATCACGGCGAACGGCGAGGTCTTCTACATCACGCTGCAGGCGGCGCGCGGGCGGGCTTCGCATTTCAACATCAGCACACCTTTCGAGGCGATGGCCTATAGCGTGATGGGTGTGGGGGCGGCCCTGCTCGTCCTGTCGAGCCTGGTGATCGGGGTCTATATCCTGCTGCGTCCCAGACCCGATGCGCCCACGGGCTTGAGGCTCGGCGGTGGCTGGGGTCTCGTGCTCGGCAGCGTGGCGACCCTGATCACCGCCTTTGCGCTGGGCGGTGGCCAGATCGACGGTCCCGGCCACTGGGTCGGCGGCATCAAGACGGATATCGGCGGTGTGCCGCTGTTCGGCTGGTCGCGCAGCGGCGGCGATCTGCGCGTGCCGCATTTCTTCGCGACCCATATCATGCAGGCGCTGCCAATCCTGGGTCTCGGCCTCGACCGCCTCGCGCCCCGCTTCGCCAGACCCGGCATTGCGCTCGGCGCCGTCCTCTCCATCGCCGTGGTCATCGGCACATTCGTCCAGGCCGTCCAGGGACGGCCCTTCCTCTGACGGTCAAATCCGGGCGGATGGCGAGAAGGCCGCGATTTTGACCTGTCGCCATCCGTCAAAGAGGTTTAGGACTCCGGACCTGCCCGGCACCGACTCAATGATCAAACGCTCCGCCGTGGCCCGCAGGCCCCCTCATGCATGATATCCGCCCCCTCATCCCGCTTCTGATCACCGCCGGCATCCTGATCGGCGGCAACGGTTTGCAGGGCACGTTCATCGCGCTGCGCGGCATCGAGGAGGGGTTCAGCACCTCCGTCATCGGCATGGTCGGCACGGGGTATTTCATCGGCTTCGTGCTCGGCTGCGTCTATATTACCAAGATCATGCGGGCGATCGGGCATATCCGTGCGTTTTCGGCGCTGGCCGCCATCGCATCCGCCGCCTCGATCATGATGGTGCTGGTGATCGACCCGATCTCCTGGTTCCTGATGCGGCTTGTGCAGGGCATCTGCTTTGCCGGGCTGTTTGCCGTCGTCGAAAGCTGGCTGAATGCCCGTGTCACCAATGCGACGCGAGCGCGCACGCTTTCCGTCTACCGTTTCGTCGATCTCGGCTCGGTGACGGCGGCGCAATACATGATCCCGCTCTTCGGCGTGTCCGGCTTTGACCTCTTCGCCATCATCGCCATGGCGCTGTCGCTGTCGCTCGTGCCGATCTCCTTTGCCGACAAGTCGAGCCCCGAGCCGCCGCAGGACGTGAAATTCGATATCAAGGTGCTGTGGTCCGTCTCGCCGCTGGCGACCGTTGGCTGCATCGTCATCGGGCTCACCAATTCGAGTTTCCGCTCGCTCGGGCCGATCTATGCCGATGGCATCGGCCTGTCGGTGACGTCGATCGCCACCTTCATGAGCATCGGCATCTTTGCCGGCATTGTGCTGCAATATCCGCTCGGCCATTATTCGGACAAGCTGGATCGCCGTGTCATCATCCTTGTCTCGACCATCGGGGCGCTCATCGCCTCGGTCTACCTCGCCTTTCTGGCGGGTGACGGGGAGCTTGCCAATTTCATTGGCATCTTCGCCTTCGGGGCCTTTGCCCTGCCGCTCTATTCGCTGTGCTCGGCGCATGCCAATGACCATGCGGCACCGGGCCAGCATGCGCTGGTCTCTGCGGGAACCCTGTTCTTCTGGTCGATCGGCGCCGTCGTCGGCCCGCTCTTCGCTTCCTTCCTGATGGATGCTTTCGGGCCGCATGCGCTGTTTGCCTATGTGATCGTGGTGCTGACCTTCTTCGCCGTCTATACGCTCGCCCGCATCCGGGCCCGCGATGCCGTGCCGACCGAGAAGCGGCGGATGCGCTTCCGCAGCCTGCTGCGCACCTCGACCTTCTTCAGCAAGCTTGCCGCACCGCCGAACGAAAAGGATGGTGGCTGAGATGATCATCGTCAGTCCTGCGACAGCATGGCCTGACCGCGCTATTGCTGATCGGATGTCTCAACTTTAAAAACAGGGTGACAAACGAGAGTTCCGACCGTGACCTTTGTTTCCCGACGCACCCTACTCAAATCCGCCGCCGTGCTGGGCGCCTATGGCACCGGCCTCGCCGTCATGCCACGACTGAGCCAGGCCTTCGCGTCCACCGATCCCATCGAGATCGAGGCTCTGACCGGCGATGTGCTGCTCGATGGCAAGCAGGCGACGCGTGGGGTGATGCGCTATGCGCTGGCCGGGCAGACGTCTCCCGATCCCTCCCCGCCGATCCTGCGCGCCAGACGCGGAGAAGCCTTCAAGGCGCGGCTGATCAATCGGCTGGACGAGCCGACCACCATCCACTGGCATGGCATCCGCCTGCCCAACGATCAGGACGGCGTGCCCTTCGTCACCCAGCCCTATGTGTATACCGGCGACCGCTTCGATTACGGCTTCTCGCCACCGGATGCCGGCACCTTCTGGTACCACCCGCATTGCAATACTCTGACGCAGATGGGGCGTGGGCTTGCCGGTGTGCTGGTGGTGGAAGACGACCGCGATCCGGTCTTCGATGGCGAGGTGGTGCTGAATCTCAGGGATTTCCGCCTCGGCGGCGACAGCCAGTTCATCGAGCAGTTCAAGCCGCGTGATGCGGCGAAGACCGGGACCTTCGGCACGCTGCGCACCGCCAACTGGCAGCCCGAGCCGCGTTATGACGTTCCGGCCGGTGGCCTTGTGCGTGTCCGTATCCTCGCCGCCGATGTGACGCGTATCTACAATTTCAAGCTCGCAGGCGCCGAGGCGCAGATCATCGCGATCGACGGGCATCCGGTGCCGGAGCGCAGGACGCTCGACATGGCCGTCGTCTCGCCGGGGCAGCGACTGGATCTCGCCATTCGTGTCGCCGACAGCGAGGGTGCGGAGATGGTGCTCGAAGATGTGAGGCCCTCGACGCCGAAGGTGGTCGCCAGGTTCCGCGCCGTCGGTTCATCGCTGAGACGCAATCTCGGTGATCTCGGCCCGCTTGCGGAAAACGCGGGCGTAGACGCGGACCTCTCGAACGCGACGGAGATCCCGCTCGTGCTCAGCGCCACCGCCGAAAGTGCTGCCCGCGATTCGATCTGCGGGACGCTCGGCTATTCCTTCTGGGCAATCAACAAGGTGCCCTATCCCGGCGATACGCCCGATCCGACCGCACCGATTGCCGAGCTGAAGCTGGGCCAAACCTATCTCCTGAACGTCGAAAACGTCACGCCCCATGCCCATCCGATCCATCTGCATGGCATGAACTTCAAGGCCATCTCTTCGAACAAACGGCAGGTGCAGCCGCTCGTCTCGGACACCTATCTTGTGCTGCCGGATGAAAAGGTCCAGCTTGCGCTGGTGGCCGACAATCCGGGTGACTGGGTGTTCCACTGCCACATCATCGAACACCAGAAGACCGGCATGACCGGCTATTTCCGGGTGACCTGACCATGAGCCTTGCCGAGACGATGCGCATTCACGAGCCCTATCCTGGGCTTTTCGCCTATTACGATGGGCGCATCGAGGGCAAGCGGTTGCATTCCGATGCGCCGAACTGGCTTGATGATGGAGCCTACAGTCTCGGTGTTGCAAGCTATGCGATCGTTTCGGGGACCGAGGCGCTTGTCTATGACACGCATATCTCGGTCGACCATGCCAAGGCGATCCGGGCGCATCTCGGAGGCCTGGGCGTGACTGCGATCAGGGTGGTTATCAGCCACTGGCATACGGACCACGTTGCCGGCAATGGCGGTTTTGCCGACTGTCCGATCCTCTCGAACACGCTGACGCGCAATACGCTGATCGAGAAGCGCAAGGTGCTTGCCGAGAAGGACCCGCCGATCAACCCGGTCGTGATGCCGACAGAGACCTTCGAGGGCGAGACGGTGCTTCAGGTCGGTGCCGTCACGGTAATGCTCATGCAGTTCGACATTCACAGCGCCGACGGCACGGTTCTCCTGCTGCAGCATCTCGGCGTGCTGCTGGCCGGAGACACGCTGGAGGACAGCGTCACCTATATATCGGAGCCGGACAACACGACGCAGCACATCGCCGAACTCGACCGGTTGGCAAAGCTCGATTTCGTCAGGATCCTGCCCAATCACGGCGACGAGCAGGTGATTGCCTCAGGCGGCTATCCGCCCTCGCTGGTGACGGCCACGCGCGATTATCTGACGCGGCTGCTGGCCCGTCTGAATGATCCGGAGCTCGAAACCGAGAGCCTTCAAACCTTCATCGCGCCGGAACTGGCTGCGGGCACGCTCACCTATTTCGCACCCTATGAGGCGGTCCACAGCCAGAACATCGCCGTGCTGAAGGGTGCACCTGTCGACGAATAAGGCACTTCAGGCCTCGATGAGGCTTCGCGGGCGCCGTTTCCCGGTCACTCATATTGACAAGGAAGGCTAGAAGGGAAACTAAGGTTGATCCTGTAGTTTCCATGACCGAGCCGAAATGATCGATACCACTGCCGCGCTCGAAGAGGCCTGCCGCCTCCTCGCACAATCCGATTTCATCACGATCGACACGGAATTTCTCCGCGAAACGACCTTCTGGCCGGAACTCTGCCTGATCCAGATGGCGAGCCCGGACCATGAATACATCGTCGACCCGATGGCCAAGGGTCTCGACCTCAAGCCCTTCTTCGAACTGATGGCCAATTCCGCCGTCGTGAAGGTCTTCCATGCGGCCCGCCAGGACATCGAAATCATCTTCCATCTCGGCGATCTGATCCCGCATCCGATCTTCGACACGCAGGTTGCGGCCATGGTCTGCGGCTTCGGCGACTCGGTCTCCTATGATCAACTCGTGCAGAAGGTAAAGAACGTCCATATCGACAAGACCTCGCGCTTCACCGACTGGAGCCGCCGTCCGCTGTCGGACAAGCAGCTCGACTACGCGCTGGCCGATGTCACCCATCTGCGTGACGTCTATCTGAAGCTCAAAGGCCAGCTGGAAGCGGAAGGCCGGGCGGGATGGCTGACCGAGGAAATGGCGATCCTCGAATCCCGCGAGACCTATGACCTGCCGCCGGAACAGGCCTGGCAGCGGCTGAAGATGCGGCTGCGCAAGCCGACCGAACTCGCCGTCATGCAGTATGTTGCCGCCTGGCGCGAGCGCGAGGCGCGTGCCCGCAACGTGCCGCGTTCGCGCGTGTTAAAGGACGATGCGATCTACGAAATCGCCCAGCAGCAGCCGAAGGATGTCGAAGCGCTCGGACGGCTCCGCACCATCCCGAAGGGCTGGGAGCGCTCGAGCTCGGGTACCGCGATCCTCGAACAGGTCAATGCGGCGCTTGCGCTGCCGAAGTCCGAGATGCCGCATCTGGAGCGCCACACCCATGCGCCCGAGGGCACGCAATCGGCCGTCGAGCTGCTGAAGGTGCTGCTGCGTCTCACCTCGGAAAAGCATGGGGTTGCCTCCAAGGTGATCGCCAACAGCGACGATCTGGAGAAGATCGCGGCCGAAGGCGAAAAGGCCGAAGTCGCAGCCCTTCAGGGCTGGCGCAAGGAACTGTTCGGCGATCTCGCGCTGAAGCTGATTTCCGGCGGCGTCGGCCTGCGCTTCGTTGGCAAGCGCGTCGAAGCGGTGGAGTTCTGATCCGTGACGGCGCTTGTCCTGCGCCGTGCAACGGAGGCCGATATCCCGTTCATCATGGAGACCGAGCGCAAGCCGGGCTATGAGAAGACGGTTGGGCGGTTTGAGGAAGAGCAACATGTCGCCCACCTCGCCGATCCTGCGTGGCTTTACCTTGTCCACCAAAAGATGGGATTCTCGCTTCTGCATGGCCTTGGAAACAAGGACGGCAA
>CALSAF010000179.1:0-9954 GCA_943372805.1 Rhizobium sp. Q54
CCGCTCGCCTCGTCATAGATCTCCACATCCCCCGCAGCGATGAGAAGCGCGAAACTGCTGTCGTCTCCCTTGCGGAAGATGATCTGCCCGGCCTCGTAGCCGACCGGCTCGACATGGCTGCGAAATGCGGCGAGATAGCTGTCGCTGACCCGGATGCTGGTGTGCTTGAGAAGCTTTTCGGAAAAAACCTGGACACCGTCCAGTGAGGTCGTTTCGACCATGCTCATATCTGACATCCGACCTCCGGGAATTCCGGCCGGATACTACTGAATTGGCAGAGAAATCGCAGAGGTGGCCATCGTCCAAATCTGGGGTCGATGGCCTCTTCTGGGTGATCAGCGGCCCGCCACGCTGGCAAGCCTTGGAACGGCCTTGATCCGGACGTCCTCGATCGGAGCCGGCCGGCCGAGATAGTAGCCCTGTCCGAGTTCGATGCCGAGCTCGTGCATCAGCTCGACGTGATCTGCCGTCTCCAGCCCCTCGATCAGGATCTTCAGGCCGCGATTGCGGATGAGGCGGATAATGTCTTCAAGCATGGCACGTCCGGCCGGACGACGCGCGTCCTGCAGGAACGAGCGATCGATCTTGACCGTGTCGAAAGGGAATAGCCTGAGCCAGGAAAGACCAGCGAAGCCTGTGCCGAAATCATCGAGCCAGATGCGGATGCCGAGCGCCTGCAGATCGGTGATGCAGCGGATGACGTCCGACTGTCCTTCCATGTCGATGCCTTCGGTGATCTCGAAGGCGAGCTGCGATCCCGAGACCTGGGTCTCTTCCAGGATTGTCGAGACGGCCAGCGCGAAGCCGCGCGACTTGAGCTGAATCGCCGAGACATTGACGCTCGCCATCGGCGCAACACCGGTCGCCAGCACTTCTGTGCAGGCCTGACGGATTGCCCACAGGCCAAGATCGAGAATGGCGCCGGTGCGCTCGGCAACCGGAATGAACTGCGCGGGTGACAACGGCGTGCCGTCGATCATCTTCAGTCGCATTAGCGATTCCACCGCCTCGACGCGGCCTGTGCGCAGGTTCTGGATAGGCTGGTAGACCAGATGCACGAGATCGTTCTTGATCGCCATGCGCAGCGTGGCTGCGATGTTCTCGTTATCGTCGCTGGTCAGCGGATCGTTGGGGTTGAAGAGCCGGATGCAGTTGCGACCGTTGGCCTTGGCGGAATAGAGAGCCCGGTCGGCTTCGTTGATGATCCGCTCCAGCTTCGGTCCGGTCTGCGGGCGTGTATAGGATGCCCCGACACTGACGGTGACCACGGCCTGGCCATCGCGCCGCTGATCGTGAACCAGATGCAGGCCCTCGACCGCGCTGCGGATGATCTCGCAAAGTGCCATGACCTGATCACGTCCGGTCACCCTCGACAGGACGATGAACTCTTCGCCCCCATAGCGGCCGACCGACGCGTTGAGTGGCTTGAGCGTGTCGTTGAGCACGCTTGCAACCAGGATGAGGCAGCGGTCACCGGCCTGATGACCATAGAAATCGTTGTACTTCTTGAAGAAGTCCACATCGACGAGGATCGCGGCAAAGGAGGTGCCGTTGGCCTGCCAGTCGTTCCAGAAGTCCCTCAGGCGCTTGTCGACCGCCCGACGGTTTTCCACGCCTGTCAGATAGTCCGTGTTGGACAGCCGCTCCAGCGCAACACCGCGCTTCTCGGCTTCGCGGTGCTGATGCGCAGCCTCGAGCGCGTTCAAAAACACATTGTACCGCTCTCCGTTCAGCTTCCAGTTCACGTAGGACGTGAAGATGAAGCAGGACAGGTAGAAGAGCCCGAATGTTATGAGGTAGGCCGGCTCGCCGGGATACATCACCCCCATGCTGGCAAGCAGAATAGTCAGGACGATCATCGATGTGATGACCGACAGAACGAATGGGAAGATGAAAAACAGGTTGGCCCCCATCATGAAGATGGTGCCGAAGATCATGTAGAGGCGGATGCTCTCGGTCGCCTCGGTCTGCATAGCTGGCAGCAGCCAGAACAGATAGCCGGCAACCAGCGCCGCCGCCGAGATCCCTTCGATCACCCTTGCCCCGGCTTTCGCCCAGCAACTGACTTCGAGGACCACGAGAGAGGTGAGGCCGACCACGCAACGGGCGAGGATCGTCGTGTTCGCAACATCCGGGATGAGGATGTAGTCGCTGATTGCGAACAGCATGTACACGAACACCGCAACCCACAAGCCTTGCCGGGCCGCGTGTACGCGGTTCGGGTCGGTGTGGGTACGATAGATCTGGCGCAGCGTTGCCGCTGGCGCGTTGGTCGGGCAGTTCTTGCCCGTCGCTTCAAGTGCGTTGAGCGCAGCGTGCGACATAATCGGTTCCATCGGTCTCCACAGCGTCGCGAGAATAAACGCGTCTGGCCGAGTCGTCGGTCCGTCTCTCAGACATCATCCACCACGTGCTTTCTCTGAACCGCCGGGAAAGTTTTCGCACCTGCGAAAAGGCCCGACTGGCACTCCTGCATCCGGGCCAAATGACCCGAAACACCTCTCCGGACGCATTGAATGCCCGGAGACCTGCGGTGTTAACCAAACTCCTCAAAAGTTACCAAATCGAGTCGCGTAATCCCCCAACTGCACATATGGTAACTGAAGTATTAACGAGGTTATCGTTCTTCACGGTGGTGTGGCGTATGAGACAGATTGAAATTTCTTTGGACGGCGAAAGCCTGATTACTCCTGAATCCATTGCAGCACATGTCGTCGCTCCCGGTACGACATGGCGAAATGACGAGTTCCAGACGGCGCGCACGGAACTCGGTCTGATCCTTGGTATTGCGATGCAGCAATTCGAGCAGGGCGCGGAACCGCATCAGATCATTCACCGCATCGCGGGATCGCTGCATCAGGTACGCATGCGCTACTCCCCGAGCGTCTGGCAGAAGCTGATACCGATCGCCCAGGAACACCCGGTCGCGCGGCACTTTCTGGAAGATCCCTTCACGCGCTGGTCGTCAGAAAAGCCGCGCGGCTATTCCGGGGATGCCCAACTCCTCGACTTCATCTATGGCCACCCGAGTGTCGCCGACAGGATTGCAGGGGCCTCACCACTTGGCAGGGCGCTCTACGATTACACCAAGGACGCGTCGTCCTCCGTTGCTGTGCGTGAGCGTCGTGACCTCCTGACCCAACATGTTGACGAGATTGCATCTTCTCGTGGTGGCGAAGCCGAGGTCCTGACCATTGCAGCAGGTCATCTGCGCGAAGCCAATCGGTCGGTTGCCTTGAAGGAAGGTCGGCTGAAGCGTTGGGTTGCCCTCGATCAGGATCCTCTCAGCGTGGGCTCGATCAGCCGCGATTTCGCCGGTACCTGCATAGAAGCCGTGGACGGTTCGGTGCGCGGGATCCTGGCCGGACGCCACGACTTCGGCAAGTTCGATTTCGTCTACGCAGCAGGCCTGTACGACTATCTGAACGACAAGGTTTCCATCAAGCTGACCCAGCGCTGCCTAGAGATGCTGAAGCCCAACGGCGTCTTCCTGTTTGCCAATTTTGCGACCGACATCATGGTCGACGGCTACATGGAAACCTTCATGAACTGGGCACTTCTGCTGCGTTCTGAGGCAGACATGTGGCGTATCATCAACGGCAGTGTCGGCGACATGCCGGTCGAGGGCACGGTGCGCTTCGGGCAGAACAAGAATGTCGTTTACGGCATCATCCGCAAGCTGTCCTGAAATGAAACAGCCCTCCATCGCCTGGTGGTGATGGAGGGCTGACTGTCCCGAATTGGCGCAGGCGGTAAACCAAGATTTATCGGTTTACCCCTCAGCTTCCAGGGGGTATCGCGCCCAGCCCTGGCTCATCAGGTGCTCTTGCGGTTGGAAGCGGGTCTTGTAACCCATCTTCTTGGAACCCTGCACCCAGTAGCCCAGATAGACGTGCGGCAGGCCGAGCGCCTTGGCCCGGCGGATGTGGTCGAGCACCATCATGGTTCCGAGCGAGCGCTTTTCCATGTCCGGGTTGTAGAACGAATAGACCATCGACAGGCCGTCGCTCATCAGGTCCGAGAGCGCCACGGCGATCAACTCTCCGCGCGGCTGCGGCGAGAGGCCGTCGCCAGGGATGCGCAGGCGATATTCGATGACCCGCGTCTGGACGTGGCTATCTTCCACCATGATCGCATAGTCGAGCGCCGACATGTCCGACATGCCACCGTTCTGGTGGCGATGGTCGAGGTAGTGGCGGAAGAGCGAGAACTGCTCGGTCGATGGCTGCGCTGGAAAGACCGTGGAGATAACGTCCCTGTTGACAGCCTCGACACGGCGGAAGCCACGGCTCGTTTCGAATTCGTTGACCAGCACCCGCACGGACACACAGGCCCGACAGGATTCGCAGGCCGGCCGATACGCGATGTTCTGGGAGCGGCGAAAGCCGCCCTGCGTGAGAAGATCGTTCATCTCCGTGGCGCGAGCGCCGACCAGATGCGTGAACACTTTCCGTTCCATTTCACCCGCCAGATAGGGACACGGCGCTGGCGCCGTCAGATAAAACTGGGGGGAGGGGGAGGTCTGCGTGTTCATCTGCCGCTGAAGAGAATCCTCTAGCAAGGTCTGTCTGAGACTAGGATGGCGCAAGAATGAAAAAGGTCAACACTCCGGCCGTAAGGCCGGAGTGTATTCTGTCGCGAAATTGGATGGGGGATCAGTAAGTCCGTACGGCGGCAGTGCCGAGCAGCAGGTCATGCACGAGGCGCGAGCGCTCAATGAAAAGGCCTGCCAGCAGAACCAGCGGGGTCAGCACCGAGTTCAGGATCCAGAACAGGGCGAGATGCGCGATTGCCGTGACGAAGTCGAGCTTTCGACCGTCGAGGCGCACCATGGCGATGCCCATCATCCGCATGCCGGGCGTCGCCTGGGACGGGCCGGCAAGCGACATGCCGAAATAGAGACCGGCGACCACGAAGAACAGGATAGGATAGAGCAGCCAGCCGAGCCCAAGCGTCAGGACGCCGAGGAAAAACACGACCACGGCGGCCGGGATCCAAAGAAGGCCGATGAACAGATAATCGACCAGGAAGGCGAAGACACGCCGGGAAAGCACGCCGCTATAGGCGCGCCAGTCTTCGGGGGCGGCATAGGACGGGTTGCTGTCTAGGCTCATATGTCGGGCTCCTTTGAGGTTATGGTCCTGATATGGGGAGCCCGATACCGAATACAATAATCCGTGAAGATCAGCCCCGCTTGGCGAGCAGGCGTGCCACTTCGGATGCGAAATAGGTGAGGATGCCGTCACAGCCAGCCCGCTTGAAGCAGAGCAGGGTTTCCAGCATGGCCCGCTCGCCGTCAATCCAGCCATTGGCGGCGGCAGCCTTGATCTGGCTGTATTCGCCAGAGACCTGATAGGCGAAGACGGGAAGCCCGAAGGCCTCCTTGATCCGCCAGCAGATGTCGAGATAGGGCAGGCCCGGCTTCACCATCAGCATGTCGGCGCCTTCCTCGACGTCGAGGGCGGCGTCTCTAACCGCTTCCGTGCCGTTGGCCGGATCAATGTAGTAGGTTTTCTTGTCGCCCTTCAGAAGTCCACTCGTCGAGATCGCCTCGCGATAGGGACCGTAGTGGCAAGAGGCGAACTTCGTCGCATAGGACATGATGCCGACGTCCTGATGGCCCGCAGCGTCCAGCCCGCGCCTGATGGCGCCGATGCGCCCGTCCATCATGTCGGAGGGGGCGATGATGTCCGAGCCGGCATCTGCCTGGGCAATCGCCGCCTTGACGAGCTGGTCCACCGTCTCGTCGTTGACGATCTCCCCATCCCGCAGGATGCCGTCATGGCCGTGGCTGGTGAACGGGTCGAGCGCGACGTCTGTGATGATGCCGATATTGGGTACGGCTTTCTTGATCGCGGCCGTCGTCTGGTTGATCAGGTTATTGCTTGCGAGGATCTGCGAGCCGGTTTCGTCACGCAGCGAAAGCTCGATGTTCGGAAAGGTGGCAAGCGCCGGGATGCCGAGGTCGGCCGCTTCCCTGGCTGCCTCCACGGCCTTGTCCACACTCATCCGATGCACGCCCGGCATCGCAGCGATCGGTTCCATGATGTCGGCACCCGGCACGACAAAGATCGGCCAGATCAGATCGTCGACAGTCAGGCGGTTCTCCTGGACCATGCGGCGCTGCCAGTCGGCCTTGCGCAGCCGGCGCATGCGCCTGTGGCCCGTCACCGAGTCTACGAGATGTGTCCTGTCCGTCATGGGTCTGATCCTCGTCTGTCTTTGCTGCTGATTAGCACGATGCTTCCTTCTTGCAAAAGCGTTGAGCGATGCCGAGTTGCTGGCAGCAGCCAGGGCAAGGGCATCATTTGGAAGGTGCGTGAAGTCGATCGGCAGGGGAGGGGGCGCCGGTCACGCTGGCTAAGGGGTTGCCCTCGGCCTATCCTCGCCGGCATGGAAGCTGATTCGCCGAACACGCCCATACGCAGCCTGACGGAGGCCATCTTCGTCCTGTTCCTGCGCGTCGTGGCATTGGCCTGCCTTTGGTTCGGTCTGCAATACTGGGCGCTGCTGGTTGGTTATAGCCACAATGGTCTGGGGCGCTTCGACCTTCTGTCCACCCCCTGGCGGGTGGCGGCCACGGGGCTTGCCGTGGTCTTTCCGGTCGCAGCCCTGGGGCTCTGGCTTGCAGGTTCCTGGGGGCCGGTCATGTGGCTTCTGGCTGCCGGAGGACAGATGCTGATGTTCACGGTCTGGCCGGAGATCTTCGGCCGCAACATGCTCGCCGTCACCATGCATTCGGCGGTCTTCCTTGCCTATGTGGTTTTCCGCCTGGCGTTGTGGCTCGAGGGGAGACACAAGCAGGGGCGTATAACGGTTGATTTACCCTGATCGCAGGAGAGGCTCTGGTAAGCCTCTGTTAAGCCTGCGTTTTAAATAGAATTTTATGCGCATTGGATACGGTCCTCACCAAGGCGGGAGAAAAAACCAACACCGCCAAACAAAACAGTGAGGCAGACCGATATGAACACCAAGCTCAAGCCGCAGCCGGCCACTCTCGACCCGCAGGAAGAAGCGATCCGTTCGCTCTACCTCGAATCCCTCCACCTCGTCGAGCGTCTTCACCGCCGCCTTCTCGACGTCATCAAGGACGAGTTCGACCGCAAGGGGCGCTCCGACATCAACGCCGTCCAGGCACTCCTGCTCTTCAACATCGGCAATTCGGAACTGACCGCCGGTGAACTGCGCTCGCGCGGTTACTATCTGGGCTCGAACGTCTCCTACAACGTCAAGAAGCTCGTCGATCTCGGCTTCATCAACCATCAGCGCTCGCGCGTCGACCGTCGCTCGGTCCGCATCAGCCTGACGGATGCCGGCCAGGAGATCGCCGAAACCGTTGCCAAGCTCTATGAGCGCCACATCGGCTCGATCCAGAAGGTCGGCGGCATCGGCACCGACGAGTTCACCCAGATGAACAAGCTCCTGCAGCGCCTCGACCGCTTCTGGAACGACCAGATCCTGTATCGCCTCTGAGGCTTCCTGAGACGACCTCCAAAGCGATCCACCGCTCGAAACCGGATGCTTCTTGCGAAGCCTCCGGTTTTCGCGTTCTGACCCTCACGACACGCGCCGGGGCTTACACACTCCCGTGACACCGACCCCAGGTGACACGAATTGGCCATATTGATATGGGACCGCCGGAACGAGCAACGGGGGTGTCTCGACAGCCTCCGATCGACCCCGCAAAGCGTGTTCCAGCCTTCATGGCGGCGCTTTGTTAACCATGGCGCGGTATGCGTTTGGTTCAGGTTCAGGATGAAACGGTAGGAAATATGTCCAAGAAGTCTGGAATTGTTGATCTTTCGCGCCGATCGCTTCTGCGTGGTGCAGCCGCTGCCGCCGGTGCCGCAGCGATGGTCGGACCGGCTTTCGCTCAGGATGCGATCAACGACCTGATTAACGCCCCCCGTCGCGGAAACTGGGATGACCAGTTCGACGCCCAGGCCTCGCGCACGGTTGCCGGCGTCGTTTCCAATACGCCGATCCTGAGCGCCAGCAACCTGATCTACATGCAGCAGGCGATCAGCCAGTATCAGATGATCGTGTCGAATGGCGGCTGGCCGACGATCAATCCGCCGGCGGCCCTGCGCATCGGCGCGACCGATGCCGTTGTCCAGAGCCTGCGCCAGCGTCTGATGATCTCGGGCGACCTGCCGCGTGAAGCCGGCATGTCCAATTCCTACGACTCCTACGTCGAGGGTGCCGTCAAGCGCTTCCAGGCCCGCCACGGCCTTCCGGAGGACGGCGTGCTCGGCGAGTTCACCGTCAAGGCGCTCAATGTCGGCGCGGATGTTCGCCTCAACCAGCTGAACACCAACCTCATTCGTCTGCAGTCGATGTCGGGTGATCTCGGTCGCCGTTATGTCCTGGTCAACGTGCCCGGCGCCTCTGTCGAGGCCGTCGAGAACGACCGCGTCGCGCTGCGCAACACGGCCGTCGTCGGCCGTATCGACCGTCCGACCCACATGATCAATTCCAAGATCTACGAGGTCATCCTCAACCCGTACTGGACCGCGCCGCGCTCGATCGTCGAAAAGGACATCGTGCCGCTGATGCGCAAGGATCCGACCTACCTGACGCGCAACAGCATTCGTCTGTTCGATGGCAACGGCAATGAAGTGGCACCGGAAACGGTCGACTGGAACGCCGAAAAGGCACCGAACCTGATGTTCCGTCAGGATCCGGGCAAGATCAACGCCATGGCGTCGACCAAGATCAACTTCCACAACCCGAACAACGAATACATGCATGACACGCCCCAGCAGGGCCTGTTCAACAAGCTGATGCGCTTCGAATCGTCCGGCTGCATCCGCGTGCAGAACGTGCGCGACCTCGTGACCTGGCTGCTGCGCGACACGCCCGACTGGTCGCGTCAGGAAATCGAGCGTGTCATCACGACCCGCCAGAACAATCCGATCAAGCTGGCTGAGGAAGTGCCTGTTTACATCGTCTACATCACCGGCTGGTCGACGAGCGACAACATCGTGCAGTTCCGTGATGACATCTATCAGAAGGACGGCGACGCCCAGCTGGCGTTGCAGGCGAATATCGGTGTCGAACAGTTTGCCGGCTCGGTCGAAGAGGACTTCGTTCCGCTTCAGTAAGTGATCGCCATCAACGACTTGAGTGCCGCCATTCAAAGCCGCGCCGTGTGCGCGGCTTTTTGCTGCAACTTGCAGCCCGTCTCAAACCTGCCTACTGCTTGGGGCGCAAGCAGTGACTCGCTGGTTTCGGCAGAGGGGACGGAAATGGCAGGTTTCAAAAGGCGGTCGCTCCTCGTCGGAGCGGGTGCAGCAGTCGGTGGCGTGGCCGTTCACTATCTCGGACGCGAAACCATCGGCATCGGTGCCCCATTGCCGACGCAAGTTGCGGAAGGTCAGGGTGAGCTCCTCAACGACGCGAGCCAACTGGCGCCGACGCGCGTTTCCAGACATGTCACCCTCACCGACGACCGGCGCGACGCGCTGATCGATGCTGTGCGGCGCGAATTGACGGAGGCAAAGGCCGCCGGTCGCCCCGTGGTGGCCAGCGCCGCACGTCATTCCATGGGCGGGCAAAGCCTGCATCAGGGGGGCGTGGCGCTTACTCTCGACCGGGGCTGGCTGGAGCCCGACCAGGCCGCCGGCATCTGCCGGGTCTCCGCCGGTATGCGTTGGAGCGAGGTGATCACCCGGCTCGACGCCATCGGCTTTTCGCCAAAGGTCATGCAGTCCAACCACGATTTCGGCGTTGCCAGCACCTTTTCGGTGAACGCCCATGGCTGGCCGGTGCCGTGGAGCGCCTTCGGCTCCACCGTCCGCTCGATCACGATGCTGCTGCCCGATGGCGGCATGGTCCTCTGCTCGCGGCAGGAAAATGCCGAGCTCTTCAATCTCGCGATGGGCGGCTACGGCCTGTTCGGCGTCATTGTCGAGCTTGAAATCGAAATTGTCCCGAACCGCAATCTCGTGCCGA
>CALSAF010000180.1:0-9744 GCA_943372805.1 Rhizobium sp. Q54
TTCGTCTATTCGTCGATCTTCGTGGTCAACGAACGCGAACAGGCCATCGTTTTGCGCTTCGGCCAGATCCAGGACGTCAAGGCCGAGCCGGGCATCTACTTCAAGCTGCCCTTCGCCTTCATGGATGCCGATCGCGTCCAGTATGTCGAAGACCGTGCGCTCCGTTTCGACCTGCCTGATATCCGTGTTCAGGTGCGTGGCGGTGCCTTCTATGAAGTCGACGCCTTCGCCGTGTACCGCATCACCGATGCCCGTCGCTTCCGCGAAACGGTCTCGGCTGACCGGGAAGCTGCCGAATCGCGTCTGCGCACCCGTCTCGATGCAGCGCTTCGCCGTGTTTACGGTCTGCGCAACTTCGATGCCGCCCTTTCCGAAGAGCGTGGTTCGATGATGTCCGACGTGCGCAACGATCTTCAGGCGGCAGCCGAAAGCCTTGGCCTGCAGGTCACCGATGTCCGCATCCGCCGCACCGACCTGACGCAGGAAGTCTCGCAACAGACCTTCCAGCGCATGAAGGCCGAGCGTCTTGCCGAAGCGGAGCTCATCCGTGCCCGTGGTAACGAAGAAAGCCAGCGTCGCCGGGCGATCGCCGACCGTCAGGTCGTTGAACTCCAGGCCGATGCGCAGCGTGATTCGGAAATCCTGCGCGGTGAAGGCGATGCCCAGCGCAACAGCATCTTCGCCGATGCCTTCCAGCGAGACCCGGCCTTCTTCGAGTTCTATCGCTCGATGCGCGCCTATGTTGCTTCGATGAGCAATCAGGGCACGACGATGGTTCTGTCGCCGGACAGCGACTTCTTCCGCTTCTTCAACAGCGGGGTCGGAACTGGTGGGGCAGGGCAGGCTGTTCCTGCGCCGGTGACACCGCCAGCGGCGGTCGGCAACTGACCCGATGGATGACCTGCTTGCAGGGATTGCCATCTTTCTGATCATCAAGGGGCTGGCCTATGTGCTGGCCCCTCGTTTTGTTGTGCGCATGGCAAGGCTTTTGCCGCAGATTCCTGAGGGCCAGCTAAGGCTGATGGGGTTGATGGCGGTGACGCTCGGAGCTGCTATCCTCTGGTGGATGCGTGGTTGACAAGATCTGGTCGCAAGCTGCGGTTAGAGGTATTCCGGCAATTGTGATTTTGCCTTCTCCCATTCCGCCTTATGTTCAGCTCGACGCCAGATAATCCAGTGAGGAAGCCGATGACGAAACCCGCCCGCATGTCGCGAACGATCCTGGCCTCCCTCCTCATGGGAACGGCGCTTTGCGTCGGGGTATCGGCTAGCCCTGCGGTGGTCCATGCCCAGGGTCCCGATTCGGTGGCCGATCTCGCCAGCGGCCTTCTGGGAGCTGTGGTCAACATCTCGACATCGCAGAGCGTGGCGGAAGAGGGGGACGGGCCGTTGCCGCAGGTGCCGGAGGGGTCGCCGTTCCAGGAACTCTTCGAGGACTTCTACAAGAACCGCGAAGGCGGGGAGAGCAACAACCGAGTCAATTCGCTCGGTTCGGGATTCGTGATCGACCCGACCGGTTTCATCGTCACCAACAATCACGTCATCGAAAATGCCGATGACATCGAGGTGATCTTCTCGGATGGATCGAAGCTCAAGGCGAAGCTTATCGGCACCGATACGAAAACCGATCTCTCCGTGCTGAAGGTCGAACCGCCGGAGCCACTGACTTCGGTCAAGTTCGGTGATTCCCGGAAGATGCGAATCGGTGACTGGGTCATGGCGATCGGCAACCCCTTCGGCCTCGGGGGATCCGTCACCGTCGGCATCATCTCGGCCAGCGGCCGCAACATCAATGCCGGTCCCTATGACAATTTCATCCAGACGGATGCTGCGATCAACAAGGGCAATTCCGGTGGTCCGCTGTTCAACATGAGCGGTGAAGTCATCGGCATCAACACGGCGATCATCTCGCCAAGCGGCGGCTCCATCGGGATCGGCTTTGCCGTGCCGACCGAGCTAGCGGAAAACATCGTCCAGCAGTTGATCGAATTCGGCGAGACGCGGCGTGGCTGGCTCGGCGTGCGTATTCAGCCGGTTTCGGATGAAGTGGCAGAGAGCCTCAATATCGGCCGAGCGCGTGGTGCCCTGATCAGCGGAATCGTCGAGGGCGGCCCCGTGGCCGACGGTCCGATCCAGGTCGGTGACATCGTCATTTCCTTCAACGGGCGCGCCATCACCGAGACACGTGATCTGACCCGGATCGTGGCCGAAAGCCCGATCGGGGAGGCACTCGACGTGGTGATCCTGCGCGACGGCAAGGAGCAGACGGTGAAGGTGACACTCGGACGTCTTGAGGATGAGGTCGCCGATAACGAGACGGCTGAGCCAGAGACGGCTGTCGAGCCGGGCGCGGAGGGAACGGCGCCCGACGGCGGCGATGGCAAGGCGACCGAAGACCAGCAACAGGATGAGACGTCCCCTGGAGCAGGCGGGGAGGACGGACAGGGGGCGACAGCAGACGGGGCGCAGCCGAGTGCCCCGGTCACAGAGGGGCTGATCGGTGTCGAACTCTCGGCCCTCGACGATGCCAAGCGCGAGAGTTTCTCGATCGCCGAAGGTGTGGAGGGTGTCCTGATCACCCGCGTGCTGCCAGGCTCCAGGGCCGAGAGCAAGGGCCTCCTTGTCGGCGAGGTCATCGTCGAAGTGGCGCAGGAATTCATGAAGACACCGCAGCAGGTGGCCGAGAAGCTGACCAGCATCAAGGGCGAGGGGCGCCGGAGTGGTTATCTGATGATTGCCGACAAGGACGGCAATTTGCGTCTCGTGGCCGTGCCTCTGGAGTGAGGGATCAGGCGTAGAGGCGCTGTACGGAGATGCTGTTCTGGCGGAGATAGTCCTCGAACTGCTCCGGAGGCATGGGGCGCCCGGCAAGGAACCCCTGGATCTCCCCGCAACTCAGGTGGCGCAACAGTTCGAACTGCCCCTTCGTCTCCACGCCTTCTGCCGCAACGCTCATCCGCAGATCGCGGGCGAGCTTGATGACGGCCTCAACGATGGCCCGGCTGTCGGGGTTGGTCTCCAGATCAGATATGAAGGATTGATCGATCTTCAGTTTGTCGAAGTGGTACCGACGCAGATAGCTGAGTGACGAGAAGCCCGTGCCGAAATCGTCCAACGCGATGCGCAGCCCTAGCTTCGATAGTGAGGCAAGCGTTTCCTCGACCCCGATCGTCATTTCCATCAGCAGGCTTTCGGTCACCTCCAGCTCGAGACGGTGCGCCGGCAGCGCATTCTGCTTCAGCGCGCTCTCCACCAGAGGCAGAAGCCCTGGACTCAAGAACTGGCGGGAAGACAGATTGACGGCGATGCGGATGTGCTCGGGCCAGTTCACCGCGTGCTGGCAGGCCTTGCGCAGGACCCAGCTGCCGATGGCGCCGATCTGGCCCGATTCCTCGGCGATAGGGATGAACTCACCGGGGCTGATGGCCCCCAGGGTCGGGTGGTTCCAGCGTAGCAGCGCCTCGGCGCAGACGACCGTTCGGGTCTGGGCATCGACGAGAGGCTGGAAATTTATGCTGAGGCTTTCCTCGGCCACGGCGATCGCCAGTTCCTGTTCGATCATGCTGCGACGCCGGGCGGCCGAATCCAATGATCCGTCGAAGAACCGGTAGCGGTTGCGCCCGTCACGCTTGGCACGGTAAAGGGCAAGGTCGGCATTGCGCATCAGCTGGTCGGGATCTGTGCCATCAATCGGGGCGCAGGCGATGCCGATGCTGACGCCGACCTGGGCCGAACCACAGCGCAGCGATATCGGTTTCTGCAGCTTGTCGATGATCCTGGCGGCGAGGCTCGCCGCGCTTTGCGGGTCGTCACCCGAGACATGCAGGATTGCGAACTCGTCGCCGCCGATGCGCGCCAGGGTGTCGGATTCACCGCGAAGCTGGCTGAGAATGCTGGCAACGGTCCTGAGCAGTTCGTCGCCACCTGTGTGCCCGAAATTGTCGTTGATCTGCTTGAAGCGGTCGAGGTCCAGAAGAAGGACCGAGAAGGGATCGCCGAAGCGTTCATGGCGTGACACCGCACGGGCGAAATCCTCAGACAGAAGGACACGGTTGCCGACGTCGGTGAGCGGATCGTGGCGGGCCATGTGCTCGATGCGCAAACGGCTTTCCCTGCTTGCCGTAACGTCACGCCCGACACCTCGGTAACCCTCGAAGTTGCCATTGGCGTCGAAGATTGCCTTTGCGGTCAGGGACCAGATCGCCAGTTCACCGCCGAGTTCGACGCAGATGTCCTGATCGCGGAAGGACTGTCGTGCCTCCAGACAGGATCTGAAATTCTCCCGACAGTCCAGCCCGTCAATCCCGACTGGCGAGAAGGGAATGATGTTGGTGATCGGTTTGCCGATGACCATGTCTTCCGGCATCTGGATCTTGTCGTAAAAGCGTGCCGATGCACGCTCCAGGCCGAGTTCGCGATCTGCACCCCACAACCAGTCGGCTGCGTTTTCCTCGAAGTCGTTGAGCAGCAGGTTGATGACATCCCGCTGTTCGTCGGCCGCGAGCTTCGCCCGGACGCGCTCTGTCAGACTGGCGCAAACAGCCAGTGACGAGCGCACAATGATGGCCGCGAAGACGAGATACAGCGCAAACAGATAGGCGCCGACGATCGATGGGTCTCGCGACAGGGCAACGGCCGCTCCGACGGCGACCGTGCTGCAGAAGACAATGGATGCAGGTGGAATTGTCGCCAGAGCAAATCCGCCACCGCCTGCCATGCCGACGGTCAGGGCGATGAGCACCATGCGCTGTGTCTCATCAGCGGTGTGGTAGGCGACGACATCCAGCAGTGCCCAGAGGCTGCTCAGGATCGCGGCATAGAGGACTGCTCGTGCGGTGCCACGCACGCTGGCTCTTTCGCGGGGGGGGCGGTTGCGGGCACGCCACCAGCTCCACAGCGTATAAAGTGCGACGGCGACGAGCATCAGACAGATCACGTTGACCGCGAATGTCGACGTACTGTTGCGAAAGGCAAAGAGCGCCAGGGTCGCGTTGCACAGGTTGGCCGTCATCATCCAGGGCGTATTCGCCCTGACCACGGAAAGCCGGATGGCGCGTATGCGCTCTGCTTCCTCCGCTGTCTGGCCACCTTCTCCAAGGCGCAGGAAGCGGTCGAACATGCTCGCCATTCGGGTGCCTATGCGCGCCAGGACAGGTTTTTCCATGCCCAACCTATAGTCGCGATATTTTAAGTCTGCGTAAATTAGGCCTGTCGCCTTTTCCCTGTTTCGAGGATTTCGGCCGTTGCCCGATACAGGGCATGTCTCTTGAGATGGGGGTGGGTGTCGGGGACTTTCGGGTGGTCGAAGTCCCTGTCGACCAGGTGCTGCATTCCGAGGCGTCGCATCACGGCGATCGATCTCTCGTTGTCCTGGACGGCGAAGGCATAGACTTCCGGAATGGCGAGCGCGGTGGTGGCATGGTCGAGGAGGCGCGCGGCTGCCTCTGTCACATAACCCTGGCCCCAGAACCTCGTGGCGAGGCGCCAACCGATCTCCATGGAACCATCCGGCAGGATTCCGGGGAGGTCGACGGGGGCGAGGCCGCAGAACCCCATGGCTTCATCCGTCTGGCGGTCTGCCAGCGCGTAGAAGCCCAGGCCGGTCGCGGCGATCATGTCCCGATTGCGGTCGAACAGGAGGTCGCAGTCGGCATGGCTGCGGCGCACGGGGAAGAATTGCATGACCCTTTCGTCGCGGTTGATCTCGCGAAACAGGTTGCGATCCTCCTCCTGCCATTGGCGCAGAGCCAGACGGTCTGTCTCGACGATCAACATGAGGCAATTTCTCAAGGCGTAACGAAGTCGGTCTTGCGGTAACCTTGCAGGTAGAGGAGGGCGGTCAGGTCGCCGTGATCAATGCGGATTCTGGCTTCGGCAGCTACGGCCGGCTTGGCATGCAGGGCGACACCGGATCCTGCAATGCCCAGCATGCCGAGGTCGTTGGCTCCGTCGCCGACGGCGATCACATCATTCGGGGAGATCCCGAGCCGGCCAGCGATCTCAAGCAGCGAATCGACCTTGGCCTGCTTGCCGAGGATGGGTTCGGCCACCTCGCCGATCAGGACGCCATCCTCTTCGACGAGGATGTTGGCGCGGTTCTCATGGAAACCGAGCATTGCGGCAATGGGTGAGGTAAAGACGGTGAAGCCGCCGGAGACGAGGGCGGTGTAGCCGCCCTTTGCCTTCATCGTTGCGATCAGTTCGCGCCCGCCCGGGGTCAGGGTGATCCGTCTGGCAATCACTTCGTCGACCACTGAGATCGGCAGGCCCTTGAGGAGGGCGACGCGCTCGCGAAGCGCCGGCTCGAAGGCAATCTCGCCGTTCATGGCGCGTGCCGTGATCTGCGAAACCTTGTCCTTCAATCCGACCTCGGCTGCCAGTTCGTCAATGCATTCCTGGCCGATCATGGTGGAATCCATATCCGCGATCAGGAAGGACTTGCGCCGCGTCTCTACGTCTTGAACAGCCACGTCAACGGCGAAGCCACTCAGAGCCTCACGCATTTGCCGTTCCGCATCGGTACCGTCTGTTCCATCGTCCAACGCAATGTCGCAGGCAATTCCGTCTGCCAGCCAGTAGACGCGCGAAGAGGCGACCGCATCTGCAGCCCGTTCGGCCAGGGCCGGGACCAGAATGGGGTTTGACGGATTGGCGACAAGCGTGGCAACCAAGGCCATGATGGAACATCCTTGCAAGAACAATGACGCGATCCTGATAACCGGGCCGACCGCCAGCGGCAAGTCCGCGCTCGCGCTGGACTTCGCCCGACTTCATGACGGCGTCGTGATCAACGCTGACAGCATGCAGGTCTACGATACCTTGCGCGTCGTGACCGCCCGCCCGAGCGATGCCGACATGGAGGGTGTTCCGCACCGGCTATACGGGCATGTTCCGGCAGGCCAGAGCTATTCGACCGGTGACTGGTTGCGGGAGATGGCCCACTTGCTCAGCGCCCTGAAGGCAGAGGGACGCATGCCCGTCATCGTCGGCGGAACCGGTCTTTACTTCAAGGCGCTCACCGGTGGGCTTTCGGAGATGCCCGTCATTCCGGACACAGTGAGGGCTGACTTGAGGCGGCGATTGGAGGCCGAGGGGGGCGATGTGCTGCATCGGGAACTCTCGACTGTCGACCCACAGATGGCGGATCGTCTGAACCCGAGTGATGGCCAGCGCATTGTCCGAGCGCTTGAGGTGTTTCGAGTGACGGGGCGGTCGATTGCGGATTTCCAGAAGCAGTCCGGACCGATGCTGGTCGAGCCCGAAAGGGCATTGAGGCTCGTCGTCCTGCCAGACCGCAATCTCCTGCATGCCCGGATCAACCTCAGGTTCGAGAAGATGATGACAGAGGGGGCAATTGAGGAAGTCGTGGCCTTGCTCGAACTCGGGCTGGCTCCGGAGATGCCGGTCATGAAGGCGATCGGGGTGTCGCAGATTGCCGACATGCTTGCGGGTCGCGTCAGTCGCAGCGAGGCCATCGAACGGGCTTCTGCTGCGACGCGGCAATATGCCAAGCGCCAGATGACCTGGTTCCGCAACCAGATGGACGAGGGTTGGCGGAGGATCGATCCGGCAGTCTACCGGGTCGCCTGATGCGTGCTCAGTCGCGCTTGTAGAGGCTCGACAGCGGCTTCTTCAGAATGCTCTCCCGGAGCGAAGACGCACCTTCCCGTCGCAGTGGCTGAGATCCGAAGGTCGCAGAAGGGGGCTCGGCCGCGAAGGCCGGGGTCGGCATTTCCGATCGCGGGCGGGGTGGTTCCTCGAGGGGTGCCCGGGGGAGCATGTCGGGACGATAGGGTTCGATCGGCGGCGTTTCGGCTGCAGACAGGGGCTGGCGCTGAACCGGAGCGTCGAAAGCCTGGCGTGGTGCTGTCGGAGATGGCTGGAACATGGCCGGCGGGGCTGCTGGGGCACGTGTCACGGGCGCCAGTCGCATCTCCTCGTAACCATCTTCATCCTCGAAGTCTTCGTCGTCATAGAGACCATCCGGCGCACGCGGGATGTCGTCGCGACTGTAGCCGCTGTCGAAGCTTTGCTGGAAAGCCGAGATGTCAGGCCCGACGATGGCGCGCATGCGCCCGACGATCGTCCGCAGATCGACCGTGTCCGGCGTCTCTTCCGTTTGCTTGGCGTTGACGCCGTTGGCCTTGGGCAGTTGCTTTTCCTCGACCCGGCTGAAGCGCATGCGCATGGGCACGGCGATTGCCTCACCGAAGGCGATGGCTTCGCCGTTGCCGATCGACGAAATGAAGCTGGTGGTCGAGATCGAGCTGTCGGGGATCGCCGAGCGGATGATTTCCTGGTCGCGGTCATTGGCGAGACGCATGGCAAACAGCGTCGAACACTGCGACAGGATGGTCTGATCGAGTTCGCCGGGACGCTGCGTGATGACGCCAAGTGACACGCCGTATTTACGGCCTTCCTTCGCGATGCGGGCGATGGCCTGGCGGGTCGGGAAGAAGCCGAGAGTGGGATCCGCGGGAACGTAACGGTGGGCTTCCTCGCAGACGACCAGCATGTGGATTGCGCCGTTCGACCAGAGCGCAAGCTCGAAGGCCATGCGGCAGAGCACCGAGGCGACGGAGTTGACGACCTCGGATGGGATGCCGGCCAGCTGGAAGGTCGATATGGGGCGGTCGTCTCCCGGAATGCGGAAGATGTGGGCGATCGTCTCCATGATCGTGTCGCTGATCGTATTGTTGGAGAACATGAAGTGATACCGCGGGTCGTTGACCGCCGACATGATGCGCATCTTCAGTGACCGCAGGAAAGGCTTCTCTCCACGGCCTTCCAAACGGCCGATCCGCTCGTCGATGAGGGCCATGAGATCGGCGATGCGGTAAGGCACCGGCGTGTCGGCCGTCATGGAACTCTTGTCGGCCATGCGGCGCATCAGCGCGCTTTCATTGCCTCGGAAGGCGCGCTTCGCCTCGGGCATAAGATCGCGCAGGATGTCGAGTTCCTCGGCCACGGGTGGACGACCGCGGAAGAGCACCTCGGCAAATTCTTCGAGGCGCATCAGCCAGAAGGGCAGGTCGAGCGAGTCGGTATCGATGACCACCGCCAGTTCCGGGAAGGCGGCTGCGAATTCGTTATGCGGGTCGAGGATCAGAATGCGCAGCTTCGGGTCGCTCTCGATTGCCTTGCGCAGGAGCAGCGAGACGGCGGTCGACTTGCCGACGCCGGTCGAGCCGACCACGGCGAAGTGCTTTGAGAGCATCGATGGGATATGGATCGTCGCGTCGATCGTTTCGTCCTGGGTCAGCTTGCCAATCACAGCCGTGTCGCCGAGGCGGCTGTCATAGATGCGCAGCAGGTCTGCCGCGCGGATCCGGTGGGCGATGGCGCCAAGATAGGGATAACGCGAGATGCCGGTCGAGAAGACTTCCTTGCCGTCGTCCTGGACATAGACCTCGCCCAGCAGCTCGACTTCGATCAGGAACTGGTTGTCGGCACCTTCGCCCCAGTCCTTACCCTCGGTCTGCATCGAATAGGCGAGTGCCACGACACGGTTCTTGCCGACGCTGATCGAGATCAGTCTGCCGACGGACCAGAGTTCGGTGAGGTCGGTGCCGCCATCGGCGGCCACAGCTGCAATGGTCGCGCGCGAGCCATTACAGGCGACGACGCGCCCGAGCATCCGGTTGCCAGGCCGCATGCCATCGCGGCGCTCTTGTTCTCCGGCATCGCCGGACTTGTGAAGATCATCGTTCAACAAGCGCATTCTCCCTGCTGGCGCAAGCTTAG
>CALSAF010000181.1:0-9667 GCA_943372805.1 Rhizobium sp. Q54
CTGCGATTGGCGAGGCACTGAAGATCAGTGAATGCGCCAAGACAGTCCAGTTCCAGCTCGCGCGCGCCGTGACCCGCAAGAAGTTCGATCCGCTGGCAACAGCCCTCGATCCAGCCATTGCGGCCTGGGGCCGACTGATGGATGATCTCGGCCAAAGGCTGACGTGAAGGACGAAGACATGACGGGGACGATCTATCTGGGGGCGGACATCCGTCCTCTGGAGCTGGGCTGGACCCTTTTGATGACCGAAGCAGGGCGCTACGCTGCTTCGTCCGACCTGCCCCATGCCGCTTTTCACATTCCGGCCCCTGTTCCTGGAACAGTCGCCGGAGCGCTGACCGATGCCGGCCTCTACGATCCCGGCAATCCGACCTCCTTGCATGACAAGGATGTCTGGTATCGGCGATCCCTTGCAGGTGAGACACCTGGCACAGCAATCCTGCGTTTCGAGGGACTGGCGACCATCGCCGACATCTTCGTCAACGGTACCTTGAGGCACACGAGCGTCAGCATGTTCGAGCCTGTCGACCTCCCGATCGACCTCTCGGGCGACGATGAACTGGCGATCTGCTTCCGGGCACTCCAGCCCCAGCTGGAAAAGAAAGGCCCGAGAGCACGCTGGCGTCCGCAGATGATCGACCAGCAGGGACTGCGTCTCGTTCGCACCACGCTTCTGGGCCATATGCCCGGCTGGTGCCCCGCCATCCACCCCGTCGGTCCCTACCGGCCGATTTCACTCATTCGCCCATCACAGGACAGGATCTCGAACCTGCGGATCCACGCCGATCTCGACGAATTCGGCACTGGACACCTGGCCGTGGAACTTGACGGCGAGACCCGTGCCGACATGGCGGTCCGATGCTGCGGCATCACGGTACCGCTTGACAGGAAAGCAGATGGACGGGTCTCCGGCAGCATGGAATTGCCGGCCGTGGCACCATGGTGGCCGAGAACCCACGGTGAGCCGGCACTCCATGAAGTTTCGCTGGCAATCGACGGACGTGTTCATTCGCTCGGGCTCGTCGGTTTCCGCCGCGTCGAGGTGGACCATGACGAGGACGGCAAGGGCTTTGGCCTGAAGATCAACGGCGTGCCCGTCTTCTGCCGGGGTAGCGTCTGGACCAGTGCCGATCTCTTGAGACTTTCCGGTTCGGCAGAAAGCTATGCGCCTTGGCTCGCTCAGGCTTCGGAAGCGAACATGAACATGATCCGCATCGGCGGAACCATGACCTATGAGAGTGCCGACTTCCTCCGCCTATGTGACCGGTTGGGCATCATGGTCTGGCAGGATCTGATGTTGGCCAACTTCGATTACCCCGTCTCTGACGAGGGATTCTCCAGCCGGGCCACGGTCGAGGTCGAAACACTGCTCGCTGGCCTTCAGGGCAATCCCTCGCTTGTGGTTGTCGCCGGCGGCAGCGAAGTCTTTCAGCAGGGCGCGATGCTCGGCCTGCCAGAGCGCACCTGGAAGGGCGAGTTCTTTACGCAGACCCTCGCTCGGGTCGTCGGGGAAGGCCGTCCGGATGTGGCCTACATCCCCAATTCTCCCTATGGCGGCACAATGCCGTTCTCGCCCAATGAAGGCGTGACGCACTACTACGGCGTCGGTGCCTATCAGCGGCCGCTGGAAGATGCACGCCGCGCGAATGTGCGGTTTGCTGCCGAATGCCTGGCCTTCGCCCATGTACCGCAGCAGCGCACGCTCGATACGCACCTGGCCGTCGCCCCCGTTCATGACCCGCGCTGGAAAGCGCGTGTCCCACGCGATCGCGGCGCCTCCTGGGATTTTGAAGATATACGCGATCATTATCTGGGCGAGCTCTATGGCGTCGATCCGGCTCGGCTGCGGCGAGAAGACCCAGCAGCCTATCTCGATTATGCCCGTGCGACGACGGCGGAGGTGGTGACGGATGTCTTCGCCGAGTGGCGCAGAAACGGGTCCTCCTGCCGGGGTGCCCTAACCTGGACCTTTCAGGATCTTGAGGCAGGTCCGGGCTGGGGGCTGATCGATGCGACCGGCGAACAGAAACCCGTCTGGTATGCACTCAAGCGCGCGTTCCGCCCGGTCCAGATCCTCCTGTCCGACGAGGGCACCAATGGTCTCGACATACACCTCGTCAATGAGACGTCCGCCAGCGCAAGCGTGACGGTCGAGATCGCCTGCTTGCGCGACGGCGGCCAACCCGTGGTCTCGGACAGCCGCGTGATGTCGCTCGACGCCCGCTCCGCCCACCGTCTGGCTGCGACAGATCTGTTCGGCGCCTTTTTCGACACCACCTATGCCTATCGGTTTGGCCCGCCGTCGCATGACGTGAACGTCGCGAGGCTGATCGATGCCGAGGGCAACATCCTGTCCGAGGCGTTTCAATTCCCCCTCGGACGGAGCGTTGCGAGGCATCAGACAAGGATCGACCACAGCCTGCACCGGATCGACGGCAACTGGTACATCGACCTCTCGACGAGCCGGTTCGCTCAATCGGTCCACCTTGATTTCGAGCATTTCCGACCAGAGGATGACTGGTTTCATCTGGCGCCAGGGCGGGTCAAGCGGGTCCGGCTCTCTCCGAGGGACAGCCTCGCCGCAGGGCGCGATCCGCAGGGGACGCTCCGCCACCTCGGCGGACGCCTGATCCAGACCCTGTCGTGAGCTGCAAGACGGTTCAGTCGCCAGACATCAAACGTCGGGAACGTGAAACAGCCGGTCGACCACTTCCTCCCAGGTGAGAATGTCGGACGTGTCGATCGCGCAATGGTCCATCACCTTCGCGCTCTCGAAGGCTGCCCTCATCGAGACCGGATCATCCGGCTCGTAGGCACACACATTGTCGCGACCGGCTGCCGCGAACCGCGGAGCGACGATCGGCAGGTGGCAGTAGCTGTACTGGATCATCTTCAGGCTCGACTGACTGAGATAGTCGGCCCCGGCTCCGGGCCTGTAGGGCGCAATACCGATGTCCGCGAACTTGATGAAAGGCACGATCGTGGCGAAGGAAACCTCTCCATGGACCACGATATTGCCCCTTGGCTGCAGCGGCAGCGCCTTCTTGCCAAAGAGGTGGAAGGTCCAGTCGGGATTGGCAACAGCCAGCGTCTCGATGAGGCTGCCGTCGAACATCATGTCTCCGACGCTGATCGCATGGCGCTCGCCTTGAAAGGGCGTGGTCACGGCATTGTCGAAGATGTCCTTGCTGATGCCGTGCGGCACGAAGACGACCTTGTCCTGACACGCAAAGTCGGCCCGCATGGCCTCGGCCATGATTCGAAGCTGATCATAAAGCGGAAGCGTGCGGTTCAACTCTTCGATAACACAGGGGTGAACCCGTATCGTCTCCAAACGATCAGCTGCGTGATAGATGAATTTCGCATTCGGCGCATGGCGGCGCAGATAGCGGGTCAGGAGCGGCGAGGGTCCGCTCTCGACGACGACATGGGTATAGCTTGGAAGGCGATCAATGACGGCCCTCGGCAGGAAATGCCCGTAGCGACGGTAGAGAGGCGCTACGATATCGTTCATCCAGCCCAGCCTGAGATTGATGGGGTGGAAGGGGGCAAACCAGACGAACTCCTCCAGCCTCTCATCCAGGCGGCTCCAGGAATTGACCGGCCGCGTGCGGGCATGTTTGTATCGGCCGTCGCGGATGAAGCGACTGAGCGGACTGAGGCGGCAGATGAGGAAGTCGACGGCAGCCCCTTCGGCCCGCAACTGGTCTGCGATGAAGTGGAGATCGACACGCCGCGGCGCGTCGGCGAAATGATGACCGGAGATGATGAGCACACGGTTGGACGAAGAACGCATCAGGCAAACACTTCCCTATCGCGAGGTCGCAAGACGGTTCGGTACAGTTCGACATGGTGATCACATACGCCTGCCCAATCATGTCGGGACGCAGCCGCCATCATTTGCGCCCGCAGAGAGGGATTGGCCACCAGTGCCTGATAGGCGCCCTCGACGACCTGAGCGGCCGCGTCGGGACGAGAAAAGTCGCTGACCGCCACACCCGGATGTCGCGCCGCGAGCGCCCGGTAGGCATCGTTGGCATTGAGAACCGGGACCAGGCCCGCACTCATCGCCTCAACCGCGACGAGACCGAAACCTTCATATTCGGAAGCCGAAACGAAAAGCGACGACTGCGACAGCAGTTCGCGCACCTCGGCATTCGGGATGCTGATGTGCAGGTGAACGGCATCCTCCAGGGAGCGTTCGGCGATCGCATTTCGCAGATCCGTTCCTGTCTGGTCCGAAGGCGAACCGATGATATCGAGCTGCCAGTCAGGCTGTATGGTCCGGAGAGCGACCATGACATCGAGCAAACGGTCGAGACGCTTGTTGACGGAAAAACGACCGATCGTCGTCATGCGGCGCTGCGGCAGGACACTGGCAAGGTCGGAAAACTTGACGACATCTACGCCGTTTTCGATCAGGCGTGCCTTTCCGCCAGAGATGGGCGCAAACATGTCGAGATCGGACTGGCTGCAGCAGACCAGCGCGTCATAGGCAAGGGCCGAAGCGCGTGTCGCCGTCTGGAACCATATCTTCTTCAGCGACGCATAGGTCTGCGTGTGGAAGAAGCCGCCATGGGTCGTCGCAATCAGCGGCTTGCGATGAAAAGGGCGCGTCCAGGCAAGGGCGTCATAGAAGAAATCGATTCCGTGCACATGGATGAGATCAGCGTCGGCCAGATGACGAAATACCTGCGGCGCAACCGGATAGCGGCTGCTTCCGCGCCAGGGAATGCGTACAACATCAACGCCATCAATCGTCTCATGAGTTGGCAGAAGGTTTTCCGGAGCGCGGAAAAGGCGATCCAGGGTCAGCACGCGAACCTCGAAGCCGCGTCCGACCAGGGACCGGCTGAGATTGGCGACGACGTCTTCCAGTCCACCCCGGCTCGGAGCGTATTGTCGGACGACCTGCAGGATGCGCGGGGCTCTTTTGCCACCTGTCGCGCCGGTAGATCGCGACGCAGTCATGCTCTCCATGCCTCACCTTCATGCTGGATGGATCGGGTCTGTCTCATTCGATCTGCCTAAAGGAAAACCGTTAAGGTGACGTTTTCGCAGGGGCTGGAGGTCGCATGGCACGCCGGGGTCAAAAGACGCCGGTAACCGGACGCGCAGGTCGGTCAGGCGATCATGGCCTTCCCGAAGCGCACGAGCCGTTGGGGAAACACCAGGCAGGTCGATGTGATCAGGGGCCGAGCGCTGGACAGGTAGACGCCGCCGGTGAGAAATCCTGCAGGGCGCGCGTCAGGCCACGTAATTGTGGTCGATCGCCGGAAGCCGTTGGCTGGATATTGAGCGACTCCTCTTCGGGCCACCAATCGCCTCCAGCCCAGTAGGCCCATCCGATCCAAACATCGCGGCCCTGTTCGACCACCCTGACCATTTTTTCGAGCGCCTGGATGCAGGCCTCGTCCTTGGGGACACCGAATTCACCGAGATAGCCACGCTTGCCGTTCTCGCGCAGCCAACGGGTGTAGCCTTCGATCGCAGCGACCGCATCGCCGGCCCGACTGCAATTGTCCTTGGTTCCGGAAAAGTCGTCGTCGAAATACTGGTGCACTTCAAAGGCGTAGTGATCGAGCGGGTCCTTGACGCCCAGCATGACCACTCCGTTTGCGCCACCATAATCCTCGCCCATCCAGCTATGCGCCCCTGACCAGGAATTACCGGGAACCAGGATGAGATTTCGAGCGCCCGTGGCACGGATCGCGGCGATGGCGACGTTGGCTCCGGTGAGCCATTGCTCCGTCGGCATGGTATGCGGCTCGTTCATCAGGCCGAAGACAACACCGTCCTGATTGGCGAATGCGAGGCTCAATTCGGTCCAGAATCGCGCAAAGGCTGCGTAGGGTACGGCGTCGGAGCCGATCAGCTCTCCGCGGTAACGCGCGTAGTTGTGAGGATCGAGCACCACCGTGAGACCGGTCTCACGCAGCCGACGCACCGTATCCTTCAACCGATCGAACTCTGCCTGGTCGAATTCAGCATTTAGTGACGTCTGCAACCGCGACCAGGAGAAGGGAAGCCGCACGGAATTGAAGCCCTTGCCGGCGAAATAGGCGATCGTCTCGTCCGACGGGTAGATATATGCCGTGCCGAAAATGCCGTCTTCCTCTCCGAATTCGGCACCGGCGAGATTGACACCCCTGAGACAGGCACCCGCGGCTAGCACCGGTTGGGATGACGTAGCCAGTAGCGCAAGGGCGAAGCCGGATGCCCGGATCAGATTGGTCAGGCGACATCTGCCGATGAACGGCTGCTTCCGGAATTGCATGTGCTATCTCGTTTCGAGGCATGGGTCGCGCGCAGGTTATTGGCGGCTACACAAAGGTCAATGCCCAACAGGACCACGGCCGCGATGTTTTACTCACTGTGAACCGCCCGACGGCGAGGATGCGTCTTTGGAAGGCGCAATGGGAACGGAATTTTGCGCTTGCTTGCCTAAGCTCGGGCAATCGAAGGAGGATCGATGGCGAGACCGAACGCGACACCGCCGCCTCCGCAGACCGAAACAATCCGACGCCCACACATGCTTCCGGTGGCGCCCGAGATGCGATAGAGACACGCGGCAATTTTTGCCGAGGAGATGAGAGAACCGATGACGAGCTATGTATTGACCGTATCCTGCCAGTCGACCCGCGGCATTGTGGCGGCGATTTCGGGTTATCTCGCCGAGCAGGGCTGCAACATCGTCGACAGCTCCCAGTTCGACGATCTCCACACCGGCCAGTTCTTCATGCGCGTCTCCTTCATCTCGGAGGAAGGCATCAATGAAGCGAAGCTGGAAAAGGGTTTCGTTCCCGTCGCCGAAAAGTTCGGCATGGCCTGGGAACTGCACGACACCGCCAAGCGCATGAAGGTGCTGCTGATGGTCTCGCGCTTTGGCCACTGCCTCAACGACCTGCTCTATCGCTGGAAGATCGGGGCGCTTCCGATCGAGATCGTCGGCGTCATCTCCAACCACTTCGACTACCAGAAGGTCGTCGTGAACCACGACATCCCCTTCCACCACATCCCGGTGACCAAGGCCAACAAGCCGGAAGCCGAAGCCCGCATCATGGACATCGTCGAGCAGACAGGCACCGAGCTCATCGTGCTCGCCCGCTACATGCAGATCCTGTCCGACCAGATGTGCCAGAAGATGTCCGGCAAGATCATCAACATCCACCACTCCTTCCTGCCGTCCTTCAAGGGGGCAAACCCCTACAAGCAGGCCTTCGAGCGCGGCGTGAAGCTGATTGGTGCCACGGCCCACTATGTCACCGCCGACCTGGACGAAGGTCCGATCATCGAGCAGGACGTCGCCCGCATCACCCATGCGCAGTCGGCAGATGACTATGTCTCGATCGGCCGCGACGTAGAAAGCCAGGTGCTGGCACGAGCCATCCACGCCCATATCCACCACCGGACCTTCATCAACGGCAATCGGACCGTCGTCTTCCCGGCAAGCCCGGGCTCCTATGCCTCCGAGCGCATGGGTTGACATCAAAGGGGGCGCCGGCAACGGCGCCTTTCGCCTTTTTCTCCGTGGGTCTCCGGGATAGACGCGAAGCGCCGCTCTGCTAATCTCCCCTCATGATTCCCAGGGAGGAAACGTATGGCCGACTCGGCTCTGCTCCAGCGCACCGAATTGCCCCGCCCGAACGTCTCGCTGGCCGACGCAAAGATCATTTTCAATGATTTCTACGGTTTCAGCGGCCCCATCCGGGAGCTCGGCAGCCAGCAGGACCGCAACTTCCTGATCGACACCGGCGAAGAACGCCTCGTCCTGAAGGTCACGCGGGCCGAATATCCTCAGCACGAGCTCGACGCACAGAACCGCGCGATGGACCACCTGCGCGGTCTGGACATCGGATTGCGCATTCCCGAGCCGATCCCGGCCCTGACTGGCGAATACATCCCGCAGATCGAACTCGGCGGAGAGCACTACTGGATCCGGCTTCTCTCCTATCTCGATGGCGAGCCCCTCACACGCCAGAAGCACCTATCCCCGGAGGTCGTCGCGGCCTTCGGCGATGTCGTCGCGCGCGTGGCCATGGGCCTCAGGGACTTTCGCCATGAGGGACTGCAACGGGAACTGCAGTGGGATCTGCGCCGCGCGGGTCCTGTCGCCCTGCATCTCCTGAAATCGGTGACGGATCAGAAGCAGCGTGACCGGATCGCCAAGGCGATGATTGTGGCTGTGAAGCGCCTGCAGCCGCTCGCTTCAGAACTGCGCATCCAGCCCATCCACCACGACATCACCGACGACAACGTGGTCGCGACACCGAACGCCTCCAGGAGACTCATGCCGGATGGCGTCATAGATTTCGGTGACGTGCTCTACGGCTGGCTGGTAGCAGACCTTGCCGTCACATGCGCTGCCCTGCTCCACCATGCCGACGGCGATCCCTTCTTCATTCTGCCGGCGGTCAAGGCTTTCCACCAGCGTTACCCGCTGAACGAGGCGGAACTCAGAGCTCTATGGCCACTGATCGTCGCAAGGGCCGGTGTCCTCGTCGCGAGCAGCGAACAGCAATTGTCGATCGACCCTGACAACGAATACATCCTCGGCAACATCGACCACGAGCGCATGATCTTCGAGGTCGCCACCTCGGTTCCCCATTCGCTGATGCAGGCGGCCATTCTGCATGCTGGAGGCGTGCTTCCGGACGAGACCGAGACCCCGGTTTCGCATTCACTGCTGCCGTCGCTGACGCCTGCCGATTTCCGGCTCACAGACCTTACCGTCACAAGTCCGGACCTGCCGCGCGACAGCTGGGCCGATCAGGAAATCGACTGGAAGCTGCTCGCGCGGGCGGCGTTGGAGACCGGCGTCGCCTCGACCCGCTATGGCGAGTATCGCTTGTCCTATACAAAACTTCTCTCCGCGACGCCGCCAGCGACCTTCGCGCTCCACATCGACGTCTGCCTCCCGGGGGCAACGGAAGCCTTTGCCCCCTTCGATGCCACTGTCATCCTCGACGGTCATCACCTGATCCTCTCTTCACAGGATCTCTCACTTCACCTGGACGGGATCGATTGCAGCCTGGAGAACGGCGCGAGCGTCGCAGCGGGTGATCCCATCGGCGCGGTGGCAGGGGCTGCGGGCGGTGTGGGCGGTCTGCGCATCCAACTTTGTCGGGACCAAGACCTCATTCCGCCGCTCTTTTCGAAACCGCAGCAAAGTGCGATCTGGCGCCTTATCTGCCCCTCTCCGTCGCGACTGCTCGGCGTTGGCGTCGACGCGCCGGCACTGGAGAGCCATGACCTGCTCGAGCGCCGCAAGAAGAGTTTTGCCAAGCCCCAGAAGAACTACTATGCCGACCCGCCGCAGATCGAGCGCGGCTGGAAAGAGCATCTCTTCGATGTCAAGGGGCGCGCCTATCTCGACATGGTCAACAACGTCACGATCCTCGGTCACGGTCATCCCCGACTTGCAGAGGCGGTGGGACGCCAATGGGCACTGCTCAACACCAATTCACGATTCCACTATGCCGCCGTCGCAGACTTTTCAGACAGGTTGGCATCGCTGGCACCGGAGGGCCTGGACACCGTCTTCCTCGTCAACTCGGGCTCGGAAGCCGTCGACCTGGCCTTGCGTCTCGCCTGGGCGCATAGCGGCCACCGCAACGTCCTGAGCCTGCTCGAAGCCTATCATGGCTGGACAGTCGCCAGCGATGCG
>CALSAF010000182.1:0-9619 GCA_943372805.1 Rhizobium sp. Q54
CGCGTCCAGCTTCTTTGTCGCGCGATTGAGGTAGTGGTTGATCGTGTGCTCGGACAGCGTCAGGATCTCCGCGATCTCGACACTTGTCTTGCCTGCGGCAGTCCAGTTTAGGCAGTCCAGCTCTCGCTCGGTCAGCATGTCGCTGTTGCGGCTGTCCATCTCGCGGATCTCGGCCAGCCGGTTGAAGACATGCACCGCGAGATAGGAGAGTTCCAGCATCTCCATAGCGGTGAAGGGCTCCCTGTCGCCGATGAAGGAGACGGCGCCGCGCGCGCCTGTGGCGTCGTGCACGGGAAAATAGGCACCCCGGTTCATCCGGAACCGACTGAAGAGGGCCTTGGAAATCTCGCCCGTGCGTGGATCGCGCTGCAGCGCGACGTCCTCAATATCGAACCGCAGCGGCACGGAGGACCGACGCAGATGCGCCAGCACGGGACTTCCAGACAGGAGTGCGACCTGATCGAATTCGGTCAGCAGTTCGGATGGCCAATTGGTGATGATCGAGCTGCTGCCGAGATCATGGGCGGTCGAGCTGGGCATGTTGAGCACCATGAAGGCACGTGCGCCGAACAGCTCCGTCACGCGTTTCATGAAGCGGAAGACATCGAACTGCGTCTTGAAACCCTTCACATCGGCGATCAGGTCTTCGACCCGGGCAGCGGCGGCCATGTTCTGGTTCGTCATCACACAAACGTCCGTACCGTGTCACCGGTCATGATTTTCGGGGAAGTTGTCCAAGACGCATTGGTCAATTGCTGTAACACCTACCATTGGTCGTCGCTAGAATGCGCTATGATACCCGCCATAAAGCCAATATCTGCGAAGCCGTGTCGACACACTTCCATCGGGCCTGCAAAAGGGAAAGAGTCAGGAAGACCGAACGGCGATCAACGAGCCGAATCTGTCCCCTGAGGTTGAGGAAGCATAGACTTGTAAAGCTTGCAGGGTCCAGATACCCCATAAATTTTACCGTAAACCCCTGTCTGCGACCTTCGTCGTAACGCAGGGGTGCCGCATCATGGAAAAGGAAGACAGACGTGACCCAGACTGAGAGCTTCAAGGGTAAGGTTTTGACGGCGGAGCAGATGTTACTCGGGGAAGGCCCAGCCTGTGATCCATTCTCGGGCTCGCTGTACTGGTTCGACATTCTCGGAAAGACGCTGTGCGAACTGGACCTTGAGGGTGGCCACCTGACACAACATGCCCTGCCCTTTCTGGGAAGCGTGCTCGCTGCAATCGACGAGAAGCGCCAGCTGATCGCCTCGGACAAGGGCCTGTTTCTGCGTGACAGCGCAACGGGCACGCTTTCGCCCTATGCCACGATCGAGGACAAGCCGCAGAACCGCTCGAACGACGGTCGCATGCATCCGAGCGGTGCGCTATGGATCGGGACGATGAGCCGGACGGCCGAAACCGGTGCCGGCGCAATCTATCACGTGGCCGGAACCACCGTGACGAAGATCTTCGAAAGCGTCAGCATCCCCAACGGGATCTGCTTCTCTCCGGACGGTTCGATCGGCTACTTCAACGATTCCAAAGTCAACCACATGATGCGCGTGGCCCTCGATCCGCAGACCGGACTTCCGGTTTCGACGCCGACCGTCTTCATCGATCAGTCTGCCCGGCAAGGCGTGATCGACGGGTCGGTCGTTGATCTCGACGGGACGATCTGGAACGCGAACTGGGATGGTGGGGCCGTTGACCGCTACGCCCCCGACGGTCGGCATATCGAGCGCTATACCGTACCGATGCGACGCCCGACCTGCCCGGCCTTCTTCGGCAAGGAGTTCAACCGGCTCGCCGTTACATCCTGCTGGGAAGGATTGAGCGACGAAGAGCGCGCGGTCGATGTGCTGGCCGGTGCCACCTTCGATCTCGGCGTGACCGTCCGCGGCAAGCCGGAGCCCTTGTTCAAGCTCTAGGATTGCGCAGCCCACACGAAGAAAACCGGCCCCGAGACGGGGCCGGCAAACCTTGCAGACGGGAAAATGTTCCCGTCCTGACGCCGAAATAAACCGGTCATGCCGGTCGGAACGATCCCTGCCGAAAGACATTTTCCTCTCGAACCGACGCCGGCCCGCCTCATCAGAAGCCGGACGACGTCCTTCACAGACCATCTCAGAGGAAAGGTAGGTCCATCATGAACAAGTCCTTCACGACGATCGCTGCAGCCATGCTGCTCGGCTCCACCGCCATTGCCCCGCTCGCCATCGCCCAGGATGCAGGCACGGGCGTCCCCCCTTCCGGCACCATGAGCCCCGACGCCAACAACAGCGCAACGGACACCATGGGCTCGACCGCCCAAGACACGACCGGTGCAGCCTCCGGAAATGCCACCTATCTGACCGAGCAGTCAGAGAACCACATCTCGGTGAGCGACTTCATGGGGCAATCCATCTACACTGCCGACGACCAGTCGATCGGTGACATCAATGACCTGCTCGTCGAGCAGGATGGTGGCATCGTTGCGGCCGTAGTCGGTGTCGGCGGCTTCCTTGGCATCGGCGAGAAGAACGTGGCGATTCCGTTCGAGAACATCACCATCACCCGTGAAACGGACGAGGCCGACGCAACCGGTACTACCGGTGCGGTGACGACGACCGAACAGGTCGCGGAGGCCGAGGTCCGCCTGTCGACGACCGAGACGGCGGAAAGCCTTCGCAACGCGCCTGAGTTCCGGACCCTCGATGATCAGGCTGCCGATGGCAGCACCGGCATGACACCGACCGACAGCACCACAACCTCGTCGACGGACAACAAGTGATCCCGGAACGAGCCACGTGCTTGAGGTCCTGACGGGCGGCGCTTCGGCGCCGCCTTTTCACGTTCCGGTCACAACAGACTGCAATAGCGCAGGGCGTCGTAGACTGCGGCGTGAATGTTGCGGCTTTCAATCGCGTCACCGATCCGCAAAAGATCGAAGCCCGCCCCCTCATCCTTGATCGGCAGTGGTTGGCGGCGCGCGACAAGGGCTGTGTAGTCCACCGCTCCGCGGTTCCGCGACAGCGGTTTCAGCTCAAGATAAAGATCGGCATTGGCCATGGTTCCGTGTTCGACCACCACCTGCGCCACGCGTCGCTCCACCCTTGTGTCCGAGAAATCCGATCCCAGGTTCGCGAGCAGGCGGTTGCCGTCGCGGCAGACCGCCATCAATCTCGTGTTGATCGTCACCCGGACATTCTTTTCAGCAAAGAGTTTCGCATAGGGCACATGGTTCATGCCGCCCATTTCGGGTGCGAAGAAGCGTTCCGGCGAGACGACTTCCAGCTCGGCGCCGGCATGGGCAATCACTTCGGCCGCGCTCATTCCCTGGTGGCCGCCATTGTCGTCGAAAAGCAGGACGGGACCCTCCGGCTTCACGCTGCCGGCCAGGATATCCCAGCTTGAGGTGACGAGATCCTCGCCGGCTTCCAATTCCGGTAACTGCGCGATGCCGCCCGTCGCGATGACCACGAGATCGGGTCCGAAGGCGAGCACGTCCTCGGCTCCGGCATAGGTGTCGTAGTGGATGGCAACGCCGAGCCTTTCGAGTTCGGCAAGACGCCAGTCGATAATGCCGACCATTTCCTTGCGGCGGGGATTGCGGGTGAGCAGGTTTACCTGGCCGCCGGCGCGGCTTGAGGCTTCCAGCACCTCGACCTGATGGCCGCGTTCGGCGAGCACCCTCGCGGCTTCGAGGCCTGCCGGCCCTGCGCCGACGACGATGGCCTTGCGGGATTTTTCGGCCTTGGGCAGGTCATGCGGGATCAGGGCTTCGCGGCTTGTCGCGGCATTGTGGATGCAGAGTGCCTCGCCGCCTTCATATATGCGGTCGAGACAGTAGGTCGCGCCGACGCAGGGGCGGATCTGGTGCTCGCGGCCCTCGATGATCTTTTTGACGATATGCGGATCGGCGATATGGGCACGGGTCATGCCCACCATATCGAGCTTGCCCTCGGCGATTGCATGGCGGGCGGTCGCAACATCGGCGATGCGGGCGGCATGGAAGACCGGGGATTTCGTGGCCGCGCGCACGTCGCCGGCGAAGTCGAGATGCGGCGAGGCGGCCATGCCCTGGATCGGGATGACGTTGTTGAGGGAGGCGTCGTGCTCAATGTGTCCCCTGATGATGTTGAGGAAGTCGATCTTGCCGCCTGCCGCAAAACAGCGGGCGATCTCGACCCCTTCGTCGCGGCTCAAGCCCTTGTCCCAGTCCTCGTCGGCGACCATGCGGATGCCGACGATGAAATCGGGGCCGACGGCCTTTCTCACAGCATCGATCACGAGGTTGGAAAAGCGCATGCGGTTGTCGAGAGAGCCGCCGAATTCATCCTCGCGCCGGTTGGTGGCCGGTGACCAGAAGCTGTCCATCAGGTGGCCATAGGCCTCGAACTCGATGCCGTCGAGGCCGGCTTCCTGCATGCGGGCGGCGGCCGTCGCATAGTCTTCGACGATGCGCTCGATGTCCCAGTCCTCGATCTCCTTGGGGAAATGCCGGTGGGCCGGCTCGCGGATCGGAGAGGGGCTAAGCACCGGCAGCCAGTCACCCTTGTTCCAATTGGTGCGGCGGCCGAGATGGGTGAGCTGGATCATCACGGCGCAGCCATGCTCGTGACAATCGTCGGTCAGACGCTTCAGATGCGGGACGATCTCGTCCTTCCAGGCGAGCAGATTGCCAAAGGCGGGTGGGCTGTCGCGGCTGACACTGGCGGAGCCTGCCGTCATGGTGAGCGCGATGCCGCCTTTCGCCTTTTCGACATGATAGAGCCGGTAGCGCTCGGTCGGCATGCCCCCTTCCGAATAGGCCGGCTCATGCGCCGTCGACATGATGCGGTTCTTCAGCGTCAGGTGTTTCAGCTGGAAGGGCTGGAGAAGCGGATCACGGTTTCCGGTCATTCGTCATGCGTTCCCGTTCAATACCAGGCGTCCGGCTTGGCGCGCTTTGTTCTCTCGACATAGTCTAGAAGCGCCTCGTCGATGGCGATGTCCAAAGGCGGCGCCTCGTATTCGGCGAGCGTCTTCTTCCAGCGGGCATTGGCGCGGGTCGCCATATCGGTCGAGCCGGCTTCCGACCATTTCTCGAACGGCTCGTTGTCGGAGAGAGCCGAATCCCAGAAGGCGGTCTGGTAGTTGCGCATGGTGTGGGCCGAGCCCAAGAAATGACTGCCCGGACCGACCTCTTCGAAGGCATCCATGGCGAGCGTGTTGTCATCGACGACGACGCCGGCCATGTAAGAATGCAGAGCTCCACAGAAGTCGGTGTCCATCACGAACTTCTCGTAGGACATGGCGAGCAGCCCATCGACGAAGCCAGCCGAATGCAGGATGAAGTTCGCGCCGCAATGCACGGCCGAGAGCATGGACATGACGCCCTCCTGCATGGCCTGGGCATCCGGCAGCTTGGAATTGGAGAAGTTTCCGGCACAGCGCAGCGGCAGCTTCAGCCGGCGGGCCAGCTGGCCGATGACCATGGATCCGATCGCCGGCTCCGGCGTGCCGAAGGTCGGCGAACCCGAGCGCAGCGACATCGAGGAAAGGAAGTTGCCGAAGATGACAGGCGCGCCGCGGCGTTCCAGCTGGGTGAGCGCGCAGCCGGCCATGGTTTCGGCCAGCGACTGGGCAATGGCGCCGGCATTGGTGACCGGACCCATGGCACCGCCCAGGATGAAGGGCACGATGACGGCTGCCTGGTTGGCGCGGGCATAGGCGCGCAGCGCCTTGGTCATCGTGCCGTCCCAGACGAGCGGCGAGTTGACGTTGACATTACCGAGGATGACACAGTTCCGGTCGACGAAATCTGCACCGAAGAGGATGCGGGCCATCTCGATCGATTCCTCGGCGCGCTCCTCTGCCGTTACCGACCCCATGAAGGGGCGATCGGAATATTTGATGTGGCTGTAGACCATGTCGAGGTGGCGCTTGTTGACGGGAACATCGACCGGTTCGCAGATCGTGCCGCCGGAATGGTGCAGCCAGGGCGATGACTGGGCGAGCTTGACCAGATTGCGGAAGTCCTCGATCGTGCCGTAGCGGCGGCCCTTGTCGAGGTCCATGACAAAGGGCGAGCCGTAGGCCGGCGAGAAGACGACCGCATTACCGCCGATCTCGACATTGTTTGCAGGGTTGCGGGCATGCTGGGTGAAGGTTGCAGGCGCCTTGCTCAGGATTTCACGCAGCATGCCCTTCGGGAAACGCACCCGCACACCTTCGATCTCGGCACCCGCTCTGCGCCAGAGTTCAAGCGCTGCGGGATCGTCACGGAATTCGATGCCGATTTCGGCGAGGATCCGGTCGGCCACGGCCTCGATCCGCTCGAGGTTTTCTTCCGACAGGATGTCGTAGGTCGGGATGTTGCGCCTGATATAGGGCACCACCAGGGGCGAGACCAAGGCTCCGCCTCTTCGGGCCGGCCGCTGGCGGCGCGTCGGCGTTGGTTCCATGATTGCCTGATCCATCGGCTTCCCCCCGTTTTGCAGAAGGCTATGTCAGGGCAACCGACCTGTGATGCTGGAAAATAGCTGGAGATGCGATAAGTTGAACTTATGACAACGTTTCGCAGTCTCATTCCCTCGGCCAATGCTCTCGTGATCTTCGAGGCAGCAGGCCGACACGAGAACTTCACCCGTGCCGCCGAAGAACTCGGCATGTCGCAGGTGGCGGTCTCCTACGCGATCCGGGGCCTGGAGCAGCAGCTCGGGGCGCAGCTTTTCGAGCGGCAGCATCGGGCCGCGAAGCTGACAGAGGTTGGCGAGCGGTTCCATGCCGACGTCTCGGCCGGGCTCTCGCGCATCGGGCGGGCCGCAGAGGAAATTCGCAGCAAGGGTCGCGAGGTGAACGTGACACTTGCGGCTTCCACGGCCTTTGCCTCGATGTGGATGCTGCCGCGGCTCTCGGCGCTCCGGGAAGACCTGCCTGACATCGACTTGAGGATCCAGACCAGCGTGCGCGATCTCGACCTCGATGAGGAGGCCATCCCGCTCGGTGTTCGCGGCGGCGACCCCAAGGACTGGCCGCATTACCACTCCGCCGAGCTGGCTCCGGAAATCGTGACTGCGGTGGCAAGCCCCGCCTTTGTTGAGACAAACGGGCTCCCCGACAGTCCGGCGGCACTGGCACAACATCGCTTGATCTGGCTGGAGGAACCCGTGCGCCAGGCCTGCAGCTGGCCCGAATGGTTTGCCTCGGCCGGCATCGACTACCGACCGACGGGGCGACGGCTTGCGATCAATGACTATGTGCTGGTCATACAGGCGGTGCTTGCCGGTCAGGGCATTTCGCTCGGCTGGCGGCATCTCGTGGAGCGTCTCGTCGAGCAAGGGCAGCTTGTGGAGGTGGGCGGGCATGCCCTGCGCACCGGCCAGGCCTTCCATGTGGTCTGGCCGAGGTCGCGCGAACTCAGCGCCGCGGCCACGCGGGTGCGCGACTGGCTCCTTAGCCAAACCTAAGCGACAAGAGGATCAGGCGGAGGCGCGGTCGACGAGCGCGAAGTCGTGGTGGTTTTCGGCGAGGTAGCGCAGCGTGGCGGCAGCATCGACGGGCTTGCCGAAATGATAGCCCTGCCCCATGCCACAGCCGAGTTCGCGGAGCTTCTGGGCTTCCGCTTCCGTCTCGATACCTTCGGCGACGACCTCGAGGTCAAGCCCCTCGCACATGCTGACAATCGCCTTGATGATATGCTCGGACGTACGGTCGGTGGTGATCGCCGAAACGAAGGCGCGGTCGATCTTGACCTTGTCGAAGGTGAATTCGCGCAGGCGCCCGAGGCTCGACTGGCCGGTGCCGAAGTCGTCGAGCGAGATGCGTATGCCGGCGTCCTTCAACTCCTTGATGATGCGCCGTGCCGTATCGGCCGAGGTCATCACCGCCGTTTCGGTGATTTCCATCTCAAGGCGGCGCGGATCAAAGCCGACGCTGTTGAGGATCGACAGCGTGTTGAACGACGTCCGAAGATCCATCAGCTGGACCGAGGAGAGATTGAAGGACAGGAAGAGATCGCGCGGCCAGGCGAGCGTCGCCTCGGCTGCCTTGCGCAGCAGGGTTTCAGACAGGGTATCGATGAAGCCACGCTCTTCGGCGAGCGGCACAAAGACCGCAGGCGAGACGAAGCCGAGATCGGGGTCTATCCAACGGGCGAGCGCTTCGAAGCCGACGACGCGGTTGTCGCGCAGGCGCACGATCGGCTGGAAATGCACATCGACGGTGTCATTGATGATCGCATTGCGCAGCGCCTGTTCGAGCTGCGTCGCCTGCTTCATTTCCTGGGCGATCTCGCGGGAATATACGGTAATCTGGCCGCGACCGCGGCGCTTCGACCGATAAAGGGCCGTCTCGGCGCTCTTCATCAGCTCCTCGAAGTCCTCACCGGCAAAGGGATAGACGGCAAAGCCGAGAGAGGCGGAGAGGCGCACGTTGCGATCACCGAGATCGTAAGGCGCGGAGAGAACGTCCTTGATCAATTGGCCGGCGCGCTCCGCACCGATCCGCTCGAAGACCAGCGGCAGGACGATGGCAAATTCATCGCCGTCGTGGCGGGTGACGGTCGCGCCATCGGGCACACAGGCCTTCAGGCGATGGGCAACCTGGCAGAGGATTTCATCACCGGCGGCCTGACCGAAAAGGTCGTTGATTGGCTTGAAGCCGTCCAGATTGACGATACCGACGGTGAAGGGAGCCGGATCGGATGCACGATCGGCTGCGAGCTGGCGCACCTTATCGCCCAGGCGATGGCGGTTGCCGAGGCCGGTCAATCGGTCGGTATAGCCTGTCGTCTTCTGGTCGCTCCGGCCCATGGGGTCAGAGACGATTCCGGCGGCACCCATTCATGCTTCCTGGTACGGTTCTTTGCACGCGTACCAGAATGGATCTAAAACATTAAAATTATCATATCGATACAACAGGAACCTGGGCTGAAGCCTCCCCAAAAATCAGGTAGATCAGCCAGTTGAAGCGAGGCTGGCGATGTCGGGGACAAGGCGTCGGATCGCCTGATCGAGCACATCAGGGCTTAGCGGCTTCAGGATCACGTCGTTCATCCCGGAGGCGAAACAGGCTTCGCGATCCCGGTCGAATGCCTGTGCGAGCACGCCGATGATCGGCGTGGGTACAGGTCCCTCTTGCGCCATCTGGCGGATGCGCCGAGCCGCCTCGAAACCGTTGATGCCAGGCAGCGTGACGTCCATCAGGATGATGGCGGGGCGTAATTCGGCATAGAGCCGTACCGCAGTCTCGCCATCGGTGCAGATTCGGTAGGCGTAACCCAAGCCCTCCAGGATCTGGGAGAAGACGATCTGGTTGATCTCGTTGTCTTCCGCAACGAGAACAAGGGACGGTGCCGGCAGGGCCGCAACTGGCGCCGTCCCTTCGGCCCGCACATCCCGAGATCCGACTTCCGCAATCGCTGCCGGCGGCGCGACGCTCTCCTCAGTGGTGATTTCCCAGTCATCCGCAGGCAAAGGTGCGGGTTGCAGGGCGGTCATCCGGTCGAGCACGGTAAAGGCGAGATCGCTGGCGATGTCGCAGGATTGGAGCGTGACGTAGTCCACGTCGACCGCCTGAAGGAGCTCGAGGCAACGCATATCGAGGTCGACGTCGACGATGGCCAAGTCGATTGTCACCCCGACCGACCGTGCCACGGCCAGGA
>CALSAF010000183.1:0-9593 GCA_943372805.1 Rhizobium sp. Q54
CCTTGACGCCGGCCAGTTGGCGAGATCGTCAAGCCGGGCGGACGCCCAGCCGAATTCAAGGAAACGCTCGTTCTTGTGGCCGATCATCGAATCAGCGGTGTTGAGCATCTTGTAGGCCAGGATTCCCGGCAGTCCTGCGACAGCATACCAGAACACTGGCGCCACGACGCCGTCGGCGAAATTCTCGGACAGGCTCTCGATCGCGGCCCGGCAAACGCCAGGCTGGTCCAGTGTCTTGGGATCTCTGCCAACAATCATCGCGACCGCGCGACGTCCGCCTTCGAGGCCCTCCCGCAGGAGACCATCTGCAACCGCCTGCACATGGTCACCAAGGCTCTTCTGGGCCAGGAAGACTGCGACCACGACGACCTCAAGCAAAATGCCGACGGCACCGAGATGGTCGAAGCCCCATGACAGGGTCATGCCGAAGGCGGCTGACGCACCGAGCAGGACGACGATCGTCACAACGCCGTTCAGGCGACGCCCCTCCGCCGTGAAAGTGGAACGATTGAGCGGCATTTCCAGAAGGTCGATCGCCTTGCCGAAGACGACCACGGGATGCGGAACACGCTGCCAGAGCCACGGCGGATCACCGACGATCCGATCCAGCACGATGGCGGCCAGAAGCAGCAGCAGGTGGTTCATTCAACGGTCCTTTGGAACATTTTCAGTGCGGCCAGCAGGCGGCCATCACCTCCCGCGTCCGGGGCAAGCCCGAAGCGCAGCCAGTCCGGCCGATAGTCAAACTTGCGGGTCAGGATGTGATGACCGCACAGGTGGCGATGCAGCGCTTCGGCCTCTCTGTCCTCGACCAGCCGAAACAGGTCGGCGCCGCCGAGCACCACAAGGCCAGCCTCGGCCAGAGCATGATCGAGCGCCTGCGAACGCTGCATGATACGGTCACGGATTGCATCGGTATCCGAAGACATCAGTTGTTCGGCAATCACAAGCGCCGGCCCCGAGACCGCCCAGGGACCGAGCCATTCCGAAAAGCGTGCGGTCACGCTGTCCGCAGCGATAACGAAACCGAGCCGTACTCCGGCAAGACCGAAGAATTTGCCGAAGGAACGGAACACGATCAGGTTGGCCAGTGGCTCGGCCGCCATGCTGTGTTCGGGATGCATGTCGCCGAAAGCTTCGTCGACGACGAGATAACCATGCTGACTGTCAATCGTGGCGGCGAGTGCCTGCAGTTCATCCCGAGCAAACAGGCGGCCATCCGGGTTGTTCGGATTGACCACCACGACCAGCCCATGATCAGCTGTGATTTCCGACAGGTCCTGAACCGCATCGACCGCAAGCCCCGCAAGCTTGAACGCGCGGACATATTCCCCATAGGTGGGGGAGAACACGGCGACACGGGCACCATCAGGAACAAGCTTCGGCAACAGCTGGATCACCGCCTGCGTACCGGGAACCGGTATGGGTAGACGCGTTCCGGAGCGGTAATAATGTCTTGCCGCCTCGCGCGCCGCCATCTCCCGCTCCTGATCCGGCAAACGGTGCCAGACCCGCATTGGAATCTCGGGCAGCGCGACCGGGCACGGATTGATACCGGTAGAGAGATCGAGCCAGTCCTCGATCTCTCCGCCATACTGCAATGCGGCTGCAGCCAGACCGCCGCCGTGTTGAATCGCTCCGTTCATGGCCGATCCCCTGCAAGGTCGATCAGGTGCATGTAGGACCCGGCAACAGATCCCCGCCGCAGGCCGACCTCGCCGAGTGTTTCACCAAGCGCATCCTCAGCCTCGAACAATCGGTCTGCGTGCCCTTCAGAGACGACGGTCGAATAGTGATACTCATGGCCGAAATAGCGGCCGCAAAACAGATCCGGTGCCAGCGAGCGCAATCGACGATAGCCGAGATGGCGCTGCCGAACCGCGTAGCTCGTCACCAGGGGCAGCAGACCCAGCATGGCGTGGCGATGCCCATCGGCATCAACGAGCCCCTCGCCGAGCACCATGTATCCCCCGCATTCCCCGTAGATTCGAAGGCCCCGCCCCGCTGCAGACACCATGCCCGAGCGGAAGTGTGCGGCCTCAGCCAGGATACCGGCATGCAACTCCGGATAGCCGCCGGGCAGGTAAACAGCATCGACGTCTGCCGCCGGCGCCTCGTCTGCGAGCGGCGAAAAGAAGGACAGTTCCGCGCCCTGCCGGCGCCAGCCCTCAAGCAGATGGGGATAGGAAAAGGCGAAGGCCACATCGCGTGCGACGGCAACCCGTTGACCTGGTGGCGGGAGACCGTCCACCGCCTCCACCGGGCAATCCAGCGTCGCATGTTTTGACAAGGTCAGCAGTGCATCCAGATCCACGCCGCTCTCAACGGCATCGGCGGCCCCTTCGATGAAGGTCTCAAGCGCCGCATGTTCACCGGCCTGAACAAGACCAAGATGTCTCTCCGGCAGCGAAAGTTTCGGATCCGTCCGCAGGCAACCCAGAACGGGGATCTCCGTCTGTGCCATGGCCGCCCGCAGCATCGCCTCGTGCCGATCGCTGCCGACACGGTTGAGCACGACGCCCGCGACCCGGACATCACGACGAAACCGGGCAAAACCGGTCACGACCGCGGCAACGGATTGCGAGGTGCGCCCGCAATCGACCACCAGCACCACGCAGAGTGACAGCGACGCCGCGAGATCCCCGGCGCTGCCAGTCCCGTCAGCGGCCCCATCGAACAGCCCCATCATCGCTTCAATCACAAGCACGCCAGACGCGGCCAGCTGCCCGGCCTGCGCTCGCAGCAGGGCCGGCCGCATGGCCCAGGGATCGAAGTTGAAACAGGCAGCACCGCTTGCGGCAGCATGGAACGCCGGATCGATATAGTCAGGCCCGGCCTTTCCGGGTGCTACGCAGAGACCACGGCGACGAAGCGCCCGCATCAGTCCAAGCGTCACCACCGTCTTGCCGGAACCGGAGGCCGGCGCGGCAATCAGCAGTCCGCTCATGCCGTGTCTTTCCGGTCCACGGCAAACGGATCGGGCATGAGCTTGCGCCCGGACAGGGCACCCAACCAGTCAAGCGAGGGACGCAGCCGCACAACATCGCCGATGACGACGATGGCGGGAGGCTCGATGCCGGCCGAAATCATGTCTGCCTCGGCGCGCCCGAGTGTCGTCTCCAGCACGCTTTGCTGCGGGGTCGCAGCATTGCAGACGAAGGCCACCGCCTCGTCCGGCCTGCGTCCGGCCGAGATCAGATTGGAAGTGATCTGCCCCATGTGCTTCATCGCCATATACATGACGATGACGGGCGACCCGCGTCCGATAGCCTCCCAGTCGATCCGATCGGGAACAACGCCGGAGGAATCATGACCCGTCAGGAAAGTCACGGCGTGGTTGACTTCCCGATGGGTGACGGGAATGCCTGCATAAGCAAGGCCGCCGATACCTGCGGTAATGCCCGGCACGATGCGGAAGGGAACGCCATGCTCGATCAGTGTCAGCGCCTCCTCGCCCCCACGACCGAAGACGAAGGGGTCGCCACCCTTGAGGCGCAGGACGCGATGACCGGCCTTGGCAAGTTCGACGAGCCGTAACGAAATATCGCGCTGCTTGGCGGAGGGCTTCCCGCCGCGCTTGCCTGCATATTCGAGCACGGCCCCGGTGCGGGCCAATCTCAGGCAATCCTCGTTGACAAGGGCGTCGTGCACGATCACGTCGGCCTCCGAGAGACCCTTTGCGGCCAGCAAGGTCAGCAGCCCGGGATCGCCAGGGCCTGCCCCGGCAAGCCAGACATGGCCGGGCTCGAGGGCCGGCAGGCTCATGGGCAGGGCTAGACGCATCGTGTCACTCATGTCCATGGTCTAGGCCCCGTCCGGCAAAATTGCAATTCCGATGAGACAGTTTCCAGCCCCGATAACCCAATGGCGAGCCTTCCGCCCGACGACCGGCTCGCCTATAAGCAAGCCATGAGCGATGCTGATCGAACAGACACGGGAGACGCCGCAGACGGCCAGCGGCTGGACAAGCCGGAGGGTGCGCCGTTGCGTACCGGCTGGACGACTGGCGCTTGCGCCACGGCCGCGACCAAGGCAGCGTTCACGGCGATTTTGACGGGAGACTTCCCCGACCCTGTGTCCATCACCCTGCCGAGGGGACAAACGGTAGCCTTCGCCCTCGCCACCGAAGGCTATGCCGGCGGCAGCGCGTATGCGGGCATCGTCAAGGATGCCGGAGACGATCCGGATGTGACCCATGGTGCCACCGTAATCTCCACCGTGACACGGCTACCTCCCGGAAGCGGCATTCGCTTTGTGGCCGGCGACGGCGTCGGCACGGTAACCAAGCCCGGCCTGCCGATTGCGGTCGGTGAGGCCGCGATCAATCCGGTACCCCGCGCCATGATGACGGCCGAGATCGTAGCACTCGCCTCGCAGCATCAGGTGGCACCGGACGTGGAGATCAGGATCTCCGTGCCGGGCGGCAGCACCATCGCGGAAAACACCTGGAATCCGAGACTGGGTATCCTGGGTGGCATATCGATCCTCGGCACGACCGGGATCGTCCACCCCTTCTCCTGTGCGGCCTGGATTCACTCGATCCACCGCGGCATCGATGTGGCACGGGCCGAAGGCCTGACACATCTGCTCGGTGCGACAGGTTCGACCTCGGAAAAGGCCGCACAAGTCTTCCACAACCTGCCCGAGGGAGCACTGATCGACATGGGGGACTTTGCAGGCGGATTGCTGAAGTATCTCCGCGCTCATCCCGTGCCGCGCCTGACCATTGCGGGTGGCTTCGCCAAGATGTCGAAACTCGGCCAGGGCGCGCTCGATCTGCATTCGTCCCGCAGCCAGATCGACAATCGTTTCTTTCTGTCGCTGCCGGGCATTGATTATCTCACGGATATGCAGCGTGGCAGCGTCGAGCGGGCCAATACCGCATTGGAAGTCCTGCAGATCCTGTCGAGTGCGGGGATAGACATCGCGCTGCCGGTCGCAGAAGCTGCGAAGCGAACAGCTGAAGGCGTGCTGCGGGACAGCGGGGTCACCGTGGATGTCATCGTGGCCGATCGCAAGGGAACGATCATCGCCCATGCCAGTTGACCCGACGATGGCGAGACAGAGGATCCTGATACTCGGAGGGACGGCAGAAGCGCGCCTCCTTGCTGAACGGCTCGTCGCGGAAGGCCATCTTGTCACCACGTCGCTCGCAGGGCGGACGATCGATCCGGTACTGCCGGCCGGTGCTGTCAGGATTGGCGGCTTCGGCGGAGCCGAGGGGCTAGCCGCCTATCTGCGCCAGGAGGGTTTCTGCCGACTGATCGACGCGACGCATCCCTTTGCACGCCGCATCAGCGAAAACGCCATCAAGGCCAGTGCCATGACCGGAGTGATCCTCGAACAGCACCTGCGACCCCGCTGGCAGAAGCAACCGGGAGACCGATGGAAACCCGTGGCGTCGCTCGAGGCTGCAGCCGAGACCCTGCCGCCAGGCGCGACCGCATTCCTCGCCCTCGGTCGACAGTATCTTCAGGCCTTCACGAGGCGAAGCGACTGCCGCTTCGTGATCCGCATGGTCGATGCGCCGGAGGGACCCCTGCCGTTTGCCGATCATCTCGTGGTTCTTGGAAAACCGGCCAGCACGGCGGCCCAGGAAGCCGATCTCTTCACCGCCCAAGGCGTGACGCATCTGGTCTGCCGCAATTCCGGGGGGCCGGCCGGTTATGCCAAGCTCATCGCCGCCCGCAACCTGGCACTTCCGGTGATCATCATCGAACGCGATTGACGGTTGACCTCAACGGAATTCGAAGATCTGCCGGAAAACCCCGGGTGCGATGATCGACAGCGGGTTGACGACGAGGTTGGGCTTCGCAGTCGCACCCGTCAGCTTGAACGTTATGCCCAGCAATCCCCGATCGCGGCCATTGCCGAGAATGGCTCCGATCACCGGCAGTTCACCGAATAGCCGGTTCAGACCATAGGCCGGCATGAAGGTCCCGGTGAGATCGATACGCCCGGACTTGTCGCGAACGATCCCCTGGAAGGTCGCCCCCACCTGTTCGCCACGCACGATGCCGTTCTCGACGCTGAGCGTGCCGTCGACCACGGCGAGCCTTGCAAAGGCGCGTTGAAACCGGGCAGAACTGACATCGATGTTGCTGCGCACCGCGCTGTTAAGGCTGCGCCCATCCGCACCTGTCGGTGCCGTGACGATGTTTTGCAGACGCTCTTCGTTTTCGACCCTGAAATTCCGCAGGTCCAGATTGCCGCTCCAGGAACCTTCGCGCACCTCCGTCAGGCGCAGGTTGGCCAGCCCGCCACCGAGCCGATTGTAAGTATCGAGAAAGCGCAGCACCGCCCCCGCGTCACTCGTCGTCACCGACAATTCCCGCGGCCCCTCCGCCTGACGTAGTTTGCCAACCAGCGCCTGACCGCTGCCGGTAACCCCGGAAAAATCGACGGCATTGAGACGCCCCTTGCTGGAGGCGTAAACGAGTGAAACACCGGAAAGCTGTTCGCCGCCGAAGCCGAGAATACGTTCGAACCGCCCCTCGACACGCAACGAGGTCCGTGTGGCAACCTCTCCCGACGTGCTCGGCTCCGGCCTCTGGACCGTCGAGATCAGCGAACGGGCGTCGAAGGCCCGCCCGTTGGCCACGACCGTGTAGACCCCCTTGTTGACGCGCACGGTGAGCGATACGTCATCTTCGGCGGACAGCCGCACGCGAGAGAATTTGGCTGCAACCAGACCCTTGTCATTGGCGGACATCTCCCCCACCGCACCGAAGCCCTCACCGTCGAGGACAAATTTTTCGATCAGTGACTGATCGCCGCTTTTCGACAACTCAAACGTGGCTGTCGCCGCGATCCCCTGCCCTTTCGACCAGCCGATCCATGGTATGGTGAGGTTAGCAGAGCGAAGATCGACGGAAGCGGCCTGCTTGTTGTCATCGACGCGCCGCAGTTCGAATTTCAGCGGTCCATCGACGATATCGCCGAGCCCGGGCACCAGCTTTTCCCGCATCGCATTGTCGAGGGTCGCCGTGACAATGCGTTGGCGCGCCACCTCGCCGGCACCACGCCGGATGGGCTCGATCAACTCGACGTCCATGGGAACATCGTCGATCCGAGCGGCTGCATCGAGCTCGGCCTTGTCCACATCGACAGACAGCGTACCCGTGACGTCGGCAATCTGCCGACCGTCGAACGGTTTCGCTATATCGACATCGTCGAGTTCTACCTCTGCACTCCAGACGGACGGCGGCGGCGACTGGTCAGGCACCAGCCCCACCCTGATCGCGGCACGGCCACGCACTTTTCCGGCGAAATCCTCAGGCTTGAAATCAACGACGCGCAAGGCTTCGATCGGCTTGAAGGAAACGAGTTCGGCCACGGCATCCGCTGCACCGCTGACATTGATATCGATGTCAGCCATCAACGGTTTTTCATAGCTGTTCTGCAGCACGAAACGACCACTATCCAGATTGACCATACGCCCGGACGGAAAGAAGGAACCGGCTGATCGGATGCCGATATCGATCCGCTCGCCCACCATGTCGAAGCGACCATAGACATCGCGCAGCGGTGGGAGCTCGCCGGTCAGATTGACGCGCGCGTCCTCAAGATCGAACCCGATCTTCAACTCGTCGCTGTTCAGCCGTACCGGCTTTGGCTCGATCGAGAGGCGATTCTGCGGAATAAACACATCGATCGTCCCGCGAGGGATAACACCGCCAAAGATGTTTTCCAGAACCCATTGTCTGGGCTTGGAAGCAATCCAGTAGGGCCACAACTGCTTCACTGCAGTCGACCGCATGTTCTCGACAGCAGCGTTGAAGCGGATCTCCGGCCCCGTGCCGCCGAAGCGGATCTGTAGCTTGCCGCGCATGTTGCCGTTCGGCGTGGAGACGTCGAGCGCGTCGAGTTGCAGGCGCTTGTCCTCGACGAGATAGCGGCCGTAGCCCTTGAGGAAGAAGGGAAATGCAGCCTCGCCGGCGCTCGGCACATAGGCGCGCCCCTCGGTCACCACGAGGTCAATGCCGAAGCCCTTGCCGAAATTCGGGCCCTCCGGCAAACGGTCGAGATCGATCAGCCCCCCGGACAGCGGAAACACCGTCTCGCCGAAGCGGGCGACCGAATCTGCGACTTCGATGGTGCCCTTGCCGAAGTCGTAGGAAAAGTTGAGCCTGGCCTCGCTCAGATCCTGACGCTGGCCATCCGAGTAGAAGCCGGCATCTCGGATGTTGACGGCGAGCGAGACCTGCGGGTCCGTCCCCACGCCATCGGACCGACGCGCATTCAGCAGAAGTTCGACCGAACCATCAATCCCCTGCCGCGCAGCTCCCGACATCGACCGCCGAAGCAGGAATGGTGTTACCCGCACATCGGCCACGCGCATCGTCAGCGACTGGGCACGCCCGTCGACATTGGTGGTCAGGGCCGTGAGCTCGGTCTGCTGCCCGTTCACCGAAATGGCTCCGAAGATGGATAGCGAATCATCCTCGCCGCGCTCAAGCGCAATGTCGTCGATTGCGAGCGTCAGCGGACGACCGCTGGCGCTGGTGGACGCGATCTCCAGCCCGCCAATCCGCATACGATCGAGACCGCCGCGTGCGATAATCCCCTGCAGGCGATCCAGTTGGCCAAAGGCACCCAGCAGATGTGTGGGGATCTCATCGATACGCATCTCAGCAAGGTCGAGCGGTTTGCCTTTGGGAAGGACGTTTGCATCGAGGTTGATGCCCTCGCTCACCACCTCACGGATCGAAAAGCGCCCCCCGAGCAAGGCGAGCGGCTCGAGGATGAAGCGAATGGACCGGGTCAAGGCGACCTGCTGGCCGCCGATCTGCTCATGCAACGTGACGTTCCGCGCCTCGACCGTCAGCTCCAGACCATTGACAAACCGCACCTCCGTCGCGCCGATCTCCGCAACGAATTGCGGCCCGACGGCATTGTTGAGAACAGTTTGTGCACGCTGGGCAAGCGCGGCGTCGAGCGTGCCGCTTTCGACCACCGCATAAACCCCGAAGAAGACCACAAGCCACAGCCCGGCGAAGCCGCCGAGCACCCGCAAGACGCTGTTGATTATGGAGCGCTTTGGCGGTGGGCAATGCACGATGAGGGGATCTTCGGTCTGGGCAGACGGAAGGGCATGCAGCGGCACGATGTCCCGCTTGCGAAACCGTAGCTTTTCGCCCCGGATCTCCGACATGTCCTGGTGATTGTCTCCGTCGATCGATGCCGCTAACAAGTCGCTCTGGACGACGTCGGAGCGGACTATATATCGAAGACGCCCACATTCACCCACAAAACGGGCAAAAGAAAGGTTATCCCATGACGGATTTGACTGCCGGGGACATGGCCCCCGATTTCTCCCTGCCCCGCAACGGCGGCGGCACCGTTTCACTCTCCGATTTTGCCGGAAAACCACTGGTTCTCTATTTCTACCCGAAAGACGACACGAGCGGCTGCACAACAGAAGCGATCGACTTCACCGGCCTTACCGCCGAGTTTGAGAAACTCGGGACAAGCGTGATCGGTGTCTCGCCTGATTCGGTGAAGAGCCACGACAAGTTTGCAGCCAAGCACAACCTCTCGGTCGTTCTCGCGGCCGACGAGGAGCACAAGGCGCTCGAAGCCTATGGCGTCTG
>CALSAF010000184.1:0-9592 GCA_943372805.1 Rhizobium sp. Q54
TGGGCGACCAGGAACGGCGCGCGGTCACCAATGCCGTCATCAAGCTCAAGGGCGTTGCGCGCGTCTCGGCCAATGGCGAGATCGTCATCGAACCGCATAAGCCGCTGCTCGATTTCGGTGGCGCCCGCGTGGTGTTGCCGCCCGGCGGCTTCACGCAGGCGACACATGAGGCCGAGGAACACATGGCGGCACTCGCCAGCGCCCATATCGGCAAGGCCAAGAAGGTTGCGGATCTCTTTGCCGGGATCGGGACCTTTGCGCTTCGCCTCGCGCGCACATCCAGCGTACATGCGGTGGAATCGGACGAAAAGGCCGTGAAATCCCTCGATTTTGCCGCGCGGAACACACAAGGCCTGAAGCCGGTGACCGTCGAGCGGCGCGATCTGTTCCGCCGGCCGCTGATGACCGCCGAGTTCAAGGGCTTCGACGCCGTCCTCTTCGACCCGCCGCGGGCGGGCGCCGAGGTGCAGTGTGCCGAACTGGCCAAATCACAGGTGAAGAAGGTGGTGGCGATCAGCTGCAATCCGCTGACACTCGCCCGCGACCTCTCGATCCTCACAGCCGGCGGCTACCGGATCGACCAGGTCACGCCGATCGACCAGTTCCTCTGGTCGCCGCATGTCGAAGCGGTGGCGACGCTCAGCAAACGCTGACGCCTCAGTAGGTGAGAAGCGTTCCGGAGCCGGTGACGTTAGCACAGCGGCAACGGCCGCCGACACGGCCGGGCTTGGCCGGGCAGGACACCTGGCCGCCACCGCCAACGCTGCCGGACTGGTCAACGACGCAGATATAACGCTGCGGACGGACGCGCGGGCTCTGCTGCGGGGCGTTCTGGGACTCGCTGATCACATCGTTGGAATCATTGACCAGAACATACGGAAGGCTGCCAGACGACGCCGTATCGGCAACCGAAACGGTGACACTGACAAGCAGGCTGAGTGCGACACACAACAAACGCAACATGAAAACCTCGACAGGGATGTTCGAAATCGATCGCCTCACCAACCTGCGATCCAATGACTGAACGCCTCGGGCGGGGCATGGTTGCAGAGACTAGCGGCGAAGGCTGAACGCAGGCTGAACCGCAGGCATGAGAAACGAGAAACGGCGCCGCAGCGGCGCCGTTTCCATTCTGCGGGTGGCAGGGATCGCCCGATCAGGCAGCGCGGCGAGGCGCATGTGAGGAGCCGGCCGCGCGTTCGTCGATGCGGAACTGGTTGAGCAGAGCCGTCAGCGCTGCCGCTTCCTGGGCAAGACCATGGCTTGCCGCCGTCTGCTCCTCGACCATGGCAGCATTCTGCTGAGTGCCCTGGTCCATCGTGTTGACGGCGGTGTTAATCTCCTGCAGGCCGGTCGACTGTTCGCGCGAGGCAGTCACGATGGCGTTGACGTGGCCGTTGATCTCCTGGACCTCGCGAACGATGACGTCGAGCGCCTTGCCGGTCTCGTTGACGAGCTCGACGCCGTGCTTGACCTGGTCGCCGGAGGCGCTGATCAGGGTCTTGATCTCCTTCGCAGCGGTTGCCGAGCGCTGGGCCAGTTCGCGGACTTCCTGGGCGACGACGGCAAAGCCTTTGCCGGCTTCACCGGCACGCGCGGCTTCGACACCGGCGTTCAATGCAAGCAGGTTGGTCTGGAAGGCGATCTCGTCGATCACGCCGATGATGTTGGAGATCTCGCCGGAAGACTTCTCGATCCCCTGCATGGCACCGACGGCCTTTTCGACGATCTCACCGGACTTTTCCGCACCGGCGCGTGCGCGGCTGACCAACTGGCCAACTTCTTCTGCGCGGCGAGCGCTGTCCTTTACCGTGGTGGTGATCTCCTCAAGGGCCGCTGCCGTCTCTTCGACCGAGGCAGCCTGCTGCTCGGTGCGGCGGGCCAGATTGTCTGCAGAGGAGCGGATTTCGGCGGCACCGCCATCAATGGCACGCGCGTTGCGGCCGACGTTGGCAAGCGCATCGTGCAGCTTCTCGACGGATGCGTTGAAGTCGACACGCAGACGATCGAGGTCGCCGGCAAACGGGGTTTCGATGCGCGAGACGAGGTCACCATTGGCAAGACGGCCAAGGCCATCGGCCAGCGAATGCACGGCGAAGGAAACCTGCTCGGCTTCACGCGCCTTGGCGGCTTCGCGTTCGCGACGCTCCTGTTCGGTCATGGTGCGGGTTTCATCCGCCTCTCGGGCCAGGCGGCCACGCTCGATGATGTTGTCGCGGAAGACGGCGACGGCTGCGGCCATCTGGCCGATTTCGTCCTTGCGGGCGGTGCCGGGGATCTCGGCAGACACGTCACCACCGGCGAGCTTGCCCATGACGCCAGTCATGTCGACGACCGGGCGGACCACGAGACGCGACAGCAGGGCTGCCAGCACGCCGATCATGGCAACGACGCCGACAAGGGTCGCGACGGCAGCCGCGGTGCGGAACTCGCCGATGCTGGCATAGGCGAGATCGCGGTCGATCTGGACGCCGAGATACCAGTCATCGCGTGGCAGGCCCTTGATCGGCAGGAAGGAGACGAGGACGTTTGCGTCGGCAAAGGTGGTTTCGGCAATGCCGGAGCCAATCGCCGGAGTATTTGTCGGGTAGGCATCCTTCAGTGTCTTGGTGACCAGATTGCCGTCGCGATGAACGAGGATCGTGCCGTCCTGCTTGACCAGGAAGGCAGATCCCTTGCCGCCCATGTCGACCGAGTTGACCATGTCGACGAGGGAGGTCAGGGAGAAGTCGGAGGCGGCGACACCGTAGAGCTTGCCGTCCTTCTTCACCGGAATGGCGGCACTGATGATCAGGTTGCCGGTCGAGGCGTCGGCATAGGGATCGGTCAGGACCAGCTTGTCCGCCTTGACGGCGTCCTGGTACCACGGACGCTTGCGCGGGTCGTAGCCTTCCGGCAGCGGCTGGACCGGAACGCTGGTGAAGACGCCCTGCTCGTCGCCGACATAGGTCGACATGAACTCACGGATGAGGACCGGATTGTCGAAGGCGGCGGTGATCGCAGCGGCATCCGGCGCCTTGGCGGCAGCATTGCCGGCAAGCTCGGTCAAGGCCACGCGGGCAGCGAGCCAGTTGGCGATACTCTGCGACGCCTGGAGACCGGAGCTATCGATCTCGCTCTTGACGGCGGCACTCGTCGCGTTGTGCTGGAGGCTGTCGATATAGAAAGAGAAACCGGACAGGGCGGCAACCACCACGAGGGAGGCGACCACCAGGATCTTGGTCATCAGATTGGAACTGGTCTTCACGGCTACGGTCCTGCAAAAACTCTCCGGGCAACTTCGCCACGGGGACGTCATGGGGCATTGTGTGTTCACGGCACCGTCATGGTGCAGAAGCGGTGGATTTGCCGCCCTCTCACAGATACCCCGCAGGATTTAACGGGCACTTAAGCGAAACCTGAAAAATAAGTAGGCCTCACATACGGCCTTATCGTCTTATCCGCGGCCTTTCATGAAGGCCTCGAAGGCAGCGCGGGCTTCGGCGCTCTTCAGCTGCGCAACGAAGTGAACGAGCTCTTCCTGCATGCGGGCACGCACCTCGTCGGCGCTGCCCTTGACGAGCGCGCGGGCAATCTTCATGGCGGCGGGCGGCTTGGAGGCCAGAGAGGAGGCGATCTTCAGGGTCTCAGTCTCGACCTCAGCGGGCGCGACGACCTTCCAGATCAGACCGGCCTCGCGGGCCTGCTCTGCCGAGAAGCCTTCGCTGGCGGCGAGCATGGCAAAGGCGCGCTGATGGCCCATGATGCGCGGGGCAATGAGGCTCGAGGCGGCTTCCGGCACGAGTGCGAGGTCAACGAAGGGGGTCTTGAAGAGGCTGCGGTCGGAGGCGACCGTCAGGTCGCAATGCATGTGCAGCGTCGTGCCGATGCCGATTGCGAGACCGTCAACACCGGAGACCAGCGGTTTGGTGACTTCGGTCAGTGCGCGGAGCAGGCCGAAGGCGGCGGGTTCGCCGACGGCGCCGGCCATGGCGAAGCCCAAGAAATCGGCCATGTCGTTACCGGCGGAGAAACAGCCCTCGGTGCCGAGGAAGACGATGGAGCGGATCGTGTCGTCCTGCTCACCCTCCAGCAGGCCTGCGGTCAGCTTCTGGTACATGGCTTGCGTGATGGCGTTCTTCTTGTCCGGGCGGTTGAAGCGCAGGACGAGGACGCCGGGATGGGCTTCCGGGCGGGTGATCTCAATGTGGTCGGTCATCTCGGCTTCCTAGGGTGGTCCACACCCTCCCCTTGAGGGGGAGGGTCGGAGCGCAGCTCCGGGGTGGGGTGAACAAGGACATATGCTGGTTTTGGCAGGGTCACCCCCACCCGCCGCTTTGCGGCGACCTCCCCCCTCAAGGGGGAGGTGGGAACTTATGCAAACAGCGCGCGTGCCGCTTCCAGGCTTGCCGCACCGTTGACCACACGATCCTTCAACGCAGCGGTCTCGGCGAGCAGGTTTTCGGCGGCGAAGCGGCAGAGTGCCAGCCGGTTGTCACGACCATGGTCTTCGTCGGCAAGCGCACCCTTGGCGAGGTAGACGCCGGTCAAAGCGAGACCGAAGAGGCGCTGGTAAGGCGTGGCGCCTGCGAGCGCTGCTGAGGCATTGCCTGCGGCCAGTTGCGAGAGCAGCCATTCGGTGGTGTCTTCGAGATCCGACAGGCTCGCGTCGAGGCGGGCGGCGGTGTCGCCGAAGCCTTCGAGATTGGAGGCGCGCACGGCGTTTACCACCTGCTTCAGTTCGGTGATGTAGCCGCGAACATGGTTGCCGTTCGACAGCGGCAGCTTGCGGGTGACCAGATCGGCGGCCTGGATGCCGTTGGTGCCCTCGTAGATCGGGGCAATGCGGCTGTCGCGCCAGTAGCGGGCGGCACCGGTCTCCTCGATGAAGCCCATGCCGCCATGGGTCTGGATGCCGAGCGAGGCGACATCGACACCGGCGTCGGTGGCGAAGGACTTGGCGATCGGGGTGAGCAGGGCTGCGCGCTCGGCCCAGTGGCGGGCTTCATCGCCGTCTGCGTGGTGGCTCATGTCGGTGGCGTGGGCGCAGACATAGCAGATGGCGCGCGAGCCTTGAGTCAGGGCCTTCATGGTCACCAGCATGCGGGCGACATCCGGATGTTCGATGATCGGCGACATGCCGGAACCGGTCCAGCCCGGAGCCCTTCCTTGTGTGCGGTCCTTGGCGTATTGCACGGCCTTCTGGGTGGCGGCTTCGCAGATGGCGACCCCCTGCATGCCGACCGCAAGGCGGGCATTGTTCATCATGGTGAACATGCAGGCGAGGCCCTTGTTTTCCTCGCCGATCAGCCAGCCGATCGCGCCGGCTTCATCGCCATACTTGCCATCGCCATAGATCATGGTGCAGGTCGGCGAGCCGTGGATGCCGAGCTTGTGCTCCAGCGAATGGCAGTGGAGGTCATTGCGGGCACCGAGCGAGCCGTCGTCATTGACGAGGTACTTCGGCACCAGGAAGAGCGAGATACCGCGTGAACCGGCAGGCGCGTCCGGCAGTCGGGCCAAGACCAGATGAATGATGTTGTCTGTGACCTCGTGATCACCCCAGGTGATGAAGATTTTCTGGCCGAAAACGCGATAGGTGCCATCATCCCGACGTTCAGCGCGGGACTTCATCACACCGAGATCCGAACCGGCATGGGGCTCGGTCAGGTTCATGGTGGCCATCCATTCGCCCGAGACCATCTTGGGCAAATACTTCTGCTTCAAGGCATCCGTACCATGGGCTGTCAACGCATCGACTGCCCCCATTGTCAGGACGGGGCCGAGCGCAAACCCCATTGAGCCGGAGTTCCACATTTCCAGCGCTGCAACGTTGAGCATATGGGGAAGCCCCTGCCCGCCGAAATCTTCGGATGCCGTGAGCGAGTTCCAGCCGCCCTCGGCCCAGGCGCGGTAGAGATTGTCCCAGCCGTTGGGCACGATCACCTTGCCATCGACCAAACGCGCACCCTGCTTGTCGCCGATATCGGCGAGCGGGGCCACTTCGTCGCTTGCAAATCGGCCGGCTTCGGAGAGGATGGCATCGACGAGATCGTCACTCAATTCGCCCAGCTTGCCGTCTTCAATGGCCTTAGAGAGGCCAGCGACGTGCTTCAGGGTGAACGCGATCTCTTCTACGGGCGCCTTGTACATGACGTGCTCCTCCATCTGGCGTATGCTTTAAGGCCACGCCCAGTCTCCACCCAGGAAGCGCGGCACATTCTTCCCTTTGGCTAATTGATTTTTACGTAAACGTCAAATCTTTTGGATGCGGCAGGTGGTCTCGTCCACCGCGAGATACGGGGCAGAAAAGCGGAGAAGAACGAGCGACGGACAAAGATGCGTGAACTGCACGAAAAGGGCCCTTTCCCCGCCGCATTGTCCTGCGGGCGAAAGCAAGTACGCACAAACACTTAAGGCGGGGACATCAGGGGCCGATCAGGGAGCGCTTAGATGAGCAGCTTCCAAACCACTGCACTGCCTGGATTTCGTCACATCGCTGTTACTCACGCTGGCTAGTCGGAAAAGGACTTCAACCTCAAGGAGGCTCTGCCATGACCGAAACCAACACCAACCATCTGTCCTGGGACGAGTGGGACGAACTCCACAACCCGCCGCCGGCCGTGACCGATTTCGACCGCGTCGTTGAACGCGCGATCTCGCGTCGTGGTTTCCTCAGCGTGCTGGCCATGGGTTCGGCTGCCGTTGCCATGGGCTCCGTCGGCAACCTGATGAGTTCGACCTCGGCTCAGGCCCAGGAAGCGGCTTCGCGCTTCCCGTTCAAGCCGATCGCAATTGCGACCGACAACACCGTGCATGTTCCGGAAGGTTATAGCTGGAAGCCGCTCGCCAAGTGGGGCCAGCCGCTGTTCTCCAACGTTGCCGACATCGACCCGGCCAATGGCGTTTCGCTCGAAGCCTCGGACAAGGTCTTCGGTGAAAACACGGACGGCATGGAGCTCTTCGTCATCGGCAATGCCCAGGTGATCGCGGTCAACCATGAATATGTGAACAACGAGACGAACCTGCCCAACAATGAAAAGGGCATGCCGAAGAGCCTCGACGACGTGAAGATCCTGCAGAACCTGCAGGGCGTGACCGTCATGGAAGTGACTGAAGGCGCCGACGGGTTCGAAATCGTGCTCGACAGCAAGTTCAACCGCCGCATCCATCACAACACGCCGATGAAGCTGTCCGGTCCTGCCGCCGGTTCGGACCTCGTCAAGACGGCTGCCGATCCCAATGGTGTCGACTGTCTCGGGACCTTCAACAACTGCGGCGCCGGCAAGACGCCGTGGGGCACCTACCTGACCTGCGAAGAAAACTTCAACGGCTATTTCGGCACCACCACTGCCGACCACAAGATGCCCGACGACTACAAGCGTTATGGCATCGTGGCCGAGACCCGCTATGGCTACGAGAAGTTCGACGAGCGTTTCGACGTGGCGAAGAACCCGAACGAGCCGCGCCGCGCCGGTTACGTCGTCGAGATCGATCCGTCGGATGCCTCCTCGACGCCGATCAAGCGCACCGCTCTTGGCCGCATCAAGCATGAAAACGCTGCCGTGGTCGTCGCGCGCGATGGTCGCGTGGTCGTTTACATGGGCGACGACGAGCGTGGCGAGTTCCTCTACAAGTATGTCTCCAACGGCATCTATGTTCCGGGTGGCGACACCTCCAAGCTGCTCGACGAAGGCATGCTCTACGTTGCCAAGTTCTCCGACGAGGGCACCGGCGAATGGCTGGCTCTGACGCCTGAGACGACGGGCATGAAGGCCGACGAGATCGCCGTCTTCACCCGTCAGGCCGCTTCCAAGGTTGGCGCCACCACCATGGACCGTCCGGAATGGGTCGCGGTCAACCCGGTTGCGATTGAAGCCTATTGCTGCCTGACCAACAACTCGAACCGTGCCGTTATGAAGGACGGCAAGATGCGGACCAATGCCGGTGGCGATGTGATGGACGTCAATGCCGTCAACCCACGCGCTGGCAACGAATACGGCCAGATCGTCCGCTGGTATCCGGATGCCGAGGACCACACGAGCGGCACCTTCAAGTGGGACCTCTTCGCCATGGCCGGCAACCCGGTCGTGCACAAGGACGCTTATGCCGGTTCGTCCAACATCAACGAAGGCAACATGTTCAACTCGCCTGACGGGATGATGTTCGATTCGACCGGTCTCGTCTGGATCCAGACGGATGGTGAAGATTCGAACGAAGGCGACTTCGCAGGCCAGGGCAACAACCAGATGCTCGCCGGCGACCCGGTCACCGGTCGTATCGAGCGCTTCATGACCGGCCCGAAGGGTTCGGAAGTGACCGGCCTCACCTGGTCTGCCGACAAGCGCACGATGTTTGCCGGCATCCAGCATCCCGACGCGCCGTTCCCGGATGGCGAAGGCAAGCTGCCGCGCTCGACCATTGTTGCCATCAAGCGCGACGACAACGCCAAGATCGGCTGATTTGGCGAAAGGCAGGGCGGCACGACCGCCCTGCCCTCGTCACCCAATGAAAAGGCCGCCGACCGGGGATACCGGCGGCGGCCTTTGTCATTTCAGAAGATGGTCTGATCAGGCGGCGAGACGCTGGGCGTTGAGCGGGATCTCGACGTCGATTTCGAGGATCGAAACATCGCCATCACGGTCCATCTTGATCTCGACCTTGTCACGATCAAATTCGACATGCTTGGCGATCACGGCGAGGATTTCTTCGCGCAGGATGGCCACCAGATCGCTTTCCAGCGACGCCCGTTCATGGGCGAGCAGGACCTGCAGTCGCTCGCGCGCCATCGGGGCGGAACGCTGCTTGCGGAACAGGGAGAAAATGCTCATGCGGCCCTCCGCGCGAAGATCTTGTCGAGGAGGCCACGCTTCTCGCCAGGAATGGTGATCGGAACGGTCTCGCCAGCCAGACGACGGGCGGCGTCGAAATAGGCGAGTGCCGGGGCGCTGCGGACATCAGCGAGCGTAACCGGCGCGCCGATGTTGGAGGCGCGCAGCACGTCCATGCTTTCCGGGATGATGCCGAGCAGCGGGATCGACAGGATCTCGAGCACGTCGTCGACCTTCAGCATGTCGCCGCGCTGGGCGCGGACGGCGTCGTAGCGGGTCAGCAAAAGATGCTTTTCCATGCGCTCGCCGCGCTCGGCCTTGAGCGTCTTGGAGTCAAGAAGACCGATGATGCGGTCCGAATCGCGCACCGAGGACACTTCCGGATTGGTGACGACGACGGCCATGTCGGCATGGCGCATGGCAAGCGTTGCACCGCGCTCGATGCCTGCGGGGCTGTCGCAGATGATCCAGTCGAAATACTTCTTGAGTTCGGTGATGACCTGTTCGACGCCTTCGGCGGTCAGGTTGTCCTTGTCGCGGGTCTGGGAGGCGGGCAGCAGGAAGAGCGTTTCCAGCCGCTTGTCGCGGATCAGCGCCTGCGGCAGCTTGGCGTCGCCCTGGATGACATTGACGAGATCGTAGACGACGCGGCGCTCGGCGCCCATCACCAGATCGAGATTGCGAAGGCCTACGTCAAAATCGACGACGACGACCTTTTCGTTACGCTGCGCGAGCGCGGCACCCAGAGCGGCTGTCGACGTAGTCTTGCCGACCCCGCCCTT
>CALSAF010000185.1:0-9441 GCA_943372805.1 Rhizobium sp. Q54
ATCAATGCGGTCGTCCGTGCCGATATCACCGTCGAGGCTGGAGAACTGACGGAAGCCACGATCCAGCACCGAGCCTCTCAGGTCGGCTTCAAACTCGTCTCTGAGGATGGCGGCGAGGCTATTGCCGATACGGCATGGTCCGTGCTCACCTCCGGCGGCGACATCGTCGCCGAAAGCGTCAGTGCGTTTCCCGTAATGGTCCTGGCGGAAGGCCAGTATACGGCCGTCGCACGCAACAAGGACAAGATCTACCAGCGGGACTTCGAAGTGAAGGCCGGCTCCAACATGGATGTCGAACTGATGCTCGACCAATCCTGACGGTCAGGCTGCGCGACGCAATTTCCCGCGCGCCGCCGGTGCCATGCTGAAGACCGCACCGAACAGCCGGGCCAGCAGATCCTTACGGTCAGCATGCGTGCTCAAATCCTCCCACGGGATCATAACGCCGACACGCGCGCTAATGGTCGAACCAGACAGACGCCGGAACTCGCGAATCAGCAGGGAAACACGCAGGGTCAACGAGATCTTGCTCGCGAGATGGAAGAGACGGCCATTCTGGCCTTCGAAGTAGACCGGGACGACATTGGCCTTGGCGGCCTGGATGAGCTTGGCGGGGAACATCTTCCACGGAAGGTCCTCGGCACGACCGAAACCCTTCTTCGCTGTCGCCACGCCACCAGCCGGGAAAATCACGACGGTGACACCTTCCTTTAAAAGCCGAAGCGCCTCATGGCGGGTCTGCATATTGAGAGCGAGCGCTTCCTTGGTCTCCTCGAAGGAAACGGGCAGGGAGTAAGGCGCCATTTCCGGCACCTTCAAGAGCTCGTTGTTGATCAGCACGCGGAATGGGCGGCCGAGTTGCTCGGCGAGCGCCAGTACTGCGATGCCGTCACCGATCCCGAAGGGATGGTTGGCTACGATGACGATGGGGCCTTCGGGAATGTTTTCCGGCGGCCAAGTGCCCTCGACCTTCAGATCGACATTGATCAGATCGAGCATCTTGCCGAAGACACGGTCTGTCTTGCCGACGATGTCGTTGCGCCAGATCTCGTAGAGCCGCGTGTAGCGGTCACGCCCCGACAGGCCTTCAATCGAACGGATGAACCACCGCTTCAGCTTCGGGTCGCGCTCGTTGGCATAGGACAGTTCTTTGAATTTCACGCTGGAGCTCCAGGTGGACGGACGATCATCATTCCGTCATATGCCAATTCGATGACAGGCGTCTGACAGGGCGGTGACGCCCTGCCAGACTCCACAATCAGGCTTTGCGGTTCGCCAGCTTGCGCTTGACGTCCGGCGGGGTTGCCTCGCCTGCCAGCACGGCTACCGCTTCGACAAGCGGCATCGAGACCTGCTCCTGAGAGCCCAGGCGACGAATGTTGACAGTCTTTTCCTCGGCCTCACGCTTGCCGCAGACGATGATCACCGGAACTTTGGTCACGGAATGCTCACGGACCTTGTAGTTGATCTTCTCGTTGCGGAAGTCGGTTTCCACCTGAAGACCGGCATCGCGAAGCTGTTCGGCAACTTCACGACCATAGTCGTCCGCATCCGAAGTGATCGTGGCGACGACCACCTGTAGCGGCGCAAACCAGAGCGGCATGTGGCCGGCGAAGTTCTCGATCAGGATGCCGAGGAAACGCTCCATCGAGCCGCAGATGGCGCGATGGATCATGACCGGCTGAACCTTTTCCGAGTTCTGGTCGATGTAGAAGGCACCGAATCGTTCCGGCAGGTTGAAGTCGACCTGGGTCGTGCCGCACTGCCATTCACGACCGATGGCATCGCGCAGCGTGTATTCGAACTTCGGACCGTAGAAGGCGCCCTCGCCCGGCAGAATGCCGGTCTTGATGCGTCCACCGGACTGTTCCTCGATCTGCTTCAGGACGTCCAACATCACGCTTTCGGCACGATCCCAGAGCTCGTCGGAGCCGACGCGCTTTTCAGGACGGGTCGAGAGCTTCACGACGATCTCGCCGAAGCCGAAGTCCTCATAGACCGACAGAATCAGGTCGTTGATGCGCAGGCATTCCGCCGCCATCTGCTCTTCCGTGCAGAAGACGTGCGCATCGTCCTGGGTGAAGCCGCGCACGCGCATCAGGCCGTGCAGCGCGCCGGAGGCCTCGTAGCGGTGGACATTGCCGAACTCGGCGAGGCGGACCGGAAGCTCGCGATAGGATTTCAGGCCATGCTTGAAGATCTGCACGTGACCCGGGCAGTTCATCGGCTTCAGCGCGAAGACCTTCTGGTCGGCTTCCTCGTCATCCGGGTGGGTGAAGGCGTGGGCGGATTTCACCGCGAACATGTTCTCCTGGTACCAGCCCCAGTGGCCAGACGTTTCCCAGAGCGACTTGTCGAGCACCTGCGGCGCGTTGACTTCCTGGTAGGTGCCCTCGAGGCGGCGGCGCATATAGGAGGTCAGGGTCTGGAACATGCGCCAGCCCTTGCCATGCCAGAAGACGACGCCCGGGCCTTCTTCCTGGAAATGGAAGAGATCCATTTCACGGCCGAGCTTGCGGTGGTCGCGCTTTTCGGCTTCGGCGAGGATGTGCAGGTAACGGTCCAGATCTTCCTGTTCGGCGAAGGCCGTTCCGTAGATGCGGCTCAGCATGGCGTTGTTGCTGTCACCGCGCCAATAGGCGCCGGCCACTTTCATCAGCTTGAAGGCCATGCCGATCTGCCCGGTAGACGCCATATGCGGCCCACGGCAGAGGTCGAACCAGTCGCCCTGATAATAGATCTTCAGATCCTGGTCTTCCGGGATCGCGTCGACCAGTTCGACCTTGTACTTCTCGCCCTTGGAGGCAAAAACTTCCTTGGCCTTGTTGCGCGGCCAGACTTCCTTGGTGAAGGGCTTGTTGCGCTGGATGATCTCCTTCATCCGCTTTTCGATCTTCGGTAGATCGTCCGGCGTGAAGGGCTCGGCCTTGGCGAAGTCGTAGTAGAAGCCATTCTCGATGACAGGACCGATGGTCACCTGGGTTCCGGGCCAGAGCTCCTGCACGGCCTCGGCCATCACGTGGGCTGCATCATGGCGAATGAGTTCGAGCGCACGCGGATCGGTGCGGGTGACGATCTCGATCTTGCCATCAACGATGGGATCAGAGAGGTCGCGCACCGTGCCATCGAGCGCAATCGCGACGGCCTTCTTTGCGAGCGACTTGGAAATTGATTCAGCGACCTCAGCGCCAGTCGTGCCGGCAGCGTATTCGCGGATGGAACCATCGGGGAAAGTGAGAGATACGGAAGCGGACATTTATGTCTCCTGATCCAGTCCCGCCAACGAATGCGGGTGGTGAAAGGGGCGGATTGGGATCCCGCGATTTACCGGCGCTCCTTAGGACGAAAGCGCTGCTGAGTAAAGGATCTTGCTATTCCGGCCCCATTAACCAGAAGTCCCGCGCCTCGGGCGGCAGTGTCCTCAGGACCCTCTCGAAAGCCGCGGGATCGACATGGCGGCGGATCACCGTGGTGACGTCTTCGATGGCGGTATCGGTGGAGACGTTATGATCGTGGCGCAGGGCACGAACTTCCTTCATCAGCTCATCGCGCGCGACAAAGGGCCTAGCAGGCGCGTCTACGTCCCAGTCGCTGACGAATATCGCGCGCAGGACGGGTGGGAGCATGTTCGCAAAGGCGAAGGCATGGCCGACGGAGAGGCGACGGCGAAACACCTGAAGCACGGCCTGAAGCATGGTGTGGGCCTGATGCGAAGAGGTCAGCATCGACGTTGCAGCAAGGTCCTTCATGAAGGCACCGAAATCGGCGGAAGCCTGACGATACTCAAGCGGCATGGGCATGCATCGTCTCCGCATTGATTCGTTCAGCCAATGCTATTGCGAAGCTCTGGCCGAGTTGAACCTGTATCAAGGGACCTGCTTGCGGCCGAAGATCCAGAGGCGCCAGGGCGCATACCAGGCGAAGCGCTGCTCCAAGGCCTTGGGAACCGGATCCGGCCCCCAGGTGCCGCCGGGCCCGCAGCGGACGACGCGGAACAGCGTCAGCCAGCCACCCGACCAGAGACCATGCCGTGCGACGGCCTCATAGCCGTATTCCGAGCAGGTCGGCATGTGACGGCATGAGCTGCCGACGAGGCTGGAGAAGGTAAGCTGGTATAATCGGATCAGCCCTATACCAAGCAGGCGGTCCGGCGTCTTGCGAAAGGGTCCCGACCAGTTTCGACCGCGTGGGCGAAGATCGTCCGGACCATGCCCGCAGTTGGGGCTATTGCACATGGTCAACTCGCCTCGGCAGCCACGGCCTGGTGCTCGATCTGGTCAAGACAGTCGACCACGGCGTCAAAGGTCAGCATGGTGGAGGCATGGCGGGCCTTGTAGTCACGCACGGGTTTGAGGAAACGCATATCCTCGAAACGACCGGAAGGCCCCTCGCCGTTCTCCTTCAGCATGGCAAGCATCTCGAGCCTTGCCTGGCGCAGTTCCGTCGCAGTTGCTCCCACCACATGGCGGGCCATGATACCAGACGAGGCCTGTCCGAGTGCACAGGCTTTCACCTCGTGGGCGAAGTCGGTGACCACACCACCCTCGACATTGAGGTAGACCTTTACCCTTGAGCCGCAGAGCTTCGAATGTTTCTCTGAAACGGCCTGAGCTTCGGGAAGCGTGCCGATGCGGCCAATATTGCCTGCAAACTCGAGGATCCTGGTGTTGTATATGTCGTCCATGGTCAATCCACTCTGGCGCTTATCCCGTATATAGGGATTGGCTGCGACATTGTCGCCGCCATCATGTCGCAGCCTTGGCCTTATATCGTTTCCGCCGTCCACTATATCCAAGGGACTGGCACAGGACAAACGCAAGCCGGCCCCCGATGTTCGATCTTCTCACCGCAAACCGCGATTACGGACTTGCATTATGAGCCGCATTACGCATTTACAATCCGGCAAAGCCAAACCAACGGACCGCCTCGAACGGGACCGGGAGACCAAGGCCATGGACGCCATCGTCACGAAACTGACCGCAGAAGCGCCGCGCCCGACGCGCGAGGAAGCCGAACAGGCTGTGAGAACGCTTCTGCTCTGGGCCGGCGACGACCCGAACCGCGAGGGTTTGCTCGATACGCCGGCACGCGTGGCCAAGGCTTATCAGGAGCTTTTCTCCGGCTATGAGGCAGACATAGAAGACGTGCTCGGTCGGACTTTCGAAGAAGTCGGCGGCTACGAGGACATCGTGCTGGTGCGCGACATTTCCTTCTTCTCGCATTGCGAACACCACATGCTGCCCGTGATCGGCAAGGCGCATGTCGCCTATCTGCCGAAGGGACGGGTTCTTGGGCTTTCCAAGATCGCTCGGGTGGTCGATGTCTTCGCCAAGCGCTTACAGACGCAGGAAAACATGACCGCCCAGATCGCCCAGGCGATTGACGAGACACTGAAGCCGCGCGGGGTTGCGGTTTTCCTCGAGGCCGAGCATATGTGCATGGCGATGCGGGGCATCCAGAAGACCGGCTCCACGACGCTCACCACAACCTTCACCGGCGCCTTCAAGGACAATGCGGCCGAGCAGGCGCGCTTCATGTCCATGGTTCGAAGCCGCTAAGCCCCACGAGTTCCCCATGACCGGTTCCGTCTTCGACACCCCCTCTTCGGACAAAAAGATCCTTGAGGAAGGCCTGTCCTTCACGCCGAAATTTGACGAGCACGGCCTGGTCACGGCGGTGGTGACGGATGCACGTGATGGCGAGCTGCTCATGGTCGCACACATGAATGCGGAGGCGATCGAGCTTACCCTGGAAAGTGGCATTGCCCATTACTACAGTCGCTCTCGTGCCAAGATCTGGAAAAAGGGCGAAAGTTCCGGGAACCTCCAGACGGTCAAGGAAATCCGGGTCGACTGTGACCAGGATGCGATATGGCTGAAGGTCGAGGTGGCGGGCCACGACGCGACCTGCCATACGGGCCGACGCTCCTGCTTCTATCGGACCGCGCACACGGCCAACGGCAAACCGGCACTGGTCATTGCGGATGATCACCGCCATTTCGACCCGGATCACGTCTACGGTCACTGACCGGGTCCCGACGCATAACGAAATCGTAAGCAGACGGTGTCCTAATGAAACCCGGAGTGTTCAGCTTGTGGGGTAGCGGAGATGCTGAACTGGAGCATGATTTCAGGTACGGGTCCGACAGCGGCGCAACCTGCCAAGGATAGCGGCGGGCCTGCGCCGACGACCGCCTTGCCTGAAAAACGCGCGAAAGCGAAAGTGGCCTTGGCGCTCGGCGGGGGAGCTGCGCGAGGCTGGGCACATATCGGTGTGCTCCGAGCGCTGGACGAAGAAGGCATCGAAGTCGGGATGATTGCCGGCACCTCTATCGGCGCGCTCGTCGGCGGGTGCTATCTCGCAGGAAAGCTGGACGAACTTGAGGCCTTTGCCCGATCCCTGACCATGCGCCGCATCGCCTCTCTGCTCGACCTGACGATCGGAGGCGGCGGGCTTCTGGGCGGCATGCGGCTCACCAAGCGGATGCAGGAGCATCTTGAGGGACTGACCGTAGAGGAATTGCCCAAGCCCTTCGTGGCCGTGGCATCCGAGCTCAACAGCGGGCACGAGGTCTGGATCGATGGCGGCAGCCTGATTACGGCGCTTCGAGCATCCTATGCCCTGCCAGGGATTTTCGAGCCGATCCATTGCAATAACCGCACACTGATAGACGGTGCGCTGGTCAATCCCGTGCCGGTATCGGTCTGCCGTGCGTATGAGCAGCCGCTGGTGATGGCGGTGAACCTGCATTACGATGTCTTCGGACGGTCCGCCGTGGTCAAGCACAAGGCTTCGCCCCCGGATCAGGCCAATGCCGAAGCAGCCCGCGCACCCAACAAGGTGGGGTTGACCGGGGTCATGGTCCAAGCCTTCAACATCATCCAGGACCGCATTTCACGGGCGCGTCTCGCCGGAGATCCGCCCGATCTCGCCCTTCATCCGCGGCTGAACGACATCGGCCTCTCGGAGTTTCACCGGGCTGGCGAGGCCATCGAGCGTGGCTACGAAGAGGCAAAGATGCGCGTCGCGGAAATCCGCCGCATGCAGGAAGCGGTTCTCCGCTGATGGCGGCACACATGCCGCCATCATTCAGGCCTAGCTCGGGCGCACCTCAGCCAGCGATATAGGCCTTGATGTGCTCGGCCTCCTGTTCGATCTCCCGGATACGGGATTTCACCACGTCACCGATCGAGATGATGCCGGAGAGCTTGCCATTGTCCTCGACGGGCACGTGGCGGAAGCGCCGGCTTGACATCATTTCCATCAGTTCGTTGACGCTGGTGTCTTCCCGGCACCGATAGACGTTGGCGGTCATGAAAGCTGAGACCGGTTGGTCGAAGGCATCCTTGCCGGCGGTACCGATGGCGCGAACGACGTCACGTTCGGTGAAGATGCCGACGATGCGGCTTTCCATGCCGACGACAACGACGGCACCGATCTTGTTTTCCTCCAAGACGTGGGCTGCCTCGCCCAGCGTCACGGTCGGACTGATCGTGATGACGTTGCGGCCCTTTTGCTCGAGTATGCTTCGTGCAGATGCAGGCATGCGTTCCTCCTCGCATAGAACACTCGGGGGGCGATCCGACCCTCCTCGGAACGCCACGCATAGAGGGTGCCCTCTATTCAAGGAGAATGCAATAAGCCGTCGATCACGGCGCCGTGCGGCGCATTCCGGGCCCGTCGAACAGACCGAAGAAGAAGAACCCGAGCAGGAAGCCGCCGATATGAGCGTCCCAGGCAATCGACGCCGAATCGCCCCCCATCATTGGCAATCCGACTGCAATTGCGACGTTGCCAAGGAACCAGACGATGATGAAGACGCGCACTGTGCGATCGGCGAGAGCCTGTCCGACAGACAGAAGTGGCGGTTCGCGGCCCGCCAGACGAGCTATCCCGCGGCGGCGTTCGCCGAAAGCGAATCGACAAGCGGCTCCCATCAATGCGGAGATAACACCGGAGGCACCGACCATCAGAGATGGCTCGCCCCAGTTGACCACGGCATGGAGGGTGGCCGCCGCGACCGACGAGACAATCCAGAACAGTACGAAGCGACCCTCACCGATCCGTCGGCAGACAGGCGTGCCGAACGCGGCAAGCCACAGGGAGTTGAAAGCGAGATGCTCGAAGCTGCCATGCAGCAGGGAATAGCTGACAGGCGTCCAGAGCCATGCGAGGGACTGATCTGCAAGGGGGTAGAGATAGCGGATCGGCGAGAACCCTAACTCGACGGCGATCCATTCATTCGTCGACGGAGAGAAGAAGAGGTCCTGCAGCACATAGATTCCGCAGATCAGTCCAAGAGCCGCGAGAATTCCGGTCGGGATATTGAAGATCGGCGGATTCTCAGATGGCGGGCCACCATTGGCCGTGTCGGGCGCACGCCGTTCACCTGCCGGATGCCCCTCGCCCCGGAAATCAGCTTCATCCTGCATCGACGGCTCCTTCATGATTGTCCCACCAGTTAGTGCAATTGGCAGACAAAAAAAAGGCCGCCCGGATAAGCGGGTGGCCTTGCAGGCGCAGAGCGGATCATTGCGCCGACTGGAGATGGTGCCGAAGGCTTGCCTTCGCGTGTGCTGAACCTCGAATGCCATTCAGGACGCGACGGGGCAATCGAAACCCATTCTTAACCTTAATTCGGCGGGCTGGCCCCTTCCTACCTGAAAAAGCGAGAGCCAGAGCAAACACTATATTAACGGCTCGCGGACTAATGTTTAGCCATAGAGGATTAGACAGATACTCCATGATGTACTCGACGCGGGCCAGCCAGAGCACTACGATCGCCTCGCCGGGACAGCAGCGCGCCTTTCAGCGCGTCGCCGTCAGCCTGCAAGGTCGACTTATGCTCGCCAACTACGAAGAGTATGTCTGCAAGGTTGTCGACATGTCGCCGGGTGACGTTCGCTTTGCCTGCGCCGGCATGCCCCGCCCGACCGAACGCGTGATTGCCTATATCGACCATCTCGGACGGATCGAAGGGACAGTCGTCAAGCTCACAGAAGACGGCTTTGTCATCTCGATCAACGCAACGGTGCGCAAGCGCGAGAAGCTCGCAGCCCAACTCACCTGGATTGCCAACAAGCATGAACTCGGCCTCCCGGAAGACCGTCGCCACGATCGCCTTACACCCCGACAGACCAGGACCGAACTGACGCTGGAAGACGGCAAGGTCTATCCCTGCCGCCTGATGGACCTTTCTCTTTCGGGGGCTGCCGTCGACATCGACATCCGTCCGCCGATCGGCTCGGCCGTGCGCCTGGGCAACATGCGCGGTCGCGTGATACGACACTTCATGGAAGGCGTCGCGATCGAGTTTCTTTCGCTGCAGTCCAAGGAAGCACTCACCGAGTTCCTTTGAGACAAACCATCTCACCTTCTCCATCAAAGGCGCCCGCGGTCTCCGCGAGGCGCCTTTTTTACGTCTGTCATCGCGGAAAGTGC
>CALSAF010000186.1:0-9206 GCA_943372805.1 Rhizobium sp. Q54
CGCGACGGTATCCTTTTCGTGCCGGAAGTCCTGCTATCGGCCAACGCGATGAAGGCCGGCATGACGATTCTTCGCCCGCTGCTTGCCGCCACGGGCGCCCCGAAGCAGGGCAAGATGGTCATCGGGACGGTCAAGGGCGATATCCATGATATCGGCAAGAACCTGGTCGGGATGATGATGGAAGGCGCTGGCTTCGACGTCATCGACCTCGGCATCAACAATCCGGTCGAAAACTACCTGGAAGCTCTGGAACGCGAAAAGCCCGACATTCTCGGCATGTCGGCGCTGCTCACCACCACCATGCCCTATATGAAGGTCGTGATCGACACGATGAAGGAAAAGGGCATTCGCGACGATTACGTTGTGCTGGTTGGCGGCGCGCCGCTCAACGAGGAATTCGGCAAGGCCGTCGGCGCCGATGCCTATTGCCGCGATGCAGCCGTTGCCGTCGAAACGGCCAAGGAATTCATCAGCCGCAAGCACAACAGCATGGGCGCACGCGCCTGAGCCTGAAAAAGGCGAAGCCGGCCCTTTACGGGCCGGCTTCTGCGTAGACCTCGCTCTGAGGAGCCGTTGCCATGGACTGCCAGGCGACATGCCCGCCAGCATACAGGATGGCCACCATCATGTAGATGGCACTGGCCTTGGCAATTGTTGTGAGCGTCATGCTCGCTCTCCTGTTGCATCTGCGCTCAGAGCATGTCCCCCCTTGTCGGGATTAGCGCGAGGCCGCAGCGTCGACGTTGTTTGCAGCATTCTGCGTGGCATCGACGGTATTGGCGGCATCCTGGCCGACGCCACGGATCGTATTGCCGCAGGACGATAGTGCGAAGACGGTGAGAACAAGGGCTGCGCCGGTTGTCATTTTTTTCGCCGTCATATGGGTCTACCTTCTGTCTGAGTGACGAGTGGAATGCGATGGAACAACGCATCAAATCGGAAAAGGTTCACGTGATTGCATGCGGGGCGATCGCGCGCGAAATTCTGGCCGTGAAAGCCCTGAACCGGCTGGAACATCTGACGCTGGAATGCCTGCCCGCCATCTGGCATGTCTGGCCAGAGCGGATCGCGCCGGCGCTGCGCGAAAAGATCGCGGAAGCCCGCGCCGCAGGCCACGAGAACATCTTCATCGGCTATGCGGAATGCGGCACCCAGGGTGAAGTCGACAGGATCTGTCGCGAGGAAGGCATCGAGCGGCTCTCGGGCCCGCATTGCTACGCCTTCTTCACCGGCACGGAAAAATTCCTCGCCGAATGCGAGAATGAATTCACCGCCTTCTATCTGACGGATCTGATCACCCGCCAGTTCGAGGCCTTCGTCATCGAACCCCTAAAGCTCGATCGCCATCCCGAACTGCGAGATATGGTCTTCGGCAATTACACGAAGATCGTCTACCTCGCCCAGACCGAGGACGCCGAATTGCAAGCCAAGGCAAAATGGGCGGCAGACTATTTGAAGCTGGATTACGAATACCGCTTCACCGGCTACGGCGATCTCCAACCCGAACTCGTCGCGGCTGCACGGAACATCTGAGCTCCAACCCTCTCACCACCCAACACGCAGCCACTTGCTCTTGCTTGCACGTCAAGACAATCTAGTCGGGAATACAATAGCGCAGGCTGCTAAAATGGTTCAAATCTCAGCGCACGCACTGAATAGAATGGGTTTCTCAAAGATTGATCCGCCGTTGGCGATCACTGCTCGCTTCAGACGTATGATCATGTATTCAATTGACGGGATCAACCTTCCTGACGGCGGCATCGCCAGATTGTCATCAAGCATTGAAGATTTGCACTACAGTATCGGGTTTGCCCTAGACCCCAATCATATCTGCCGAAGTCTGTGTGACGATGACTGGGTTGATAACGTTAGCGCGTGGGAGAAAGAAAACCAATGCAAAGGCCCGTACGCGCTGCTAGTTCTAAAGTTGACTGAGCCTCAGACGGACATGTGTACGTTTGCGATGCAAAGTGAGACCTCCATTGAGGCTTATGATTGCTTCAACCACGCTCGGGGACTGCTGGATGAATTCGAGCAGAAGCTGCGTTCCACAGCTATGTCGGCTGCATTAGTGGCGTTATCAAAATACACCGAGGCGCCACTCATTCGAGAAGTAGACCGTGTGACGGTTGGTCTATCTACCGATTCAAAGATCGTCAGACCATTCAACATTAGGGGCCATGCTGAACTGCGAGTGAACCGGGCTTTAAGGTCTGGACAATACGATACGTTCTTAGATTTGATCGAAAGAACGTCGAAAACCATTCCTCCACGTTGCGCGAAGTTTTTCTGGCTAGGCTGCAACGAGAAAGATAATTTAAAAAGCTTCATATATACTTTTCTGGCATTGGAAGTGCTTACGCATCAATATTTCGATTGCGTACCAAACAAAAACACAAAGATAAGAGACCTTTCCAAGAAATTCCAATTCTGTGCGGAACATATTTGGGCAGATATTGATCAGGCTGATTGCGCAATTTTTTCGACTTTGAAGGACTTGCGTAACGATATAGCTCACGGCGATATTGAAGCCCCGGATAGGAATCATCTCTCCTTGCTGCGCACGCTTGCGGATAAGGTCCTATACTCTATTTCTTCATCTCGTCGGTGCATACAACAGTCTTAGTTTCACATTCAGCGTACCGAATTGGCGACGCTGCGCCCGGCATCCTGCGTAGCATCAACGGCATTGCCGAGATCATTGCCAATCCCGCGGATCGTGTTGCCGCAGGAGGAAAGGCCAAGCGTCACCGCGACCAGCACGGCCACGACAGCTGTGGAGCGTTGAAGAGTTGCAGTCATCCTGAGTCCTCGTCTGATCAAAACACGACGACCTAGGTGACAAGCGCTTGCGGAGAAATCAAGGCAGAGGCTTAGGACGATTCATGGGTGCCTTTTCCATCCTTCACCCTCCCTTCACCATTCCCGAAAGCGTGAACTCCGACCCGGCCGGCTTTTAATCCCCCTGTAATATCCCCGTGCAAACGTGAGGTTAGGTCAACAAAAACCAAGAGAATCAGGCATGACCGACAGGGCGGAAACATGGGTGGCGGGTCTCGTCACCGCGCGTGAACACAATCATCCCGAAAACCTTTCGGACCTTTTGGTCCGTCTGGCCCGCACGACGGACCGCAAGGTGACGATCCGCGACATCGCGATCGCCCTGCAGGACCGCTCCTTCGGCGCTTTCCTCCTGGTCTTTGCGCTCCCCAACCTCGTGCCCCTTCCGCCCGGCAGCACCTTCATCCTCGGCCTACCGCTGGTCTTCGTCGCCTGGCAGATGGCAATGTCCCCCGGTGGCCGGGTCTTCTTTCCCCGCGTCGTCAGCGATTACGGCGTCGAGCCACAGACCTTCGAGGCGATCGTCAGGCGTCTCGTTCCCTGGATGCGCTGGGCCGAAAAGCTGGTCATCCCCCGCTTCTGGCTGTTTGAAAGCCGCTTCGCCGAACGGGTCATCGGTGTATTGGCCCTCATCCTTGCGATCGTCGTCTTCCTGCCCATCCCGCTCGGCAACTGGCCGCCGGCCTTTGCGCTTGCCGTCCTCGGCTTTGCGCATTCCCAGCGTGATGGCCTTGGCGTGCTCGCAGGCTGCGTTATCGGCATCCTGTCGCTGATGATCGCGGGCTTCGTCGTCTACACCGCAGTCGCCGTCGTCTCGCTCGTCGTCTGATGTCTGAAACCGTCACGGACACCATGCGCCGCCCGGTGGTCGTCATGACCGCCGGCGGCCTCAATCCGACCATCGTCGTCCAGCATCTCGTGAAATCCGGCATGGATGTTCACGTGATCTTGGAAAATGCCGAGGGCAAGGGCGAGATCACCCGCCGCCGCGCCAGAAAGCTGGGCTGGGTCGCCGCATCAGGCCAACTCGGCACCATGGTCGCCGCCCGCCTTCTGCGCCGCCTCGCAGACCGCCGCGTCGCTGAACTGCTCAGCCTTCACGGCTTCGATCGCGTGCTGCCGGACACCGTCCCGATCCACCCCGTCACCTCGATCAATGCAGCGGAGACGAAGGACCTGATCGAGCAGACCGACCCCTGCGCCATCCTGCTTGTCTCCACCCGCCTGATGTCGGCACGACAACTTGCCGCCATGCCCTGCCCGGTCATCAACCTGCATGCCGGCATCAATCCGAACTATCGCGGCCAGATGGGCGGCTACTGGTCGCTGCGCGAAAACGATTCCGAGAATTTCGGCGCCACACTCCACCTCGTTGATGCCGGCACCGATACCGGCGGCACGCTCTACGAAGTCCGCACCCGGCCTGCATCAGCCGACTTTATTTCCACCTATCCGCTGTTGCTGACCATCGCCTCCCTCGACATTGTCAGCCGATCCCTCGAAGACGCCCTTGCCGGGCGCCTTGCCCCGAAGATACCGGATGGCCCCTCGGCGCTGCGCTTCCCACCGACACTCTGGTCCTGGATCTGGTGCGGTGTCACACGCCGGATCTGGTAAAAACATCAGGACTCATGGCAGCGTCGTTTTTGGCGACAAGCGACGTCGTGAAGAGCGCAGTCCGGCGAATGCCCCCCGTGCATTCTGGCCTTAAAGGGAGAGAGTGGCATGGCAGACAAGATCGTCGTTTACTGGCGGGATATCCCGGCCCAGGTGATCGTCAAGCAGGGACGCAAATCCGCAAAACGCGAGCTCTCGCTCCGGTTCACCGAAGCCATCGACATGGCCGCGATGCGTTCGGGCGCTGCAGAAACCGACGCCTATCTCGCAGACTGGCGTAAGGCTGATCCGGTGCCGGTCGGTGATGACCTGGAAGCCGAAGCCGAAAGCGCAGCCGCCGAGATCGAGGCCACTTACGACAAGGCCCGCCTCGTTGCCCTCGTTCATGCCGGAGGCCGCGACAATGGCTGAACCGAAACTCGTCGATCCCGGCCCGCCGAAAAAAGGCAATGCTGCTCCCGGCGCCAAGGCCGCCAGCGGCGCCTTCACACCATCAGGCGTCTCGCCCAACCGCCGTGCCCGCCGCTCCTATACCATCCGCCTCTGGGCTGTCAGAAATTCGCGCTTCCTCGAATGGTTCTACCGCAATTTCGCCAATGCCTTCCTCTTCCTCCATCCGGTCTGGAAGAAGCTTGGCTATAACCGTGTCGAAAAGCCGATCACCTTTGTCGAGCGCAATGTGAAGGGCCTGCTTTTCGACTGTCGCATGTGCGGCCAGTGCGTGCTGTCCTCGACCGGCATGTCCTGCCCGATGAACTGTCCCAAACAGCTGCGCAACGGCCCCTGCGGCGGTGTGCGGGCCAATGGCAATTGTGAGGTTGAGCCCGACATGCCCTGTGTCTGGGTTCAGGCCTGGAGCGGTTCGCGCAACATGGTCGCAGGCGATGCGATCCTGAAGGTGCAGAAGCCGGTCAACCAGTCGCTGCGCGAAACATCCTCCTGGCTGCGCGTCACGGCAGAAGCCGCCGCCGAGCGGGAAAAACAGACGGCAAAGGAAGCCTGAGAGCATGGCCCAGATCGACGAAAATCCACTCGGCGTCCACCTGCCACTCGATCCCCTGCCCGGCCATTCCTCCCTCGGCCGCCTGGAGCGCGTTCTGCGCCGTGGCGAGTTCGCCGTCACGGCCGAACTCAACCCGCCCGACAGCGCCGATCCGGAAGATGTCTATGAGCGCGCCAAGGTCTTCGAAGGCTGGGTGGACGGCATCAACGCGGTCGACGCTTCGGGCGCCAATTGCCACATGTCCTCCGTCGGCATCTGCGCACTTTTGACCCGCATGGGTTACGCGCCGATCATGCAGATCGCCTGCCGCGACAAGAACCGCATCGCGATCCAGGGCGACGTACTGGGGGCGGCCGCCATGGGCGTCGCCAACATCATGTGCCTCACCGGCGACGGCGTACAGGCCGGCGACCAGCCGGGCGCCAAGCCCGTCTTCGACCTCGATTGCATGTCGCTTTTGGAAACCGTCCGCACCATGCGCGACGAATCGAAATTCCTCTCCGGCCGCAAGCTCACCACCCCGCCCAAAGTCTTCCTCGGCGCTGCAATCAACCCCTTCGCGCCCCCTTACGACTTCCGCCCCTATCGTCTCGGCAAGAAAATCGAGGCCGGCGCCCAGTTCGTCCAGAGCCAGTACTGCTTCGACGTGCCGATGTTCCGCGATTACATGGCGAAGGTCCGCGATCTTGGTTTCCACGAGAAATGCTACATCCTGGTCGGCGTAGGCCCGCTCGCCTCGGCCAAGACCGCCAAGTGGATCCGCTCCAATGTTCCGGGCATCCACATTCCGGACCATGTGATCGCCCGCCTCGAGGGCGCACAAGACCAGAAGAAGGAAGGCAAGCAGCTCTGCATCGACATCATCAACGAGGTGAAGGAGATCGAGGGCGTCTCCGGCGTGCATGTCATGGCCTATCGCCAGGAAGAGTATGTCGCCGAGATCGTGCATGAATCCGGCATCCTCAAGGGCCGCCAGCCCTGGAAGCGCGAACATGCCCGCGCCGACGACATCGCCGCGCAGCGCATGCGCGAGATCGGTGCCGATCCCGTCCAGGACCAGCAGGAAATGGCCGGCCGCGCCGCCCACTCGCAAACCCACTGACCGCATTGCTTTTTCCCGGCATTTGCCGGCACATCCCATTCCCGCCGCGCGCGAGCCGGCACCGACCGGAGGACTGAAATGACCCGCACCATCGTCGCATCCGCCACCAAGGAAATCATCATCGGTTTCGACCAGCCCTTCTGCGTGATCGGCGAGCGCATCAACCCGACGGGTCGCAAGAAGCTCGCCGCCGAAATGCAGGCCGGCAATTTCGACACCGTCATCAAGGATGCGCTGGAACAGGTCGCCGCCGGCGCCACCATGCTCGACGTCAATGCCGGCGTCACCTCCGTCAACCCGAACGAGACGGAACCGGGCCTGCTCGTCCAGACCATGGAAATCGTCCAGGGCCTCGTAGACGTGCCGCTCGCGATCGACTCATCCGTCACCGCCGCCATCGAGGCAGCCCTCAAGGTCGCCAAAGGCCGCCCGTTGGTCAATTCGGTCACCGGAGAGGAAGAAAAGCTCGAAGCCATCCTGCCCCTCTGCGCCAAATACAATGTGCCCGTGGTCGCCATCTCCAACGACGAAACCGGCATCTCCCAGGATCCCGACGTCCGCTTTGCCGTCGCCAAGAAGATCGTCGAGCGCGCCATGGATTACGGCATCAAGCCGCATGACATCGTCGTCGACCCGCTGGTCATGCCGATCGGCGCCATCGGTTCGGCAGGCCTCCAGGTCTTCGCGCTCATCCGGCGGCTGCGCGAAGAGCTGAAGGTCAACACAACCTGCGGCCTCTCCAACATCTCCTTCGGCCTGCCGCACCGCCACGGCATCAATGCCGGCTTCATCCCCATGGTCATCGGTGCGGGCATGACATCCGCCATCATGAACCCCTGCCGCCCGCAGGAAATGGAAGCCGTCCGCGCCGCCAATGTTCTCAATGGCACCGACGAGAACTGCTACAACTGGATCAAGACCTATCGCGACTACAAGCCCGCCGAAGGCGGCGCCCATGCAGCCCCCGCCGCCGCCCCGGCCTCTGCCTCAACCGGCGGCGGTCGCCGCGGCGGCCGTGCCGCCCGTGTGGGCGGTGGGGCACCGACGGAGTGATTCGAAGCACTACTCTCCCCCACATGGGGGGAGAGTCACGCAGTGACAGAGGGGGGTAAAACCGCCTCGCAACACAGATGAGGGAGACGTCCCTCGAAACCGAAAGACCCTGATGACCGAGACCGCAGATCCCCTCGTCCTCTTCATGCCCTCCGGCAAGCGTGGCCATTTCCCCGTCGGCACCTCCGTGCTGGAGGCAGCCCGCACGCTCGGCGTCTATGTCGAGAGCGTCTGCGGCGGCAGAGCCACCTGCGGGCGCTGCCAGATCGAGATCCAGGAAGGCCAGTTCGCCAAGCACGGCATCACCTCGTCCAACGACCATATCTCGCCCGTTGGCCCGAAGGAAAAGCGCTACGCCGAAGTCCGCACCATCCCACAAGGCCGCCGCCTCTCCTGTTCGGCCACCATCCAGGGCGACCTCGTCGTCGACGTGCCCCAGGATGCCGTGGTCAACGCGCAGGTCGTGCGCAAGGCGGCTTCAGACCGCGTCATCGAGCGCAACCCGGCCGTCCATCTCTGCTATGTCGAGGTCGACGAACCCGACATGCACAAGCCGCTGGGCGATCTCGACCGCATGAAGGTCATGCTGGAAAAGGACTGGGGCTACACCGATCTGCGCATCGAACCCTATCTCCTACCCCAGGCGCAGAAAATCCTGCGCAGGGAGAATTTCACCGTCACCGCCGCCATCCACCGCGACAGCGAAACCTCGCGCCCGACCGTCATTGCGCTCTGGCCCGGCCTGCACAACGAGGCCTATGGCATCGCCTGCGACATCGGCTCGACCACGATCGCCATGCATCTCGTCTCGCTCCTGTCCGGCCGCATCGTGGCCTCCTCCGGCGCATCGAACCCGCAGATCCGCTTCGGCGAGGATCTGATGAGCCGCGTCTCCTATGTGATGATGAACCCGGATGGCCGCGAAGCCATGACCAAGGCCGTCCGCCAGGCCGTCTCCGACCTCGTCGACCAGGTCTGCGCCTCCGGCGGCGTCGCCAGAACCGACATCCTCGATGCGGTGTTCGTCGCCAACCCGATCATGCACCACCTCTTCCTCGGCATCGACCCGACCGAGCTTGGCCAGGCGCCCTTTGCGCTCGCCGTCTCCGGTGCCATCTCCTGCAAAGCCCTGGACATCGAGCTGTCGCTCAACCCCGGCGCCCGCACCTATCTGCTCCCCTGTATCGCCGGCCATGTCGGCGCGGACGCCGCCGGCGCCACGCTGTCGGAAGGCCCGCACCGCCAGGACAAGATGATGCTGATGGTCGATGTCGGCACCAATGCCGAGATCGTGCTTGGTAACCGCGAACGCACCGTTGCCGCCTCTTCTCCCACTGGCCCCGCCTTCGAAGGTGCTGAAATCTCCTGCGGCCAGCGCGCCGCCCCCGGCGCCATCGAGCGCGTCCGCATCGACCCTCAAACCCTCGAACCCCGCTTCAAGGTGATCGGCGTCGAGCAGTGGTCGGATGAGGAAGGCTTTGCCGAAGCGGCGGAAAAGACCGGAATCACCGGCATCTGCGGCTCGGCGATCATCGAAGTTGTCGCCGAAATGTATCTCTCCGGCGTCATCTCGACCGACGGCGTCGTCGA
>CALSAF010000187.1:0-8929 GCA_943372805.1 Rhizobium sp. Q54
GCATTGGTGACGGCGCGGTGGAAGCGTAGCTTCTTCAGATATTCGAGCGGGTCCTTCTTGACCACCAAGGCGCCTGCCGGCGTCGTCAGCCAGTCATAGAGACGGGTCAGGAAGAAGCGCAGTGCGGAGCCGCGGCAGAGGATCGGCAAGGCCTCGATCTCGGCGGCCGAGAGCGGGCGCACCGACTGATAACCTTCGATCATCGCCTTGCCCTTGGTGATGTTGTAGGCGCCGTCCTTCTCGAAGCACCAGGAATTCAGGCAGATCGAGAGGTCGTAGACCAGGAGGTCATTGCAGGCGAAATAGAAGTCGATGAGGCCAGATAACCGATCGCCGAGGAAGAAGACGTTGTCGGGGAAGAGGTCGGCATGGATGACGCCCGCCGGCAGATCCTTCGGCCAGTGGGTGGCAAGGACATCGAGCTCGGCGCCGATCTCGGCTTCCAGCCCCTCCTCCACCTCGTCGGCGCGCGCCTCGGACTTCGCCCAGAGCACCTGCCAGCCTTCAAGCGACAGCGCATTCGGCCGGGTGAGCTCGAAGCCCTCGCCGGCGATATGCATCTTGGCAAGCGCGGCGCCGACTTCGCGGCAGTGCTGGGCCTCGGGCTTCCGCAGCCACATGCCTTCAAGGAAGGAGATCAGCGCTGCCGGACGACCGGAGAGTTCGCCCAGCAATTCGCCATCATGCCGTGGCAGGGGCAGAGGGCAGTTGAGGCCACGCTCGGAGAGATGGTGCATCAGGCCAAGGAAAAACGGTAGGTCGGATTTTTCGACGCGCTTCTCGTAGAGCGTCAGAATCAGCGGGAACTTCGAGGTGTGCAGCAGGAAGTTGGAATTCTCCACGCCCTCCGCAATGCCCTTATAGGAGAGCAATTCTCCGGCATCATATTGCGCCAGGAAGGCCTTGAGGTCGATTTCGTTGATGTCGGTATAGACTGCCACAGCGTAAAGTTCCGTGCCGCTTCGGGGATTGCCCAAGTCCTATAACGGGTGGGCCGGCTGTGCCAGCCCTGGAACGACATGGGGCACAGGAAATGGGGGCGTATCGGTCGCGCCTTTAGGCAGACAGGGCATAGCCTTTCGGATTGCCGGAATTGTCGTCGTCGTTCATCTGCCGTTTTGCGGCCTGGGCAAGAAAACCCGAACGCGTGAGGCCATGCGCTTCCGCATAGGCGTCGATTTCCCGCAGGACATCTTCCGGCAACGTTATATTCAGCCTGACGGACCTCCTTGCCTGGCTCTTGAGCGGAATAAGGACCGCAACGGCATCCATGTTGGTTGCGTCGGCCATAACCTGCTCGAGCGAGGAAGGCTCCGGGATTGCTTCACCGTCCTCCACCATGCCCTCGACATGGAGGGCGAGTGCCTCCTCGGCCATTCGACGGGCATCATCGAGGTCAGTGCCTGCGGTCACAACGCCGGGAAAGTCTGGGAAGGATACGCCATAGTCGCTGTCCGGATCCTTGTGGATCAATCCAATGTAACTGCGCATGGGATCACCTCAGCTTCAAAGCGGCCTGTTTTTCAATACTCTTGAGCGTGCCGATCGGCAGATCCCTCTTCGGATGAGGAACGGTCACCCGACCGGATTTCTTGGCGTGTTTGAACTGTACATGGCTTCCCTTCGTGGACACCACGAACCAACCATCCGCCTTCAATGCCGCGATCACATCAGCACTCTTCATGGCGCAACAATACACACCGAGTGTGGAGTTAGCAATGCGGGCCGACAACCCAGATAGACGACGGCAATCCGCAGCCTTGGCTCATCATCACACGGGAGCATCCATACAGACATTCTTAGTCTGAACTATTGGAAGAAGGCCGCGTGAAGACCGATCGAGACAAGCGAAAGCAGACTAACCCAAGCGCCCGTGATCAGCGTCCGGCGCAGGTAGGGACTCGACCTCCAGATTTCGTCACCCTCGCGCTTCAACCGAGAATTAGCCTCTCCCAGACGCTCTCCATAAACCTCGAAAGGGGCGGTCTTGCGGCTAAGCTTGATAAACAGCAGCAAGCTCGCAATCCAAGCCACAATGAAGCCAGAGGCCATAACAGTTGCAAGGAACAGGCTGAACCATCTTCCGATCTGATCCGTGCGGCTACCTCATCTGTCTAAGCAAGGCCGCAGACACTCACCCATTCACCCAGGCCATATCTTCGCGGGTGAGTTCGACATCGCGCAGCTCGCGGTTTACGAGGAAGTGTTCGTTTTCTTCCGCGGTGATCGCCAGTTCCACCTTGGCGTCGAAGCGCTCGCGGAAGGCGTCGATGATCTCGTCGACGATGACCTCGGGCGCGGAGGCGCCAGCGGAGATGCCGAGGGTGCCGATCACGCCGATGTCGGTCCAGTCGATTTCGGAGGCGCGCTGGACGAGCAGCGAGCGGGTGGCGCCGGCCCTCAACGCGACTTCAACGAGACGCTTGGAATTCGACGAATTCGGCGCGCCGACGACGATGAAGAGATCGCAGCCGGGGGCCGCCTGCTTCACCGCTTCCTGACGGTTTGTGGTGGCATAGCAGATGCTGTCAGCCGAAGGCGCCGTCAGATTGGGGAAACGCTCTTGCAGCTTGGCAATGACGCCGGCGGTGTCATCCACCGAGAGCGTGGTCTGCGTGACAAAGCCCAGATTGTCCGGATCGGCTGGCTGATAGGCCTCTGCGTCCTCGACCGTCTCGACCAGCGAAACGCTTCCCGGCGGCAGCTGGCCCATGGTGCCGATGACTTCTGGATGGCCTTCGTGACCGATCAGGATGACGTGGCGACCGAGGCGCTCATGGCGCATGGCCTGTTTGTGGACCTTGGAGACCAGCGGACAGGTGGCGTCGAGATAGAAGAGGTTGCGGCTTGCAGCATCCTCCGGCACCGATTTCGGCACGCCATGGGCGGAGAAGACCACCGGTTGCTGGCGATGCTCGGCGGGAATTTCGTCGAGTTCCTCGACGAAGATCGCGCCCTTGGCCTCAAGCCCCTCCACGACATAGCGGTTGTGGACGATCTCGTGGCGCACATAAACCGGTGCCCCATAGCGCTTCAGCGCCAGCACGACGATCTGGATGGCGCGGTCAACGCCGGCACAGAAGCCGCGCGGGCCACAGAGCCGTATCGTCAAAGGGGGACGGTTCATGTGCATGTTCATAAGGTCAGCCGGCAATCAGGACAGCGAGAATGGCGATGGCTGCGGGAAGCGCCTGGATGACGAAGATCTTCCGCGAGGCCGTTGCTCCCCCATATAGGCCGGCGACCAGCACACAGCCAAGGAAAAACAACTGGATTTGATTGCCGACGGCGACATCCGGATGCAGCAGGCCCCAGATCAGGCCGGCGGCGAGGAAGCCGTTATAGAGGCCCTGATTGGCGGCCATGACCTTGGTGGCTTCCGCCTGCTCGGGCTTCATGCCGAAGGCACGGCGCCCCGTCGGCGTTGTCCAGAGAAACATTTCGAGGACAAGAATATAGATATGCTCGAGTGCGACGAGCGCGACCAGTGTCGAAGCGACGTATGACATGCAGTTCCCCATCGCGGTCACCGATTCCGACCGCTCGTCCAGCGTGTTTAGCGGAAAAGGCGGAAGAGGACTATTCCGTTCTGCGCCTGATCAGGCCTGCAATTGTGACAGCCACAAGCGCAAAAGCGAGGCCGTACCAGGTGATGGCATATTGCAGATGGTTGTTGGGCAGGTCGATCTGGGTCACGCCGCCCTTGGGCAACCCACCGGTCACCGGGGTTGCATCGGCATCAAGGAAGAAGGGCAGGACGCGGTCTGCCGGCAGCCCAACGGAGGCGCCCATCCGGGACAGGTCCTTCCAGTAGAAGATGTTGGCCTTCTCGTCATTGTCGGGCACCAGCGATGACGGCTTCTCCGTCAGTTCCGCACGGGCAAGCCCCGTCACCGTCTGCTCGCCTTCGATCAGGCCCTGCGGGCGGGTCGCCGGGTCCTTGCGGTCATACGGCACGAATCCCCGGTTGACGAAGAGGTAGCGGCCATCGGCGAGTTCGAGCGGGGTGTAAAGGTAAAAGCCGGACTGTCCTTCGAAGGTGGCGAGGAAATGCCGCTCCCTGTCGTGCATGTAGCGCCCGACGGCGGTCGCATGGCGATAATCCACCGAGTCCCCGGCCGCCAACAAACGCTCGACCTCGGCGACATCTGCGGCCGGCCCGGTGCTGCGTTCCTGGATGTCGGCCAGCAGGGCTTCCTTCCACTGCAGCCGGTTGACCTGCCAGGTGCCGAGCGAGAGCAGGATAAGCAGCGCTGCGGGCAGCAGGATCAGGGCAAGCCAGAAGCGCCAGGTGCGGCGTTTCGTTTCGCCGGCCTCAGCCATCCGCGTGTCAGCCACGGTCGATCACCCCTTGCGAGGCGTTGTGCCTGTACTGGAGCGCGATCAGAAGCGCCTTGAGGAAGCGCATGAGCCAAAGGGTCAAGGCCACGCCAAGCGGCGCGAAGACGAGGATGTGAAGCCAGACAGACGGCTGATAGGTCAGTTCGACCCAGACCGCGAAGCCGACGACCAGCAGATCGGCCAGCAGGATGACAAAGATCGCCGGGCCGTCCCCGGCATCGATCCAGGACAGATCGAGGCCGCAAGCGTTGCACCGCGTCTTCGGCTTCAAGAGACCGTCGAACAGCTTGCCGGTTCCGCAACGCGGGCAAGAGGCGGTCAGTGCAGCCTTGACCGGATCCACCGGTGGAAATTTCGCATTGTCTTCGGTCATGGTCTGATCTCGATCGGTGTGCCATCAGGCACGGAATTCCAAATAATATCCATGTCGGCATTGGTAACGGCGATACAGCCATCCGTCCAATCGAAACGCTGCGTCAAATACGCCAACCAGCCGAGATAGTTCCTCTGGCCATGGATCATGATCATGCCCCCCGGATCTTTTCCTTCGGCTTCGGCGCGGGCCATGTCGGCGGCATCCGGATAGGAGATGTGCATCGAGAGGTGATAGCTGCTTTTGTCGTTGCGCCAGTCGATCCGGTAGCGCCCCTCCGGCGTTCGCTGGTCACCCTCCTCGCCCTTGTGCCCCTCCGGTGCGCCGCCAAGCGCAATCGGGAACGTCGCCAATATCACTTGTCCCTGCATCAAGGAGAGACGCCGGTCTGACTTGTCGACCAGGATATGGCTGGCGATTTCGGTCGCTGCGGAGGGTGTTGCGGTCTGAAACCACACCGCAGCGATGGATGCGGCGACCAGGACTGACGCGCAGACAAGACGCTGGACGTTTGTGGCCATTGCTCAATCTTCCCTGAGGATCCGAGACGCATCCCGTGACGGGAGCAGATGGCAAAACAAAGGCGGCTGGGTTGCAGCCGCCTTTGTCGAAATCATCGCGGAACCATTTGCCTCAATGGGCGAGCGGCGCGCCCCAATCGCCCCAGATGTAGATGGCGAAGAAGAGGAACAGCCAGACGACGTCAACGAAGTGCCAGTACCAGGCGGCAGCCTCGAAGCCGAAATGCTGCTGCGCGGTGAAGTGGCCGGCCAGCGCACGGAACAGGCAGACGATCAGGAAGATCGTACCGACGAGAACGTGGAAGCCGTGGAAGCCGGTCGCCATGAAGAAGGTCGCGCCGTAGATCGAGTTCTTGAAATCGAACGGCGAGTGCATGTACTCGTAAGCCTGAACGAACGAGAACAGGATGCCGAGCAGGACGGTCAGCACTAGGCCGGAAACCAGACCCTTTCGGTCATTGTGCAGCATCGCATGGTGCGCCCAGGTCACGCAGGTGCCGGACAGCAGCAGGATGACGGTGTTGTAGAGCGGCAGATGCCAGGGATCGACGACCTCGATGCCAACAGGCGGCCACTGACCTCCGGTGAATTCGACGCGGCTTGCCTGGATGGCTTCGTGCGGGAAGAGACTTGCATCGAAGAAGGCCCAGAACCAGGCGACGAAGAACATCACTTCCGACGCAATGAACATGATCATGCCATAGCGCAGGTGCAGCGACACGACGCGGGTGTGATGTCCCTCGTGGGCTTCCTTGATGGTGTCGGCCCACCACGCGAACATCGTGAAGAGCACGATGGCGAGGCCGATGAAGAAGAGCCACGGGCTGGCGAATTCAATACCGAACAGGTTGAGCGAGCCACCGTTCAGGTAGCGCATGTAGCCGACGCCACCGAAGGTCAGGATGAACGCGCCGATCGAGGCCAGCAGCGGCCAGGGGCTCGGATCGATGATGTGGTAGTCGTGGTTCTTCTGGTGCGCTTCGGCCATTTCAGCAATCCCCGAATGTCAATTTCATTACGAGTTCCGGCGAACCGGAGCCCTCTCACAGTTTCGGCTGTTCCTTGCCTTCTTCGACCGCCAAGGCAGCCACCGGCGCCTGATCATCGCGCGGATAGAAGGTGTAGGACAGGGTAATCGTTCCGATGCCCTTTGTCTCCTCCGCCTCGACAATGGCGGGATCGACAAAGAAGACGACGGGCATTTCGAGTGTCTCGCCCGGCTGCAACGTGGTCTTGGTGAAGCAGAAGCACTGGACCTTGTTGAAGTAGGCGCCGGCCTCGCCAGGGGTCACGTTGAAGATCGCCTCCCCGGAAACCGGCTTCGACGAGTTGTTCGTGGCGGTATAGGTGATCTGGACGGTTTCACCGATCCTCGGCGTCACCTTCTTGTCCACAGCCTTGAAGTCCCAGTTCAAACCTGGCGAGGCGTTGGCGTCGAAGGTCACCGTGATCGTGCGGTCGAGGACCACGTCGGAAACCTGCTCGACACGCTGCGTGGTGCCGCCATAACCCGTCACCTGGCAGAACAACTGGTACAGCGGAACCGCCGCATAGGCCATGCCGACCATGGCGCCAACGAAGACGACGCACGCAGTCGCTACGCCGAGATTGCGGCGGTCTGAAACCTTGTTATTGCCGTTCGTTACAGTCACGGTCTGATGCCTCGTTAACCCACGTTTCCAATCTTGATGATGGTCACCACGTAAAAGATGATCACCAGCGCCGCGAGCACCACGCCAAGCGCGATGTTGCGGCCGCGACGCGACTTCTTCTGCTTGTCGTTCAATTCCACGGTTTCCATCAGGCGGCACCTGCGAGTGTCGCAAGCGGCGCGACATAGAGGTCGATCATCAGAGCCGAGAAGATCGCAAAGAGATAGAAGATCGAATAGGCGAACAGCTTCTTGGCCGGCACCATCTTTTCGTCGCCGTCGGCCATGCGCCAGACGGCGATGGAACAGTGCACGAAGACCGCGCCAAGAAGGCCTGCGACAACACCGTAGCCGATCGAGGACAGGCCGGTGAAGGTCGGCAGCACGCCGGTCACCGCAGTCAGAACGGCATAAATTGCGATCTGGCGCTTGGTCGATGGGATGCCCGCGACATTGGGCATCATCGGCACGCCGACCGCACCGTATTCCTTCATCTTGAACAGAGCGAGCGCCCAGAAATGCGCCGGCGTCCAGAGGAAGATGATCATGAAGAGAATGAAGCTGTCGACAGACACGCCGCCAGTCACGCAGGCCCAGCCGACCATGGGCGGGAAAGCGCCGGCCGCACCGCCAATGACGATGTTCTGCGGGGTCGAGCGCTTCAGCCACATCGTATAGACGACAGCATAAAAGAAGATGGTGAAGGCGAGCAGGAAGGCCGAGAACCAGTTGACCGCAAGCCCGAGGATGACGACCGAGAAAACCGACAGGACGAGACCGAAGGCAAGCGCCTCGTGAGGGGTCACGCGACCGGCCGGAACCGGGCGGGTCGCCGTGCGCGCCATCACGGCGTCGATGTCGGCATCATACCACATGTTGAGTGCACCCGAGGCGCCAGCGCCGACGGCAATGCAGAGGATGGCGATAAAGCCGATCACCGGATTGATCTCGCCGGGCGCGAGAATCAGGCCGGCCAGCGCCGTGAAGACGACGAGCGACATGACACGCGGCTTGAGAAGCGCGAAGAAATCGCGCGGGCCGGCTTCGGACAGGCGCACTTCGCCGTCCATGCCGAAAACGTCGCGATTGTCGATGACCGTCATGCTCTTGCTTTCCGTCTTCCGTTTGGTCTTTCGGGCGCCGCGATCACAATCGATCGCGGCGCCCGTGGATCAGATGAGGATCAAGTCCTGATTACTTGATCTTCGGGAGCTGTTCCCACTGGTGGTATGGCGGCGGCGAAGAGAGCTGCCATTCCAGCGTGGTCGCACCTTCACCCCAGGGATTGTCACCGGCGACGCGCTTCTTGGCGAAGGCTTCGAAGACGCCATAGAGGAAGATGAAGACCGCAAAAGCCGAGATGTAGGAGCCGATCGACGAGACATAGTTCCAGCCGGCATAGGCATCCGGATAGTCGATGTAGCGGCGCGGCATGCCGGCGAGGCCGAGGAAGTGCTGCGGGAAGAACACTAGGTTGACGCCGATGAACATGATCCAGAAGTGCAGCTTGCCGACGAACTCGTTGTACATGTAGCCGGTGATCTTCGGGAACCAGTAGTACCAGCCGGCGAAGATCGCGAATACGGCGCCGAGCGACAGAACGTAGTGGAAGTGAGCCACGACGTAATAGGTATCATGCAGCGAGCGGTCGAGGCCGGCATTGGCGAGCTGGACGCCCGTGACGCCACCGACGGTGAAAAGGAAGATGAAGCCGATCGCCCAGACCATCGGGGTCTTGAAGGTGAGCGAACCGCCCCACATCGTCGCGATCCAGGAGAAGATCTTGATGCCGGTCGGCACCGCGATGACCATGGTGGCGGCGGTGAAATACATCTTCACATTCACCGACATGCCGGTGGTGAACATGTGGTGCGCCCACACGACGAAGCCGACGACGCCGATCGCGACCATGGCGTAGGCCATGCCGAGATAGCCGAACACGGGCTTTTTCGAGAAGGTCGAGATGATCTGGCTGACGATGCCAAAGCCCGGCAGGATCATGATGTACACTTCGGGGTGACCGAAGAACCAGAAAAGGTGCTG
>CALSAF010000188.1:0-8928 GCA_943372805.1 Rhizobium sp. Q54
CGGGGTCTCGCTTGAAACCACATCCACAGCATGTTATACAAATGTTATACATTGAAGCGAGCGATAGGTCATGAGCAAGGAACAGGCAGCATCCAGCTTTTCCACGAGATCCAGACTGAAGAAGGCTGGCGGATCTTTGGTGCTCACAGTGCCAGCTACGGCACGGAACATGCTGGGACTGACCGAAGGACAGGAAATGATGATTTCCGTCGTCGGGCAGCAAGTCATTGCAGAGGCTGTCACGAAGCCTCAGAAAACGATGAAGGTTCGCAAACCCAAGTATACGCTCGACGAACTCCTCGAAGGCTACGAGCAGGATCGCACTCTCACCGCTGAGGAACGCGCCTGGATCGACTCACCTCCGGTGGGTAACGAAACGTGGTGAGGCCGAACGTCCCGTCACCTGGCGAGGTCTGGTGGCTAGACCTGCACCCTTCGGTCGGCAAAGAACAGCGTGGACGGCACGCGGGACTCATCGTGTCGGCAACCAAGTTCAATCTCGCGACCGGGTTTGCCTTTATTGCTCCAATCACCACGGTCGGCACTGCGTCGCGTTTCAACGGATTCGCAGTCCCATTGATTGGCTCAGGTACGGCTGTCACAGGGGTAATCCAGATCGATCAGGTCAAATCGCTGGACTGGCGCAATCGTCACGCAGAACGATCAAAGGATCGTGTTCCTGACGACATACTTGCTGAAGTCCTCGAACGATTTGCCCCGATCTTCGGCCTGGTGTTTCCTGACGGGTCAGACGAGGACTGACCTTATTCCGACGCCGATCAGCTTCACCTCACGCGTGTCCCGCCTCCATCGACAGCATCGCGGGATTGATTCCCATCAGGGCAAGCGCCCGGTCGTATTTGTTGTCGAGGCTGCGGTCGAAGATCAGGCTTTCGGTGGCCGCACAATGCAGCCAGCCGTTCTGGGCGATTTCTTCTTCCAGCTGGCCCGGGCCCCAGCCGGCGTAACCGAGCAGCATGGTGGCGTGGCGGGGGCCACGGCCGTCCGAGATCGCGCGGACAATGTCGAGGGTGGCGGTGAGCGAGATGTCGTCGCTGACGGGGATGGAGCTGTCGGAAAGATAGTCATCGGAGTGCAGCACGAAGCCGCGGTTCTGCTCCACCGGGCCGCCGCACTGGATGGGGAAATGGCGGGCGTGATCGGGCAGCATGATCGCATCATTGCGGTCGATCAGTTCCAGATGCAGGAGCAGGTCGGCGAAGGTCACCGATTGCGAGCGGTTGATTATGAAGCCCATGGCGCCGGCATCGGAATGGGCACAGATATAGACGACGGCGCGGGCGAAATTGCCGTCCGCCATGCCTGGCATGGCGATCAGCAGATGGCCATCCAGGAAACCGCGTTCTCTCAGACTGGTTTTCGACGACAATGCCATGCCCGCCTCCTCGGTCTGCCTCGTCGGCAATCGGCTTCCTGCGTGGTTCAGATGTAGTCTCCCCATGAAGATGGGGCAGAAGCGGGTTCTGATCAACCCAAAATGATGAGCGTGAACGAAGCGTGACTGGCCAAGGTGGCGGCGATCTTCTAGAGCCGGGTGCATGAGCCATAAATTAAAAGCAGACATGTCTTGTTCGAACCTGTCGCAAGGCGGCCGCCTCCGTCACCGCCTGACGTTCGCCACCCTGCTCGTCGTTTCAACCCTGCTCCCCGCGCTTGCAGCACAGGCTGCCAGCAGCGACTGGGCTGTGAACGAAGGCGGACGGATGCGGCTGATCCTGCTGCCTGCGGGCGCCGATGGCCTGCGGCAGGGGGCGCTGGTGATCGAACCCAGGCCCGGCTGGATCACCTACTGGAAGGAACCGGGGGACGTTGGCATACCGCCGGCCATCGTGCCTCTTGCGGGTGCCCCCTACAGTGTCGAGCGGGTCGAGTTTCCCGTGCCGAAGGTGCTGATGAGCGGTGACATGACCGATGTCGGCTATGACCATCCCGTCACGCTGCCGATCACGCTGAAGGATGCTCCGGACGACCTGAACGTGACGTTGAACGCCTTCATCGGCGTGTGCCAGAACATCTGCATTCCCTTTCAGGCAGATCTGACCGTGCCGGCTGATCCGGTGGGTGCATCCAGCCCTGTGGAGACGGCGTTGATCGCCGCGGCAAAGGCCAAGGTGCCGCCCGGTCCTTCAGCGGACTTTCAGGTCCTCGGCCACAGCCTGCAGGCGGAGACCAGGCAGCTGATCGTGTCGCTCAAGTTGCCCCAGGGGACCGCTACTCCCACGGCCTTTGTCAGCGGCCCCAGCGGACATGTCTTCGTCAAGGCGACTGCGTCGCAGGGGCCCGATGGGGAGACCATGCTGACCATGCCGATCGGCAAGCTGCCGAAGAAGTACAAGATCGCCGGAAAACAGTGGGGCATCCTGGTGATCAGCGGCGAGCGCGCCATGGAAACCACGCTTGCCTTTGACTGACCCGCTTCTATATTCGCGTCGAACGCCGTCCGGAGGGTTCCGGTCGGCCCAACGCAAGCGAGGACGATTTCATGACCATAGCGATTGGCGAAAAGCTGCCCCAGGCCACCTTCAAGGAAAAGACCGCTGATGGTCCGGTGGAGATCACCACGGAACAGCTTTTTGCCGGCAAGAAGGTCGTCGTCTTCGCCGTTCCCGGCGCTTTCACCCCGACCTGCACGCTGAACCATCTGCCGGGTTACCTGGAAAACCGTGACGCGTTGATGGCGCGCGGCGTCGACGATATCGCCGTCGTCTCGGTCAACGACTGGCACGTCATGGGCGCCTGGGCGCAGCATTCGGGCGGCATGGGCAAGATCCACTTCCTGGCCGACTGGGATGCGGGCTTCACCAAGGCGATCGGCCTTGACATCGACCTGTCGGGCGGTGGCCTCGGCGTGCGGTCCAAGCGCTATTCCATGCTGGTTGACGACGGCGTGGTGAAGAGCCTCAACATCGAGGAAAACCCGGGCCAGGCGACCGTATCGTCGGCTGCGACGATGATCGAGCAGCTTTGATCTGACGCATGTCGATTCACGGCAGGATAGAGGGCGCATTAGCCCCCTCTATCCTCCTGAGCCTCCCTTGCAGACGTAGATGTCCCTCCTCAAGGGGGCGGATCTGCCGTAAACCGCCCATTTCCAAAGCGCGACGGCACGGCTGGATTAAGCCATCCCACTCGTGGGTACGATTTCTTCTTTCCTATGCATTTCGCCTGCCCGTGGAGAGGCGATGCCTGGCAAGGTAGAGGGGGGTATCCCTGCCTCCCGGGCCGACAGCCCCCTCACCGATCAACGCCTCAAAACTGCACCACCGCCATTGATGCCCGGTGGTCAGACGGCCATGGGGTGACGATCACGTCGGCCTCGGGCGCCTTCTCGCCGACGATGCCGGCCTTCACGACCTTGAGGTTCTTTCCGCGACCGAGCGTATAGTCGATACGGTCGTGGTGATCGTCCTTGGCTGTCGGTTCCGAGGTCGGGGTCCAGGTGAAGCCGGGCTTGGCGACCGGGTCGGGGAAGGCGGCGCGGAAGAGATCGGTGAAGTCACCTTCAACCTCGATGCGCTGGGCCGAGGGATAGCTGACTGCGAGCGGATGACGACCGACCTTGGCGGCAGCTTCAGTCCAATCGAGATGCGAGGGTTCGTTGAAATCGCCGAAGACGAAGGCGGCGTCTGCGCCATCGGCCAGTTTCAGATCGGAGAAGAACAGGTCAAGCGCCGGACCGCGGGCCGCTTTCGCTGCCGCTTGCGCCTCCGCTGCCGTTTTCAGAAAAGGCGCCGTGCCATATTCGATGTTGAGCAGCTGGTAGGGCTGATAGGGGAAGTCGGTCAGGTGCAGGTTAAACGCATAGACCTTGCGGCCCTTCACATCGATTTCGACGCCGAGATCATGCGGGGTCGGCTTGCCGATCGGATAACGGCTGAGAATGGCATTGGCCCAGAGGGCGACATTCTGCTGGCTCTGGTCATAGTAGAAATAACCGAGCTTTTCGGCGATGGCCTTTGCCTTGCTGTCTCCGACGGCGGCACAGGATTCCGCCGTGCAGGGATCGGGCTCCAGCCGGGTTTCCTGCATGCCGATGATGTCAGGATTGACAGCCTTGATCACGGCGACGGTCTCGTCGACCGGCTTTGCGGCATTCCCGCCGCCGCCCCATATGTTGAAGCTCATGACGGTCAGTTCCAGAGGGTCCTGTGCGTTTGCCTGAAGAGGGGCAATCAATAGCAAGGCTGTGAGAAATATCGGAAAGGCACGCATGATCCTGGTCTCCTTGGCGTTTGCGCGAAGCTAGCAGCGGCAGGTGACAGGCCGGAGACATGCCCCGGACGGCGCGCCTGGCACACGTCAAAAACACTGTCTCATGACCTTGATTTCGCCACAAACCGGGCGCCCAATATATGTAATGTTATTACATAAAATCCGGATTCCGCATGAATGACGACGCCCTCCTCCCAAGCCTGCTTGCGCGCTCGGCCCTTGCCCGCCTTTGCTTTGCAGCCCTGCTGATTGTTCTGATCTGGGGCGGCATCCAGTGGGCGGTCTCGCTGCCATGAGCGAGGCTCTCATCCGGATCGACAACCTGACACTAGCCTATGACCGGCATCCGGCGGTGCATCACCTCTCCGGCCATCTCCAGGAGGGTAGCCTGACGGCGATTGCCGGGCCGAACGGGGCCGGCAAATCGACGCTGCTGAAAGCCCTGATGGGCGAGATCCGGCCGGCTGAAGGGGTGATCCATCACCGGTTGACCCGGCACGACTTCGGCTATCTGCCGCAGGCCGCCGAGATCAATCGGCGCTTCCCGATCACGGTGCTCGATACCGTGGTGCTCGGTGCCTGGCGGCGGGTTGGCGCCTTTGGCAGCATTGGCAAGACCGAGCGGATGAAGGCCGGCGAGGCGCTTGCCACCGTCGGCCTCGAGGGTTTCGAAAGGCGTGCGATCGGTTCGCTGTCTGCCGGACAGTTCCAGCGGGTGCTGTTTGCCCGACTGCTGCTGCAGGATGCGCGTGTGATCCTGCTCGACGAGCCGTTTACCGCGATCGATGCGCGCACCACCCGCGACCTGATCGATCTCGTCGCCCAGTGGCATGGTGCCGGACGAACCGTGATCGCGGTCCTGCATGACCTTGACCAGGTGCGGCAGCATTTTCCCCAGACGCTGCTGATGGCCCGCGAGTTGATCGGCTGGGGACCGACGGAGGAGGTGCTGACGCCGGCCAATCTGCTCTCGATGCGGACCATGGCGGAACGTTTCGACGAGGATGCCGAGGTCTGCCGAGCCGATGGCCGTCAGGGACGGCGTGCAGCATGACCGCCTTCGACCTGTTGATTGCGCCCTTTGCCGATTACGGCTTCATGCGGCGGGCACTGATGGCCGCCGTCTGCCTTGGCTTCAGCGCCGGACCGATCGGCGTGTTCCTGCTTCTGCGTCGGATGAGCCTGATGGGCGATGCGATGAGCCATGCGGTGCTGCCGGGGGCGGCGATCGGCTATCTCGTGGCCGGCTCGCTGTCGCTGACAGCCATGGGCATCGGCGGGCTTGTCGCGGGTCTCTCCGTTGCGGTTCTGTCCGGTCTCGTCAGCCGCTCGACCGTGCTGCAGGAGGATGCGAGCTTTGCCAGCTTCTATCTCACATCGCTGGCGCTTGGCGTGCTGATCGTGTCGCTGCGCGGCTCCAATATCGATCTCCTGCATGTGCTGTTCGGCACGATCCTCGCCATAGACGCACCGGCGCTGACCCTGATCGGGGCGATCAGCACGGTGTCGATGCTGGCGCTTGCGCTGATCTATCGGCCGCTTGTGCTGGAATGCCTTGATCCGGGCTTCCTGCGCGCCGTCGGCGGCTGGGGCGCGCTCACCCATTTTGCCTTCCTGGTGCTTGTCGTCATCAACCTTGTCGCCAGTTTCCAGGCGCTCGGCACGCTGATGGCGGTCGGACTGATGATGCTGCCGGCGGCGATCGCGCAGCTCTGGGCGCGCAGCCTGCCCGGCATGATGGCGGTCTCGGCGCTGACGGCGATCATCTCCAGCTATATCGGGCTGGTCATGTCCTTCCATCTCGAACTTGCCTCGGGGCCGAGCATCATCCTGACGGCGGCGCTGATCTACGGCCTGTCGATCGTCATCGCGCCGATGGGGATCGCCCGCCGCTTCTTCCCTCTTCCGCATCTCAAGGGCTGAGCACAGCCCAACATCTCCCAGGCAACACAAAAGGAGTGCCTCATGATCCGCAAACTCACCCTCCTCTGCGCCCTTCCCCTGATCACAGCGCTTTACGGTTCCACGGCGCTGGCCGGCGAGCCGATCAAGGTAGTCGCTTCGTTCACCGTGCTCGCCGATGTCGTGGCCCAGGTGGGTGGCGAGCATGTTGCTGTCAGCAGCCTGGTTGGACCGAATGGCGACCCGCATGAATTCGAACCGTCGCCTGCCGACGCCAAGGCGCTGAAGGCCGCCAAGCTTACCTTCATCAGTGGCGAGGGTCTCGAAGGCTGGATGGAACGGCTGATCTCGGCGTCCGGCTATGAAGGCAAGCCGGTCGTCGTTTCCGACGGCATCACGCTTCGCAGCATGGACGAGGACGGCAAGACCGTGACCGATCCGCATGTGTGGAACAGCCCTGTCAATGTGAAGGTCTGGGTCGACAATATCGAGGCGGCGCTTGCCAAGGCGGACCCCGAGGATGCCGCAGCCTTCAATGCCAATGCGACGGCCTACAAGGCCAGGCTCGACGCGCTGGATGCCTATGCCAATGACAAATTTTCGGCCATTCCGGAAGCCAATCGCAAGATCCTGACCAGCCATGACGCCTTCGGCTATCTCGGCCGTGACTATGGCGTGACCTTCCTCTCACCGCTTGGACTTTCGACGGAAACGGAAGCGTCGGCAGCCGACATTGCCAAGCTGATCGAGCAGATCAAGACCGAGCATGTGAAGAGCTATTTCCTCGAAAACTCCAATGACCCGCGGCTGGTGCAGCAGATCGCCAAGGCCACGGGTGCGGAATCCGGCGGCGAACTCTATGTCGAGTCGCTCTCGGAAAAGGACGGCCCGGCGCCGACCTATGAACAGATGTTCCGCTACAATATCGACCAGCTTTCGGCAGCGATGGCGAAATCCAGCTGATCGATCACCATTCGGTCCTCGACAAGCGCCCTTCCCTTCGCGGGAGGGCTTTTTCGTCAAAAGGCCAGATCGAAGACCAGGATGCCGGCAAGCCCGCCATCGGTCGCATGCACGATGCGTTCGCCCACTGCCACATGCTGCGGGTGTTTCAGATAATAATCGCGCACCAGTTCGTCCTCGAAGGTGACGATGAAGCCGTCATTATAGCCGCTGCTCAGGCCTTCCGGCGAGACATTGGTGCCCGACTTGACATCGAGCATGCCGGGCACGACCTCCTTCAGGGCGGCAATCGCCGCATAGATCGCCTGCTTTTCCGCCTCTTGGACAGCCGCCTTGAAGCGCAGGAACACGCAGTGCTTGATCATGGATGCCTCCCGATTTCGTGTTTTGCCGGAGCATAGGGGGAATGGGGGAAAGGGCAAGGGGAGCCCGAGGCGCAGGTTACGGCCCCGAGCCGGGCCTGCATTGACATTCCGCAGGCTTTCGCCAGATTTATACTGAAATCAGTATAAATCTAGCGATCAGCACGATGTCAGACAAACTCGAATACACCAATATATTCGAATCGATCACTGAAGACCCGGCGCTGGCGGCGGATCTGCAGTTTCGGTCTGACTTGCTGATGACCATGATCAGCATCATTGAACATCGAGGCTGGAAGCCCGTCGAGATCGCGCTTGCACTCGACATTCCCCAGCCACGTGTCAGCGAACTGCTGCGCGGCAAGATCAGCCTTTTTTCCTCGGATCGCCTGATAGGCTATCTTGCGAAACTGGGTTACCGGCTGCGTCCGTCCATGGACGGCGAGCACAGGGTCATTTGCGCTGTAGAGGCGGATGCAGCGTGATATAAAAGCAGTGCGCTTCAGTTGCCCGGCTTTCCACTCTTTGCCGCGTCCCTGACGATTGCCATCATCAGCTTGTATCGCTCCTTGACCGTGGCCATCGCCTTTCTGTCGACACCGTTCGTCGTCTTCGTGAAGGCGTGGAGCACAAAGACGGTATCCAGAACCTTGGCGCAATAGACTGGGCGATAGGCGGGTGAGCCATTCTCAATGAGTTCCATCACGCCCGCGCCAAGCTCCGGCAATTGTTTGAGCGGGGATCTCGGATCCTTGCCCGCAGCGACGAAATTGAGATCATTGAGAAAGTCGATTGCGACCGCCTGCGGGAGGCTCTGAACCGCCTTCCTTGCGGCGTTGTTGACGTATCGAATCGTCCTGATCGCCATCCCCGCCACTCGTCCATGAGTCGATCATGCGATCCATAAGGCGCTGAGATCGCCCCCGAAGATCCGCTTGCCCATGGGCGAGAATAGATTGCCAACCGGGCAAATTGCCCCCCCCCGGAATTCAAGGGCTCGCGAGACGACTTATGCCAAATCTCGATGACAGGAGGCCGCTCACTTCACCAGCAGCGACTTCGGAAAACCACCCGTCTTCTTGAAAGGCTCCATGCCCTTGCGGGCGAGTTCGTCGGCGCGTTCGTTTTCCGGGTGACCGGCATGGCCCTTGACCCAGTGCCACTTGACCTTGTGGCGCTGGTTGGCGAGATCCAGCGCCTGCCAGAGTTCGCCGTTCTTCACCGGCTTCTTGTCGGCGGTCTTCCAGCCGTTCTTCTTCCAGCCGAAGATCCACTTGGAGATGCCGTCCATGACATATTTGCTGTCGGTATAGAGATCGACTTCGCAGGCGTCTTTGAGCGCGTTGAGCGCCGTGATCGTGGCGAGCAGTTCCATGCGGTTGTTGGTGGTGTCGGCCTCGCCGCCCGAGAGCTCCTTCTCGGTTTCGCCGTAGCGCAGGACAGCACCCCAGCCGCCGGGGCCCGGATT
>CALSAF010000189.1:0-8854 GCA_943372805.1 Rhizobium sp. Q54
TGCCGATCAGCCTTCAGGCGCAATTGGTCCTGAGTCTCACGATCCTGGGACTCATGTTCATTTTCATGATGCGCCCGCAGAACAAGACTTTCCGCCTGATGACATTCGTGTTCTCCGCAGTCCTGGCGTTGCGCTATGCTTTCTGGCGCACGACGGAGACGCTGCCGGACATCAACGAGCCGCTGAACTTCGTCCCCGGCATCATCCTCTACGCGGCGGAGATGTACTGCCTCGTGATGCTTGCCATCAATTTCTTCATCGTCGCAGATCCGCTACAGCGCAGACCTGCACCTCGCATGCCCGACGCCGAGAAGCCCACCGTCGACGTCTTCGTGCCGTCCTATAACGAATCCGCAGATCTGCTGGCTCTTACCCTCGCAGCGGCCAAGTCGATGAATTATCCGGCCGACAAGTTCACGGTGTACCTCCTGGATGACGGCGGGACGGACGCCAAATGCAGCCAGACGGATCCGCGGGCCGCCCTTGCCGCCCGCCGTCGCCGTGAAGAATTGCAGGCCCTCTCAGCCGCCCTCGGCGTGCGTTATCACGCCCGTGCCGAAAACACCCATGCCAAGGCCGGCAATCTGAACGCAGGGCTTGCGATCTCGACGGGCGAACTCGTGGTGGTGTTTGATGCCGACCACGCCCCCGTGCGTGAGTTCCTCAACGAGACGGTCGGTTATTTTGCCAAGGATGAGAAGCTCTTCCTCGTCCAGACACCGCACTACTTCCTGAACCCCGATCCGCTTGAGAAGAACCTCCAGACGTTCGGCCGCATGCCGTCAGAGAACGAGATGTTCTACTCCGTCGTCCAGCGGGGCCTCGACAAGTGGAATGCGTCCTTCTTCTGCGGGTCCGCAGCCGTTCTGCGCCGCAAGGCACTCAAGGAGACCGACGGTTTCTCTGGCCAGTCGATCACCGAGGATTGCGAGAGCGCCCTCGCACTGCATTGCCGCGGCTGGCACAGCATCTATGTCGACAAGCCGCTGATCGCCGGACTGCAGCCGGAAACCCTCGTCTCCTTCATCGGCCAGCGGGTTCGCTGGGCGCAGGGCATGCTGCAGATCCTGACCCTCAACCGCCCCTTCCTCCAGCGCGGCCTGACCACCGCGCAGCGCATCTGCTATGCGGGCACGAACCTGTTCTGGCTCTTCCCCCTGACCCGGCTGACCTTCATGTTCTCGCCGTTGCTGTACATCTTCTTTTCGCTGCAGATCTTCGAGGCCAACATCACCGAGTTCATCTGCTACTCGGTGACCTACCTGATCTCCTCCTTCGCCATGCAGAGCTATCTTTTCGGTCGTGTGCGTTGGCCCTGGGTTTCCGAACTCTATGAATATGTGCAGTCGGTCATGCTGTTCGGCGCGATCATCAGCGTCGTGCGCAACCCGCGCAAGCCGACCTTCAACGTCACCTCGAAGGGGCAGACCCTTGACGAGAGCAAGCTTTCGCCGCTGGCGCGCCCCTACTTTCTGATCTTCTTCCTGCTGTTCGCCGCGACCTGCTATGCCATCTGGCGCTATCAGACCGAGGCGATGCCATCAGAACTGCTGCTGATCGTCGCTGGTTGGAACATCATCAACATGGGCATCGCCGGTGCCGCGCTCGGCTCGGTATCGGAACGGCGCGAGCGGCGACGCAATCAGCGCCTCAATGTCCGCCGTCATGCGATCCTGCACGTCGATCGTGCCGCACACGCCGTCATCATCGGCGACGTCTCAAGCGGCGGCCTGGCTCTGCAGTTCATCGACGGCAAGCCGGTCGACGGTATCGACAAGGGACAGGAAGCCATGGTCGAAATCCGTCGGAATGGTCGCAGCATGCAAGTGCCGCTGGTCTGCCGCAGCGTCCTTCGCCGCAACGATGAAACGAGCTTCGGGTTTGCGTTCGCCGAACGGACACCGGAGACATTCATCGCCATAGCCGAAATGATGTATTGCGAGCAGCAGCCTCTGCAGGACCGTTGGAACAAGGTTCAGAAACACAAGGGCTTCTTCACGGGAACCCTCCGCTTCGCCGTCTGGACGGTGACCGAAACGTTGCGTGCCTTCAGCTACGCTCTGAGGCTCAACCGCGAAACGTCGGAAGTCTCCCATCCAGATGCACCCATGGTGATCCGCCCTGTGATGACCTGCGACGACCCGGTCATCTCCCAGCCGTCTTCCCTGCGAGGACCAGCCTATGCTTAAGAGAGATCTCAGCTGTTTCCTGTGTGGCGTTGCGGCACTCCTGGTAAGCGTCCAGGCACGTCCGACGATTGCCGCAGGCCTCGCCACTGCCGAACTGGTGGCGGCAACGCCTCCCGCCGCCTCCACGCTTGCTTCCGCCGGCAGCCATCGCACTCTCCCCTTCCGTCAGTCGGCAGGGGACATGCGCCTGGAGGGCGAGGATGCTACGCGCGAACTGAGCTTTCATCTGTCACCGGATCAGGTTGCCGTAGGTGGTGCTGTGCGCCTGAGTTACCTCAACGCGGTCTCGGTGCTGCCAGACGACGCCGTTCTCGATGTGGAATTGAACGGAGAGCCACTCGAGACCCTGCCCATCCGCTCGCCGAACGGGCCGATGACGCATGACCTGCCGGTTGCGGCAGCGAAGCTGGTGCCGGGCTGGAACACGGTTCGAATCCGGGCACGCCAGCATCATCGGATCGATTGCAGTGTCGATGCCAGCTACGAACTCTGGACGCAGATTGACCCGCTGGTCAGCGGCTTCGTCACCAAGGTGGAACCAAAGGACGGCGATCTGGCGAGCCTTCTCTCGGTGGGGCGCAACGGGGACGGGGCGACCGAGATCCGGCTCATCGCAAGCCCCGAGACCCCTCAGGCGACCGTTCGCGATAGCCTTTCCGTCGTGCAGACACTGGCGCTGGTTCTGGGACGAAGCGACCTCGCAGTCGCGGTCGGCACGGAGGAAGGCATGGGGCCTGGAATTGATCTGTATGTCGGCGATCCCAGCCGCATGGATCTTCCGCAATCTGCACGCGACACGCTCGCCGGCGCGCCACGCGGCCTTTTTGTCCGACAGAAGGACGGCGGACGCCTCGCCCTCACAATGCGTGCATCAAACACCAGCGAATTGCAGTCGCTGCTGCTGGCCGCAGTCAATGGCCCTCTGCTCCCCCTAATCCGGGCGAACAGGGCGCAGGCCGAAGGATCAGCTATAGACGGCGCAACGCCGGCCACTCATGCTCTCTCGGATGTGGGATACCGAACGGCCCCCTTTGCCGGACGCCTCTTCCAGACCAGCTTCACCGTGATCATGCCGTCGGATTTCTATCCCGGCGACTACGCCACGGTCGACTTGCATCTGAACGCGGCCACGGCACCGGGGCTTTCGCCTGGGACCCAGTTGCTCGTACGTGTCAACGAGCGTGCCGTTGCCACGCAGGTGCTCTACAATCCGGAAGGCATGACCCTGAAGGACAAGCCTCTGGAACTGCCGCTGCGCTCGTTCCATCCGGGCGTCAATCATGTCCGCATCCTCGCCGAGCTTCCCACGGCGGCTGACAAGGCCTGCGATCCCTCCACCCGGGACGAAGCACGCTCTCGCTTTCTCATGCTTCAGGAAACGACGGTCACCATACCACCCCTCGCCAGAGCCGGACGCCTGCCGGATCTTGCAGCCTTTGCCGGCACATCCTTTCCCTTCACCGGCTCGACTGCCTTCGATGTCTTTGTCGATGCAGCGACACCGTCGCGACTGGGATCAGCCCTCACCTTGCTTACGCGCATGGCAATCTCCGCAGGCCATCCCTTGCCCGCCGAAATCAGGATTGGCCGCCCGGATCCGCGTGCGACGACTGACGCTCTCGTCATCGTGGCCAGCGGAGACATGCCCGAGAAGGCGTCGCTCGAAGGTCGCAAGGGCGAGCGGTTGCAGCCATTCGTCACCGACGCATTGACGACGGCATCAGTAGCCAGGCAATCCGAAGACAGCCACCGCCTGTCGGACTCCGAGGCCTTGTTGAATGCATTCCAGGTCGAGACGCGACTTGAAGAGGACCAGCGCTCCCTCAAAAGCCGTGCGACGAACTGGTTTGCCGAGGCCTCCACCACCGTCAACCGCTGGCTCAGCTACAAGGAGATCGGGCGTGACGACATCCATGTCGATTCCCGTGACCGGATGATCAGCGTCAGACAAGTGCGGGCGCCCGAAAGCGACGCCGTTTGGACGATCGTTGCCGCAAGTGACGAGACCTCTCTCGCCTCGGGTATGAGCACCCTCACCGGACCTGCGACATGGATGTCGCTGGAGGGCGGGGAAGCGATCATTCGGCATTCGGATAGCAAGCTCGTAACGCTCCAGCCGGACGCCTACAGCTTCTTCCCCATCACCGACACAAGCCCCGCCAACCTGAGACGCCTCGCAGCCGCCTGGCTGTCCGACAACTTCGTTGTCTATGTCGCGCTCATCGTCATCCTGATGGGCGGGTTTGGCTGGTGGGTCGGATACATCGTGCCACGCAAGGGCGTGAGGACAATCGAATGACGAGAAGCACTTTCGCAGCAGCACTCTGTGCAAGCACTATACTCGCCCCACTCCTGCTGGCAGCGCCATCCCGGGCGACACCGCTGGTCGCGCCGCGGGCTGCCTCGACCATGGCAGCGCCCGCGCCGGACCTTCAGGCACAACCTGCAACGCCACCGGCAGCAGCAAAGCCCGACACCGTCGATCTCGCGGCTCTCTACTACTATGCCAGGAATGGTGAAAGCGAGCGCGTCGAAGCAGAGACGCGCCGCCTGGAACTGAAGTTCCCGGGTTTCGCCATCCCGGCAGATCTCTATGCGCCCGAAAATGGCGATCAGGTCGACGAGACCACGCTTTGGCAACTCTACGAGCGTGACGACTATGCCGGGATCGACCAGGAGATCAGTCGCATCGCGGCGGCCAATCCGGGATGGGAGCCATCGGCCGATTTTCGGGCGAAGCTCGAACGCCGCAAGATGCGTCGGGCGATGACGACTGCGCATGCAGCAAGGGATTTCGCCACGGTCATCCGAGAAGGCGCCAATCTCGATGCGACGCAGGAAACCGAGATCGATCTGCTCTGGATGCTCATCGACGCCTACAGGGCAAACGGGATGCATGAACCGCTGACAATGCTCTATCGCGGCATTCTGTTTCGCCCACCGGAGAAGACTTTCTCCGACGAGCTGATCCTGACAACCTTGCGCAAGGCAATACAGGATATTCCGGCGGCCCAGTTGCGCGAGGCCATTCAGATTCTCTCCTCGAAGCCTGATCTGGCGCTCGCGATGACGGCTCTGCGTCTCGATCTGATGCGGCGAGAGATCGGCGACTACGTTGCCGACGCCTCAGGCATGTCGACCCCGACGGCCGAAACCATTTCGGCGATGCGGCAGGTGGCCGAGATGGAGCGGAACCCGAAGGATCTGGGACTGATGGGCTGGTATGCGCTGAAAAGCGACAAGCCGGAGGAAGCAGCCCGCTGGTTCGAGCAGATGATGCAGCACAGAGCAACCGCAGAAGCCGTGCGCGGCCTCGCCGTGAGCCTGGGACATCGCGGCAAGGAGGACCAAGCCTTCACCTTCGTGTCCTCGCATCTCGAACTGCTGCAGGACGACGATGCATTCCTGCTCGATCAGCTCTCCTATCCCTTCCGCAGCGAGGTCAGGACGGATCTCGAGGATCGCATTGTCACGCGCTATTCCGAAGCAATTCAGAAGACGGAATCCGCAGACCATGCGCGCCTGCTCGGCTGGTACGCCTACAATTCACGCCAGTTCGAACCGGCTAGGGCCTGGTTCACAAGGGCCTTCGAATGGAAGCCCGAAGCTGATAGCCTCAAGGGGCTCGTCCTGTCTGCGACGCGCCTCGGCCAGAAGGCTGAGGTCAACGACCTGCGCGAAAAACACGCCAGCGCCTATGCCGCCGTTTTCGACGAGATCCGGTCAGCACTCGAACCGAGGGGCAAGGGCGGCAAGCCGGTCAGCGCGCCCACGGGAGTTCAGCCACGTTACGCCTCGAGCCTGCAGAAGAAGGACTATGGCGCCTGCATCTCGGAACTGCGGACGCTGGAAGCGAAGGCAGCCTTGCGTCCGGATGCCGTCGTGATCAAGGGATGGTGCCTGCTCGGCCTGAACCATCTGGCGGAGGCACGTCAGGCCTTCATGCAAGGCCTTGCAGACGGTGGTGGCAAGTCAGACGATGCCGCCTACGGGCTCGGGCTCACATTGCTTCGCTCAAATCTCACCGATGATGCAGAAGCCCTGCTGATGCGGCAAAACCTGACGCCATTGCGGGAACGGGAAGTGCGAGCAGAAATGCTGTGGCAGAAGGCGCGCGCCGCCTTCGATCGCAAGCAGTATCGCCAGACACTCGAAGCCCTGAATGCACGCCTGCAGATCATGCCGGAGCCGGTTGGCATCAGCCAGATGCGCGCCTGGAGCCACTATCACCTCGGCAATCTCGCCCAGTCTCGCGCAATTTTTGCGCAACTCAACCAGGTGGTGGCGGACCCTGCGAACAGCCGGGGCATTGCAGCGATCAACGAACGCATGGGGATCACACGATGAAAGCCTCCACCATCAGCCTCGTGGCGCTGCTTGCACTCACGGGCTGCAACACCGTCGAGGATCCTTACCTGGATGGCATCGCGTCGGCAGCTCCCGCAAGCGCGACAGGCAATCGCGAGCTCCCCCCACATCTGGCGCTGGCCACGCTGACGACGCTGGGAGAAACACCGATCGGCGTCCGCCAGACGACTGTCGGCAGTGCCCCGACACAGGTGATCGCCTACCGCAGCACGACGACAATCCCGGGCGAGAACAGGCTGACGGTTACCACCGGCACAGCGGCAATGGCGGCGTTCCGGCGTGGACCAAGCCGTGCCGAGCTTGCACGTGAACTCGCATCCGAATTTCCCGGGATCCGTATGAGCCTCGACCCGGTCGTGCGCCAAAACGGATACGGCCCCTACGGGGTCGCGACAGGCAGGGTGGGCGAGCGCGGCGCCTGCGTCTACGCCTGGCAGACGATTGACAAGGCTGCCAGGGCGACTGGGGAGGAGGCCTCGACAATCCGCCTTCGCTACTGCCACCCCGCACTGGGAACGGAGGTGCTTGCCGGTCTGCTCTCGGGATTGTCCCTTGGCGGCGCCAATGTGTCGGTCATCGCGAGCGGCACCACATCCTATACATATGCAACCGGCGCTCCGGTCGCGGATCCCTTAGCGTCCAAGATGAAAGCGGAGATCAGTGCAGCGGCACCGGCTGCGGGAGAGGTTGCAGACACCTCCGCATCCCACAAAGCAGCAGACACGAAGCCATCCGTCACGATACCCATGCCCGACTGACCCATCCGGCTTTGCATCCATTTAATCGGGAAAAACCGCCGGTGAGCGAAGAAGCCGTTGCAGACGCGGCCGGACGCGCAGGAAACCCCGGTAGGCGGCTTCGAACGCGGGCGTGGCGGGCGCCCAGCCGGCCAGCAGACCGAGCGGACGCAGGAGGGGTATGGCGCGCCACATCGCCGCGAATGCCTGCGCGCCCGACAGGAGCGTCCCCTTTTCGTCGGCGTGAAACCGGGACAGGATTTCTGCCCTGTCGATCGGGCACACCTGGGAAAGGTCGCAGGCATCGACGAACCGGATCGCGCCGCGCCGGTCGAGACGCTTCATCAGGGCAATCTCGCGCTGGCACAGGGGACAATTGCTATCGAACCAGATGGTGACCTGAGGATCCATGGCTTTTCTCGTTACCGCAGTAGACGTGACTCCAATATGGGGTCAGAAGTCCCGTATGCACAGTGCGGCCCCATGCCGCGAGCCAAACGGTCCCGCCCTCACGCCTTCTACCAGGTGTCGATGATAGGGATCTATAGGATCGGCTCGACCGGCATATCTGGCTAGGAAAGGTCCGAAGAGCGATGCTTCGCATCGGTCAAGGAACTCGACGACGCCAGAATGGGCGGGAAGCCGACCAAAGCTGGCTTATTGCAGGCCTCTGGCGTTGTTGCGCTGCTTAGCCGATACGAAAGAATCGCCCAGCGCGCCGCGCCTAGCCAGAGACCCACAATAAGCCATCCTATAGGTTCCGATCATCGACACCTGGTATCAGGACGCGATGGCCTTTTCATCCCGCCCGACGACCGCCAGCTGGGACAGGACCTGGTTTCGCCATTGATCCAGTTTCGTGGAAGAAGCGTCGTCGGCGACCAGGCCCCCGTTCACCTCCTGTATGGCACCGTCCCGATAGGCTGTCGGGGAGCACCCGAACCGGGTCATGAACAGTTGTCGCATGTTGGTCTGGCTCCCCAACCCGCTCAAGCGCGCGATGTCCTTGATCTTCCGCTCGCCGGCCTTGAGCATTTCGCAGGCGTAGCTCAAGCGAACCGAGAGTACGAATTCGCCCACTGTCTGACCCGTTTTCTGTTTGAACGCCCGAGACAGGGTCTTCTCGCTCATGGCCACCATATCGGCCAGCTTCCCGACGCTCAGATCAGCGGATGGATTGGCCATGACCCATTCCTGAACACGCTCCACCGGCACCGGCGCAAGTCGTTCTGCCCGCCCAGTTACCCGTCGCCGTGACGCCCGCAACAACGGTGGCCGTACAGCCGACGGCTCCGGTCATTCGTGAGGTTGCACCGGGCGAGAATCCCTTTGGGCCAGCCACTGCGACCACGGCGAGGAGACCGGTGGCACAGGTGCCGGCAGCCAGCACCCTTCCGCCGGCTGACCTTGCGCCCTCGAGAGAGAGCGTTGAGCAACAGATCGCCAAGCTCGGTCAGCAAACAGAGCAGCCGGGCGCATCGCCCCGGCCAGAAGTCGACGAAACCGCCTTGCGCTACTATGCGCAGACGCGTGACCTGAAGCGCCTCGGCGCCGAGTTGC